>CBFGTI010000051.1:0-33503 GCA_965651695.1 uncultured Imperialibacter sp. | reverse complement strand
CTTCTTCAACCGGAGCCGAGATCGGTTGTGCAGGTTGGGCGGCTTCTTCCTGAACTGCTGCAGTGTCTGCCGTTGCAGTAGTATCTTGAGAGGTTTCATCCTGGGCAACTACGCTAAGTTGGCAGAATGCGAAAACGCCTGTTAGCAACAGCGAAGCGAATAACTTTTTCATAGTTTAAATTTTAGTAGATCTTAAATTGGTTACAGTTAGTAAAAGATAGTTTTAATTTAGTTAAGAAAAATTCAACTTTTTGTTAAGTCTGCGGAGAGAGAGGGATTCGAACCCTCGATACCCTTTAGAGGTATACACACTTTCCAGGCGTGCTCCTTCAACCACTCGGACACCTCTCCAAAATACAATTTCTTTGATTCTACAAGCAACAAATAAATCAAGAAAAAACTCTTTATGCAAATTTTGATCTTAAATTTACACCAGCGTAAAATTAGCTCATTTCCCCCGCTAATGGCACTATAAGCTTCTTTTTTACATCCCTAATATTCCTCTCTTTTGCGAGTAAAAACATAAGCTTGGTAATTGCCGCCTCAGTTGTAATATCCTTACCGCTCATCACCCCAATTTCGTCCAAAATCCTGCTTGATTCATAACGGCCCTGTATTACCTTCCCTCCTATGCACTGGCTTACATTCATTATTACAATACCCCTGGCCAATGCTTGCCTGAGGCTATCTATAAACCACTCGTAGTTCATGGTATTGCCGGAGCCGTAGGTTTCCAGCACAATTCCTTCGAGCCCGGTAATGTTGAGCACGCTGTCGATTACATTTTTACTGATACCCGGAAATATCTTCAGTATGGTTACATTACTATTGAAGCTGCGGTGAAGCTGGAGTTTTAAGTCGGCCTCAAAAGGCTTTATGTATGTTTTATTATACTCGATGGTAACACCGGCTTCAGCCAGATAGGGATAGTTTTCGGACTCGAATGCAGCAAAATGGCTGCTGCGAAGCTTTTGCGACCGGTTGCCGCGCATGAGATAGAAATTAAAGTAGATGCAGACCTCAGAAATCACCGGCTTGCCGTTTTCGGTGGCTGAAGCAATTTCAAGCGCCGTGATGAGATTTTCACGTGCGTCGGACCGGGTAGACCCTATCGGGATTTGGGCACCTGTAAATATCACCGGCTTATTGAGCCCCTCCAGCATGTAGCTGAGTGCCGATGCCGTGTAGGCCATGGTGTCGGTGCCATGGAGTATTACGAAGCCATCGTACTGGGAGTAATTTTCGTAGATGATATACCCAATGTCGAGCCAGTGGTCAATATTGATATTGCTGGAGTCGGTGGGTTCAGGAAATGAAATAACGGTAATCTTGAGATCGAGCGCTTTCAGTTCGGGGATTTTATCGATCACCAGCCCGAAGTTGAACGGCACCAGGCTTCCTGTTTCGTCAAACGACATCCCGAAGGTTCCGCCTGTATATATAATAAGTATGCTCCTTCGGGGGTTGACCCCACTGGCGGTGGCTATGTTAACTATCTTGTAATTCATCGTTTTGGGTATAATGGAATAAAAAATCGGCGTTATATGTTGTTACTCTTGCCACAGTTTCGGTTAGCTCACCCGTAAGTTCTGCTACCCGCTGCGCTATAAGCGGAATATAGGCGGGCTCGTTGCGCTTGCCACGGTGAGGTACAGGCGCAAGGTAAGGTGCGTCGGTCTCCAGCACCAGCCTATCCAAACCTATTGCCGGAAGCACCTCTGCCAACCCTCCGTTTTTGAACGTGCTAACTCCGCCAATTCCTAAAAAAAATCCTAAATCAATTATCCTTTTGGCCTGCTCAACGTTGCCGGTAAAGCAATGAAATATACCCGTCAAATGTTCGTCCTTTAAAGCCTCAACCAATTCTATCGTGAGATCCATTGACTCACGGCAGTGAATAGCCACCGGCAGGTTACGTTCTTTTGCCCATCCGCACTGTACCTTAAACGCTTCCTTTTGCTGCTCAATAAAACTCTTGTCCCAATAAAGATCGATGCCAATTTCGCCAATAGCTACAAAGTCACGTTTGCCGAGCCACTCTTCTACCAGGGCTAACTCCCGTTCAAAAGTGTGGTTTACGGAGCATGGGTGCAGGCCCATCATCGAAAAGCATTGGTTGGGATAGGAATTTTCGATTTGCAGCATCCGCTCTATAGACTCTGCATCTACATTGGGCATGTAAATTCGGGCTACTCCGGCTGAGAAGGCGCTGGCAAGTATCTCACCGGTATTTTCAAATTTGCGTGAGTAAACATGCGCATGGGTATCTACAAATTCCATCAATCACAGGTTAACGGTAAAGCACACCAGACTGCCGATCTTCATGTCCGATGATTTATCAGTACTTCCGGCCTTTCCATACAACCTTACCAGGAATGGCAGAATAGACTAACGTCGACAAAGATATAATAGCTGAATAGATTTCGTAACCGATAGAATCAGCTATTTTCAGTTGCACACCAGCTTTTCTTGTCATTATGACACAAAAGGCCGTTTGCAACATCCATTTTATCAATACAAGGCTCCAAAACCAGGGAAAAAAGAGCATTCCCACAACGGCTCCGGGATAATACATTGCCTGCACACCCAATAGCAATACCATCCACACAGGCAGTTGTACAGCACCTTTCATCCATCGCTTACGCTGCTTTAGCAATTGAGCGAAGGACGGCACAGGCAGCGTAACGCCCAGGGAGGCGGAGTCGCCCAGCTGCCTTACAGTAAACCCTTGCCGCAAAACCTCGCGGGTAAGCTGATAATCTTCAGTGAGCGAAAACGGCATATTTTCGTAGCCGCCAGTGGCCTCGTAGGCGCTTCGGAGCACCGCCATATTGTTGCCCATGCTGGTTACAGGGTAGCCCGCGTCAGTCAGCGTTTTTATTATACCTATTGCAAGGGCCCACTCGGTTGCCTGCATGCGACCCATAAATGAGGTTTGCTCCACGGCCGTGTAGCCGGTTACAATGCCGTTGGTGCCGGTAAATCCTGCCACCAATCTGCTACACCAGCCAGGTGCCAGCCACATATCGGCGTCGGTAATCAGAACCACTTCTCCTTTGGCTACTTTAACGAGTTGGGCAAGCACGTTGGCCTTTCCCCTGGCCGTACCCATTGTACCGGTTATGTCAAGCCTCTTCACCGAGGGGTATCTGGTCTCGTATTCCTTAATGATGGAACCGGTTTCGTCTTCAGAAGCATCATTGCCTATAAGAATCTCCAATTTTGCGGGGGGATAATCCTGTGCAACGAGGCTGTCGAGACAGCGCCGTATTACATGCGCTTCGTTGCGTGCGGCTATTAATACAGACACGGTGGGCAAAAAATCCGGCGGAAAGAGCTGCCCCGCCTCAGTTCTTCTTTGCCGAACGAAACCTGTAAGCAGCAGAAACAAGTCGGACAGAATGGTGATCGCTGCCACAGTTGCTGCGATATATCCTATCCACTCATTCAATAGCGCAAAATTGAAAGCCCTTATCGGAGAAATGTTTCAAGAAGAGTGGTAGCGAGTATTGCAGCCTTGGCGCTGCCTTTATGTTCTCGTGGTATACAACGATAGATCCGCACAAAGTTTTTTTGAGTGCAGAAACATGGCATTTTTCCGGACTCAGCTTAAGATCAAAGTCGCCGGTGAGGTAGTCCCACAGCACTACATTGTGCGACTGGGCAATGTGTTTCATTTGGGTGGGTGTAAATTGCCCGTATGGCGGGCGGAAAAGTTTCCTGCTTCGCCGGCCTCCCTGGCTTTCAATAATTTCCTCACATTTTTCCACATTATCCAGGTAAGCTGGGAGGGGCGTTTTCCATCCTCTCAAATGATTGTAGGTGTGGTTACCCACCGAATGACCGTCGTTAACGGCTCTGGCAAACAGGTGCGGGTATTTTCTAATGTTGTCGCCCACATAAAAGAAGGTGGCAAGTGCATTGTAATTTTTTAGCTGATCGAGCACCCATGGAGTCAGTTCGGGAATAGGCCCGTCGTCGAAGGTAAGAAAGATCTTTTTTTCCGACCTGTCAAAATTCCACGTGACAAGGGGAAAAAACGTTTTAAGCCACTCGGGGGTTTTGTGCAGATAGAGCAAGTTTAGCTTATTACTTTGGCGGAGAGCATCGTAATATCGTCGCGGTAGGCCTCAAGCACTTTAAATTCTTCCAGCGACTTGATTACCGACTCGTGAATTCCGGCGAGCGACGTCCCATTCATGCTACACAATGTGGCAAGCAGCCGCTCCAGCCCGTACTCTTCGCCGGCACTGTTAAAAGTCTCTGTAAGGCCATCGGTATAGCCGAAAAACCTGAAGGAACGGAGATTTTCCACCTTACCGACCCGTAAAAACGGGAGTTCTTCAAACATACCAAGTACCGTGGTTCCTTCTTCAAGTAGCTGGTAGCCGTTTTCGGTAAAGAGAAACGGAGGATTATGCCCGCAGTTTACGTAGCGCATTTCACCAGCAAAATGATCGTAAATAGCCATGAAGAAAGTAATGAAATTCTCCCCGTTGCTATTGAACATAATCTGCCTGTTAAGCTCATACACGATTTCGCGCAGGTCGTAGGTTTTACGGACGATCATGCGCAAGGCGGCCTGAAAGTTGGACATCAGCAACGCTGCCGGCACGCCTTTGCCCGAAACATCGGCTATGCAAAGAAGAAACTTTCCGTTGCCAAGCTCGAGATAGTCGTAGTAATCGCCGCCGACGTTTTGATGTGGAATGTAAGTGGCTTCAATTTGCAGATTCTCCAGTTGCGGTAAATTTTTTGGAAATAGGAAAGTTTGAACCTGGCGGGCAATTTCCAGCTCTTTTCTCAGCGCCTCCTGCTCCAACTGCCGCCTGGCCAGCTTTTTATTTTCAATTGCAACCAATATAATATTGGTGAGAGCTTTAATGAATGTGAGATTGTGAGACGCACCCTCGTCGGTTTGCCCGGCACTCTCGCTTCCCAGAAAAATGACGGCCAGCAGCTTTTCTTTATGGAGAACAGGTACTGCCATCTGAAACTCGGAGAAAAATCCGTGAGCCTCCCTAATTTCTATATCTGTTGCCAGCTTTTGATATACTTCGGGCAGCAAAGGTATTTTTTTTGAGGCAATGCCTATATTGACCTTACAGTCCCACTTTTCTTCCCAAACATATAAAGCCAGCTTTTTCACCTTTAGGTTGCCCAGTAGGGTGAAGTGGTAAATTTTGTACAAAGAGATCTCAGGCAGGTTATTATTAATAGCCTGTGTAATTTCGAGGAGAGAATTTAACTCCAGCTCCTTCAGATCTAATTGTGTCAGTGTAGACTCCATTTGCGGATTTACCGTCCGTTATGCGCCAGCAGGCCTGCCTTACTGGCCAGATAATAGTAATTTTCCAAATCAGCTTCAAGGTCAATGTTTTCCTCGGGCAGTTCCTCCGCAACTGTCTTAAAAACTTTAAGCCAGCCCTTGCTAAAAAGGCCGCTCAGCGTTTCCCTCAATTCATTGTGCGGTAAGTCCGTAGCTTGTTGTAAATCAGGGTATGACGTAACGAAATACAATTCATCCAATACAATAAACTCCTGGTCGCTCATGGGTATGTTCTTCCCTTCCACTGATATCTTCCAAAATTAGAAGCTATACCAAAAAACACGGCATAAAAAGGGTAAATTATTTCCATGGCAAGAAAATGCCTTAAGTATTTCACCAGCCCAAAATGTTTGCTTACCCGGTAGCTGAGCAAAAACTCTCCCACACACTTGAATATCAGTAGCGCTAACACGGGCAAGTTTCCGGTAAAAAGCACGGTCACCCAACCCAGTATGCTCCCCAGGTTGCCTGCAAAAACCACCACAGCCAGCAGGCGCGGCCAACGGTTGTTGTAAAATTTCCATTTCCCGGCCCATCTCCGCCGCTGGTTATAAAACTCGGTGAACGACACGGGTGCCGAGGTGGCTACAAGCGAAGCCGGCGAGGAATTGTACACAACTCCGCGAGGGTACTTCCGGTGCACAGCATGAAGCATAAACTCATCGTCGCCGGAGGCCAGCAGCAAGTTAGTGTCGAAAGGTGAAAGGTCATGCACAAGATGCCGCCTGTACGACATGTTGGCTCCGCTACACATGGTTGGCTTTCCCATCAGGCTGGTGGTGGCGGCAACTGCGGTTAAATTTAAAGCTTCGAGATTCAGCAAACTTTTCCAAAATCCCGTAGCTCCTTTAAATACAAAAGCTCCAAAAACAAGGCGCGCAGGTGGGTAAGTTTGGTAGCAAGCTATATGGCTGCTTAGCCAGCCCGGGCCAACGCTGCAATCGGCGTCGGTAAGCACCAGTATTTCCGCTTGCGAGAATTTGGCTGCCTGCGCTATCGCCAGCTTTTTATGGCTACCGCTAAAGCCGTTGGGTACAGTTACCGGCAGCGACTTAAATCTGATACCATATTCAGCCGCCAACGATTTGGCTATGGCAACGGTTTGGTCGTCGGAGTTGTCGTCCATCAGCAGGAGCTCAAAATTCGCCTTCGGGTACTGCTGCCTGCCAAGCCCCGCAAGCAGCTCGCCTATGCCGGAGGCTTCGTTTCGCGCCACCACCACTACTGTAACAGTGGGGAGCCAACAGTGATCTTCGGAGGTCGGATAATTCGGCAACGACGGCCACTTTGCCCAGCATACAAACACAAACAACCCATACAAAGCCAGCCCGGCTGCGGATACTATAATGGCAAGGTGAATTGGTGTCATCAGGGTTTGAATTTAGACAGGATTTGTGTAGCATCAACCAAATTTTGCAGATGGCTTTGGTAAAGGTAAAGGAGCGGATTATTTTGGGAGTAGACCCTGGCACCAGTGTAATGGGCTACGGTGTGGTATTGGTGGAAGGAAGCAAGCTGAAGTTGCTGCAGTTTGGTGTTATTCACCTGAGCAAATACGCCGGCCACGAGTTGCGGCTGAAAAAAATTTTTGAGCGCATAACCTCTCTCCTCGATGAATTTCACCCCGACGAAGTAGCATTGGAAGCACCTTTTTACGGAAAAAATGTGCAGTCGATGCTAAAGCTGGGCCGGGCGCAAGGTGTTGCTATGGCAGCAGCGCTGGCCAGGGAAATCCCCATTCATGAGTACGCTCCAAAAAAAGTAAAGCAATCGGTTACCGGCAATGGCAACGCCTCCAAGGAGCAGGTGGCCAAAATGCTGCAAACGCTGCTCAACTTCAAAGAGTCGCCGAAGCTGCTGGATGCAACAGATGCACTGGCAGTGGCCATTTGTCACTACTTCCAGAAGGGCGATACGGGTTCCAAAGCCAAGAGCTGGAAGGCTTTTATATCCGATAATCCCGGCCGGGTGGGGGGAAAGGTTTAATGTTTAAGAGTTTAAGGTTTAAGAGTTTAAGGTTAGCGCTGGTTCAAGTGGTTGATCTGTTCAGTTTGATCTTTGTTTAATTCCGGAGCAATTGAGTGCAGCAGTCTACAGGCCCTTTCGGATCTTTTCGGCGGTTTGAGCCAGCTGTTCCTGCGATGGGTGCAACTTGGGCTCCAGAAAGCTGATATCGCGCATGCTGTTCATGGGCACGAGGTGCACGTGCGTGTGAGGTACCTCCAGGCCAATAACCGCCACCCCTACCCGTTTGCATGGAATGGTTTTGTCGATCGCACGGGCCACTTTTTTTGCAAAGACCATAATCCCCGACAGCGTCTCGTCGTCATTATCGAAAATGTAATCGACCTCTTTCTTCGGAACCACCAGCGTGTGGCCCATCACCAGCGGATTAATATCGAGAAAAGCGATGAAACGTTCATCTTCATGCACTACATGGGCCGGTATTTCCTTATTTATAATTCGTGTGAATAAAGAAGCCATCAGGTTTTTGCTTAAATACTAATTTCCACCACCTCAAATTCGATATTTCCCGCCGGAGCTTTTACCATCGCAGTATCTCCCACTTTCTTGCCAAGCAGGCCCTGGCCAATTGGCGACTTTACTGAAATTTTGCCGAGCTTCAGATCAGCTTCCTCTTCGGCCACCAGCATATATGTCATAACGCCACCATTCTTTTTGTTCTTTATTTTAACCTTAGAAAGAATGGATACCTTGGAATTGTCGAGCTTGCTTTCGTCCACGATCCGGGCATTTGCCACCAGCTCTTCGAGCTTGGAGATTCGCATTTCCAACAGCCCCTGCGCATCCTTGGCCGCATCGTATTCGGCATTTTCACTGAGGTCTCCTTTGTCGCGGGCTTCAGCAATTTGTTTAGCCATATCGGCTCTTCCTTTTGTCTTCAACTCATTTAGCTCATCTTTCAGCTTCTTGAGCCCTTCTTCGGTGTAGTATGATAACTTAGACATATATAGTGCTATTAAATAAAAAAGAACGGTCCACCAGGGGTAAACCTGATAAAAACCGTTTTATCAAATATATTAAGATTTTATAGTTTAACTCCCGAAAGAGAAATTAAAACTTTACTGAATGGGAAGGCAAATATAAAAACTTCCATCCTTACGCTGCAAATCCCGTGGTTATAACGACGCAGAGGAAGCTTTCTTTTCTTTACCATACAAACGTCTGATCTTTTCGGTCAGCACCCTGTTGATGCGCTCATACGACTCGTAGGACCAACCGGCCACATGCGGCGTAAAAAGCACGTTGGGCAGCTGCGCCAGTTTGGTAAAGGTCTCGTCCTGATCGGGCGAGAGCGTGCCAAGTTTTTCATTTTCTAAAACATCGAGCGCCGCACCCAGCACTTTGCCTGCCTCTATGGCCGTCAGCAACTCTTTCAAATTTACTACTTCCCCTCTCGCGGTATTAACAAGCCAAATAGGTTTTTTAAATCTGCCTAAATATTCGGCGTCCACCATATTCCGGGTTTCGCGGGTAAGGGGCACGTGCAAGCTTACAATGTCGGCTTCCAGAAATACCTCCTCCATAGAAGCCTCTTCGGCTTTGATGCTGCCAAACCCCCTTTTGTACTTATCGTAAACAATCACTTTGCATCCAAAGCCGAGTAGCCGCTTCGCAAAGGCTTCTCCCATGTACCCATAGCCTATTACTGCCAGCGTTTTGTCTTTCAGTTCTACACCCCGGTTGCCCTCGCGGTCCCATATTTTTTGGCGCACCTGCCTGTCGGCCACATGCAGCTTATTAAATAAGGTGAGGATCATGCCAATGGCGTGTTCTGCAAGCGCATCCTGATTTCCTTCGGGGGCATTTACCAGGTGAATGCCCTTTTTTTCCGCTGCTTTTATATCAATCTGGTCCATACCGGCACCTGCCCTGGCAATAAACTCCAGCTGGGTTGCTTTGTCGAGAAATTCCTGGTTGATCGCCAGCTTAGACCGAACCACCAGACCGTGGTAGTTGGCCACACGTTGTGCCACCTCTTCCTTTGTGATGCCTGGCATATAGTCAACAGCAAACCCGAGCGTCTCCAACATAGGGATAATACCCGGATGCATTTCATCTACAATTAGTACCGACTTCAGCATATAGATTTCAGAATATTCCGTAAAGCAAATTGGCTACCGTAAAGTAAACGCCCAAACCGAGCAAATCATTTGCCGTGGTAATAAAAGGACCGGAGGCAAGGGCGGGGTTGATTCCGAAGCGCTCCAATACTAACGGCGTAATGGTGCCCATAAACGACGCCAACAGCACCACACTAAACAGCGCCAACGACACCGTAACAGCTAAAAACTCCTCTTTATATATAAGTATGATGCTTCCAAAAACAACCAGGGACAAGATTACCCCATTGAGCACCGCCACAGCAAACACCTTTACCAGTCTGTTAAACATAGATTCCTGAAAAACATTCGGGTTTGCCAGGCTTTGCACTACAATTGAAGACGACTGAATACCCACGTTGCCCCCGGTAGCCGTAATCAGCGGGATAAAAAAGGCCACCGCTGGTATAATGGCTATATCGGCTTCAAAAAGACCAATAAAACGTGCTCCCAGCAAACCGCCGACCATGCCGATCATTAACCAGGGCAAACGGGCTTTGGAGAGCTTCCAAACGCTGTCGTCTTCCTCCACGTCGTCGGAAATACCGGCCATCAGCTGCCGTTCCTCTTCCGCCAGCTCCTGCATTACGTCTACGATATCGTCGATAGTGATGCGACCCACCAGGCGGCCCTTTGCATTTACCACGGGTATAGCTTCAAGATCGTACTTTCGCATAATCGAAGCTACCTCTTCCTCCGACATGTCGGTGGTTACTGATACCACGTCGTCGTCGTAAATATCGGCAATTTTTGTATGGTCATCCGAAAGGATGATTTTTTTGAGCGAAACTTTGCCGATAAGCTTGCCATAATTGTTGACTACATAAACCGAGTAGAACTTCTGTACTTTTTCGGCCTGCTTTCGTATTTCCTCAATACACTGCAGGATCGTCCAGTTGAGGTTGCACTTTATAAGCTCCTTGGCCATAAGGCCGCCGGCTACGTCTTCATCGTAGTGCAGAAGTTCCTGTATGTGCCCGGCCTTTTGCTCGTCTTGTATATGAGCTACAACCTCTTCCTTTTTCTGAAGCGAAAGCTCCAGCAGAATATCCACACAGTCGTCGGAATCGAGGTAGTTTAAAAATGAAGCAATTTCTTCGGGAGTAAATATCTCAAGAAACTCAGTTCTCGTGTCTTCGTCGAGGTCGTTGATAATAAGTGCACCCACCTGCTTGTCGAGCAGGTCGACCACATACTTCGATTCCTCCCGGTCAAACTCGTACAGCAGTTGTGTTACGTCGGCCGGGTTTATGCCCTCCAGCGATTTACGGATAAACTGCTCATCCTTTTGTTCGATGGCCTCCTGAAACTTGTCCAGGAATTCTTTGCTCAGCTCGAATTGGATGAGTGCTTCCATGCGTTTTCTATGGATAACGTTAGTTCGAAGAATTCTGCTACTGACAACTGCTCCGCTCTCCTTTGCAGCACCGGATGCTCCAGCAATTCAGCGGGCAAAGTTAGTTCTTTCAGGGCATTACGCAACGTCTTGCGGCGCTTTTGGAAAGCCGCCTTTACTACTTTTTTAAATAACGCCTCGTCGCACGGCAGCGCCTGCCGCTGGTTTCGTTTGAGCCGGATTACCGCCGAGTTTACCTTTGGCGGCGGCTGAAATACCCCCGGCGGCACGGTAAACAGATATTCGATATCGTAGTAAGCCTGAAGCAGCACACTTAGTATCCCGTAATTTTTACTGCCTTCCTTCTCGGCAATCCGAACCGCCACTTCTTTTTGCACCATGCCTACCACTTCCGGAATTCTGTTTCGTTCGTCCAGCACTTTGAAAAAAATTTGCGAGCTGATGTTGTAAGGGAAGTTTCCTATAACGGCCACGGGCCCGTCGGATATTGCGCTGATGTTCATTTTGAGAAAATCTTTTTCGTGGATTCGCTCCTTCAGCGCCGGGTAGTTGGTGTTCAGATACGCAACCGACTCACGGTCGATTTCAACAACATGCAACTGCCATTCGCTTTTCTCAACAAGAAACTGCGTAAGTACGCCCATGCCGGGGCCAACCTCCAGCACGGTGCTGTACCCGCCGTGCCCGGTTAAGGCCTCCACTATCTTTCTGGCGATATTCTGGTCTTTAAGAAAATGCTGACCGAGGTGCTTTTTGGGCCTTACTTTATCCATTTTTTTAAGCACATAAAAAACCATTAATTTGTAGTGCTGAAAACACTACCCTACCGGAAAGTTTGTGACCGGGAGGCCAAATAACTGAAATTTTTGCAGGATATACGGGATGGAGAAACCAAATAATAATAAGCCGGTAATAGGAATCACAATAGGCGACATAAATGGCATTGGGCCGGAGGTACTCATAAAGGCATTGGAAGACAACCGAATCCTTCGCTTTATGACACCCATAATCTACGGATCTTCCAAGGTAATTTCGTACTACAGAAAGGCGCTGCAGCTGAGCGACTTCAGCTATCACCAGATAAGAGATGCTTCGCAGGTTTTTCATAAAAAAATAAATGTGATTAACCTGTGGGAAGAAACGGTGGAGATCCAAATGGGGGTAGAAAATGAAAGCGGCGGCAAGTATGCCCTCGTTTCCCTGAAAGCAGCCGTTAACGATCTGAAGAGTGGTAAAATAGATGCTATAGTTACGGCTCCTATTTCCAAAAACAACATCCAGAGCGAAGAGTTTAAATTTCCGGGCCATACTGAATACCTGGCTGATGCATTTGGCACAAAAGATCATTTGATGCTGATGGTAGGCGACAAAATGCGGATCGGGCTGGTAACGGGGCACATTCCCATCAAGGGAATAGCTTCTGCGCTGGGCAAAGAGCTGATCGCTAAGAAGCTTGCCATATTAGACAAAACCCTGAAGGCCGATTTTGGAATAAAGAAACCTCGCATTGCCGTTTTGGGGTTGAACCCGCACGCAGGCGAAAATGGCCTGCTTGGCAACGAAGAAAAAGACGTGATTTCCCCTGTAATTAAAGAGTTTAAAGAGAAGGGCAATCTTGTGTTTGGCCCCTTCCCGGCCGATGGCTTTTTTGGCAGCTTGCTTTACAGCAAATACGATGGTGTGCTGGCCATGTATCACGACCAGGCGTTGATTCCGTTCAAAACCATGTGTTTCGAAACAGGCGTAAATTATACGGCCGGATTGCCAGCCGTTAGAACCTCCCCCGACCACGGCACCGCCTATAGCCTGGCCGGCAAAAATGAAGCTTCGGAATCGTCGATGCGTGAAGCGATTCTGCTGGCAGCCGAAATCGTGAATGAAAGGAAAGGTGAAACAGCAAAGGCAGATGTAGCCTAACCACGGCTACTTTTCTTTTGCAGGTTGTTTTCACAATTAAGGCTTTCTTTCTATCTTTGCGGTCTTTATTGAGAGGCTATGGTAAAAAGTCCCCTAAAACAATTCGAAATAGACATTCAGGGACTATCAAATACCCAGCATTCCTACGAATACAGCTTCGATAACAAGTTTTTTGAAGCCTTCGAAAATTCGCTCGTAGAGAAGGGACAAGGGGTTGTTCATCTGGATCTGCTTAAAACAGAAACCATGATGACGTTGGCGTTTTCCATAGAGGGAAGTATAGAGCTGGTTTGTGACCGAAGTCTGAAGACCTTTGCTTACCCTATCGATTTGAAGGAAAACCTGATAGTGAAGTTTGGCGAGGAGGATGCCGAATTGGACGACGAGATTATAGTGATACAGCGCGACACTCAGAAGTTCAATGTGGCGCAATATATCTATGAATATATTACGGTGGCTGTGCCCATGAAAAAGGTACACCCCGATTTCAGGACTGACAGCGACGATGAGGAGGAGGGCTACGGCGCTATTATATATAAGTCGGCACAGGACGACGAGCCCGAAACAGGCGGCGAGGGAATTGACCCCCGCTGGGAGGCTTTAAAGAAATTGAGAAACAATTAATTGTTAATATTAGGTAAACATGGCACATCCGAAACGAAGACATTCGACCACCAGACGTGACAAACGCAGAACTCATTATAAAGCAGAGCCAAAAAGCTATGTAGTGTGCCCAACTACGGGTGAATATCACCTGCCACACAGGGCATTCTGGCACGAAGGCAAACTTTATTATAAAGGTAAAGTGGTAATGGAAAAAGAGGTGTTGGCATAAGCTAACCCCTCTTTGTTTTTTTCAATAAACTCTCTGCATGCGAATAGCTGTTGACGCGATGGGCGGCGACTTTGCCCCTGACCATGTAGTCAGAGGTGCTGCACTAGCGATGGAGGAACTTGATCAGTCAATTTCTCTTATGCTGGTGGGCGATAAGGAAGCAATCGAAAGAACCTGCATCAAATACGACATTTCTCCCCAGGCGTTTGAGGTTCATCATGCAAGCGAAGTGATAGGCTTGGACGAACACCCCACCACGGCCATTGCGCAAAAACACAACTCCAGCATCACCAGGGGTTATTCTCTTTTAAAAAATAAGGAAATTAAAGCCTTTTGCGGAGCAGGAAACATCGGAGCCATGCACATGGGTGCTCTTTTTTCGGTTCGCCCGGTGGAAGGTATTATCCGTCCAGCTCTTGCCGGTTTTATTCCGAATCAATCGGGCAAATACAGCTTGCTGCTGGATGCGGGCATTAACACCGATGTGAGGCAAGACGTACTTTTTCAGTTTGGAGAGTTGGGTGCGATCTATGCCAAAAGCATGATGGACATTGAAAACCCGCGGATTGCATTGATGAATGTGGGTGTGGACGAGAGTAAGGGTACGCTGCTAACACAAGCGGCTTATCAGCTGTATAAAAATCACCCGAAGGTCAACTTTGTCGGAAATATTGAAGGCAGCGACCTTTTCAACGACAAAGCGGATGTAATTGTCTGTGATGGTTTTACGGGCGGCATTATTCTGAAAATGGCAGAATCTTTTTTCGAGCTGCTAAAAATACGCAATCTTCTTGACGGGTTTCTTAGCAAGTTAAATTTCGAAACCAGCGGTGGCCATCCTGTGCTTGGGGTAAACGGAAATGTGGTAATCGGCCATAGGACCTCAAGCCCCGAAGCAATTAAAAACATGATTTTACTTGCATACCGAATGGCGGAGGTCAATTTTTACCAAAAAATAAAGCAAGCGTTCGGCGACTAAATAACTAGCAATATGACTAAAATCCGTGCTGGGATTACTGGTATCCAGGGATATGTACCAGATTATATACTAACCAATAAGGAACTGGAACAGTTGGTTGAAACTACCGACGAGTGGATTACCAGCCGCACAGGAATTAAAGAAAGGCATATTTTGAAAGGGAAAGACCGGGGAACTTCGGTGATCGGCATCGAAGCGGTAAACGGCCTTTTGAAGAAAACAAATACAGACCCTGCCGATATTGACCTCCTGATTTGCGCCACTACCACGCCCGATATGCTTTTTCCGGCAACTGCCAACATCATATCCAATGCTGTAGGCGCAAAAAACGCTTTCAGCTACGATCTTCAGGCTGCGTGCTCGGGTTTCCTGTTTGCCCTTGCCACCGGCTCGCAGTTTATTGAAACCGGAAAATACAAAAAAGTAATAGTGGTAGGTGCTGACAAGATGTCGTCCATTATCGACTATACCGACCGCACCACCTGCATCATTTTTGGCGACGGAGGTGGCGCTGTGCTGCTTGAGCCCACAACTGATGGCACGGGCATTATGGATTCGGTGCTGCATGCCGATGGCTCCGGCGAACCATTCCTTCATATGAAGGCTGGTGGAAGTCGCAAGCCGGCCACTGCCGAAACAATTATGGCGCGGGAGCATTATGTATACCAGGAAGGTGCCACCGTTTATAAATTTGCAGTGACCAACATGGCAGAGGTAGCCGCGAAGATAATGGAGAGGAATAACCTGACCGCTAACGACGTGAAATGGCTTGTTCCGCACCAGGCTAATAAGCGTATTATAGACGCTACAGCCAATCGTATGGGTATTGGGGAAGATAAAGTGATGCTGAACATCCATAAATACGGTAATACTACCAGCGGTACTATTCCGCTTTGCCTGTGGGACTACGAGAGCCAGCTTAGAAAAGGAGACAATCTTATTCTTGCTGCCTTTGGCGGCGGCTTTACCTGGGGCTCCGTGTACCTGAAGTGGTCGTACGATCCGAAATAAACATTGACTTAAATTATATTCTGACTATATGGCAACTACTGCTGATTTCAAAAATGGTCTGTGTATTGAGTATAATAACGACCTTTACACCATAGTTGAGTTTCAACATGTAAAGCCGGGCAAAGGCCCCGCTTTTGTACGCACCAAGCTTAAAAACATAAAAACAGGCCGCGTAATTGACAACACCTTCAACTCGGGCGTTAAAATTACCACAGCCAGAGTGGAAACCCGCCCGCACCAGTTTCTGTACAAAGACGACATGGGGTACCACTTCATGGACAATACCACATTTGAGCAGATAAGCCTGCCCGAAAGTATGATCAATGCGCCGCAGTTTTTAATGGACGGGCAAACGGTAGAGGTGATGGTGCATGCCGAAACCGAAACTCCCCTTACCTGCGAGCTGCCGCCATTTGTGGAGGTTACCGTTACCTACACCGAACCGGGGCTTAAAGGAGACACTGCTACCAACACACTGAAGCCGGCAACTATCGAAACCGGGGCGACCATCAAGGTGCCGCTTTTCATTAACCAGGATGAGCGTATACGCATTGATACCCGCACCGGCGAGTACTACGAAAGGGTGAAGTAGGCGTATGCTGCCATTTGACGCCGGTTCGGAAAGCGGCGCCAAATACAGATTAGCCTGCTTAAGAGCTTACAATTAGAAATATTACAGTATTTTCGTTACCTGTTTATCCAACATAAACCAAAAAAAATGTCGGAGAAGAAGTCCCGGCCAAATAAACATGAGCCTATGAAAGCAAAAGAAATCCAGGATTTGATCGATTTCATTTCCAAAAGTGGACTAGAGGAAGTAAACATTGAAACTGAAGAGTTTAAGATTAAAGTAAAACGCAGCAGTGATGCCCAGGTACGCATTGTGGAGCAAGTATCGCAAGCTCCTGCCCCGGCTCCCGTTGCAGCGGCACCTGCTCCTGCTGCCGCAGCCGCCCCGCAACCCGCAGCGGCAGCTCCCAAAGGTGCAGACGAAAGCAAATACGTTACAGTGAAATCTCCCATGATCGGTACCTTCTACCGGTCGCCCAACCCTGATTCTGACGTATTTGTAAAAGTGGGCGACAAAATAAAGGCCGGGCAAACAGTTTGCATTATCGAAGCCATGAAGCTCTTCAATGAAATAGAATCTGAGGTATCCGGCACAATCGTGAAAGTATTGGTGGACAACGCCACGCCGGTTGAGTATGATCAGCCTTTATTCCTGGTAGACCCCTCTTAATGGTACCGGGCGAAAGATGATTTTTTTCATAGACAGGATAAACTCTAAAGATTGTGTTTAAAAAAATATTAATAGCCAACAGAGGTGAAATTGCGCTGCGGATAATAAGGACCTGCAAAGAAATGGGCATTAAAACGGTGGCCGTTTATTCTACTGCCGACAGAGACAGCCTGCATGTCCGGTTTGCCGACGAAGCGGTGTGCATTGGGCCGGCGCCCAGCGCAAAGTCGTACCTGAAAATGCCGAACCTGATTTCCGCTGCAGAAATTACAAATGCCGACGCCATCCACCCCGGCTACGGCTTTCTTTCGGAAAACGCCGAATTCTCCCGCATTTGCCAGGAGTATGGCATCAAGTTTATCGGTGCCACGCCCGACATGATCAACTCCATGGGCGACAAAGCTACTGCCAAGGACACCATGAAGAAGGCCGGCGTGCCCATTATTCCTGGTTCTGATGGTTTGTTGAAGTCTGTAGAACAGGGTAAAAAGCTAGCTGCCGAAGTAGGCTACCCCGTACTGCTAAAAGCTACCGCCGGTGGTGGTGGCCGTGGTATGCGCATTGTAAAGCAGGAGTCGGAGTTTCAGAAAGCCTGGGACGATGCCCGGATGGAAGCATCGGCGGCGTTTGGCAACGATGGACTTTACCTGGAAAAATTTGTGGAGGAACCCCGCCACATCGAAATACAAGTAGTGGGCGACAAGCGGGGCAAAGCCTGCCACCTTTCGGAAAGAGATTGCTCCATACAGCGGCGCCATCAGAAACTCGTAGAGGAAACCCCCTCGCCTATTGTGTCGCAGGAGTTGCGTGAAAAAATGGGGCAGGCTGCCATAGCCGGGGCAGAAGCTATCGGCTACGAAGGCGCCGGAACCATCGAGTTCCTGGTAGACAAAAACGGAGACTTCTACTTTATGGAGATGAACACCCGTATACAGGTGGAGCACCCCATTACTGAAGAAGTAACCGACTTCGACTTAATTAAAGAACAAATATTGGTGGCAGCCGGCGTGGAGATTTCAGGCCGCAACTATTACCCTAAGCTGCACTCTATCGAATGCCGGATTAACGCCGAAGACCCGGCCAACGGGTTCAGGCCCAGCCCTGGCAGGATCTCGAGCCTTCATTTGCCGGGAGGCCACGGCGTGCGGGTCGACAGCCACGTGTATGCTGGCTACACCATTCCGCCCAACTACGATTCGATGATCGCCAAGCTGATCATTTCTGCGCAGAGCCGCGATGAGGCACTAACGAGGATGAAAAGAGCGCTGTCTGAGTTTTACATCGAAGGAATTAAGACTACCATCCCGTTCCATATTAAGCTGATGGACGACCCCGCGTTCCGGTCGGGTAAGTTCACAACCAAGTTTTTGGAAACGTTTGACTTTAGTGATTTGAAGTAAATCTGAAAAGGATAAGAAAAAAGCCCGGAGCATTATGCCCCGGGCTTTTTTTATGGCTTTCGCGGCACAAAGGCCTGCAGTGGCGAACCTACCGCGAAACCGGGCTTTTAATCACCCTGAAAACCCGGACGGCCCCTGTTTCTCCCACAATTTTCAGCAAATAAATGCCCCGCGGCACCCTGGTATCGGGCAATTCGAGGAAGATTCTGCCAGTGGTTTCCTCCGTAAAACGCTTTTCAAACAGTATCTGCCCGCTTATGTGCAACATGATGAGATGTGATATTTTGTTGCTGCCAACATCTACTGTGAGGTGATCGCTGAAGGGGTTCGGAAACACAACCGTCGAAGACACCGTCGACAATTCCGTGCCCGACAACAACGGAAGAGCTACCACCGCTACGGGGTCGCTTTTGCCCGATTCGTTGCCGGCAGCGTCCAGTGCCGACACGGCGTAGCTGTAAGTCTCGGCTGGTAAAAGGTCGCTGTCCTGGAAAACGGTGGTTTCCACAGCCGACAGGGCAACTCCGTCGCGGTACACTTTGTAAGCCACCACTCCAACATTGTCGGCGGCTGCCTCCCAGCTCAGGCTTACACCTTCGGGCGAGACGTTAGCGGCCACCAGGCCGGCCGGTATAGAGGGCGCAGTACCATCGAGTGTAATTGCACTTAGCGCTGCACTTAGCGCGGACCTGTTACCAGCAGCATCTTCAGCTATTACGGTATAAGTGTACGTTGTTGCGTCGGTAAGGCCACTGTCGGTAAAGGCTGTACCGCTTACGGTGGCTACTTCGGCACCACCGCGGCTAATATGGTAAAGCGTAGTGCCTACATTATCGGAAGAAGCGAGCCAGGTAAGCGTAAGTCCGCTGGCAGTAACGTCGCTCACGGCCAGCCCGGTAACAACCGCGGGAGCCTCGGTATCCGTATTCGCCAGCGTGGTAACTGTAGCCGCTGCGCTTTGCGCCGACGCATTGCCTGCAGCGTCGACCGCACTCACAGTAAAGCTGTATGTGGTGGCCGCCGCCAGGCCTTCTGCTTTATGATTGGTCTGATTTACGGTAGCTACCTCCACCCCGTCGCGAAACACTTTATAGCCGGTAACGCCCACGTTGTCGGTAGACGAGCTCCAGCTGAGTTCCGCAGAACTTGCTGAAACATTCGAAGCCGCGAGCCCGGCGGGAATAGACGGCGCCTCTGTGTCCGTTGTGGCAGCGGTTGTTACTTCAAGGGCACTACTTTGCGCGGATTCGTTGCCGGCAGCGTCCAAAGCGGTCACCTTGTAGCTGTAGGTAGTGGCAGCAGACAGCCCGGTATCGGTAAACGTGGCTGTTTCAACCGAACCGATTTCCAGCCCGTGGCGGTAAATTTTATATCCAGTCACTCCCACATTATCGGCTGGTTGTGCCCATGTTAACTTTACACCGGTTGCTGTGACTTCGGAGGCGGAAAGCTCCGCTGGCACGGAAGGCGCTTCCGTATCGGGGGCTGCAGCTGTAGCTACCTCAAGCACTGCGCTCAATGCCGACTCATTACCCGCCGCATCTATTGCACTTACGGTGTAGCTGTATGTTGTAGACGCTGCCAGTCCCGTATCAGTATACTCATTCTGCTCCACCGTGGTAATTTGCACGTCGTCGCGATAAACCTTGTACTCCACCACCGCCACATCGTCGGAAGAGGCTGTCCAGCTCAAAGTCACTTCACTCTGCGTAACATCAGACGACTGCACGCCTCCCGGAGCCTCGGGTGCCTGGGTATCGCCGGTTGTAAACCGCCACACGCCTGCTGGTATCGGGTCGCATTTGAAGCCAGGAAAGTTGACGTTGATGGTAGCGTTGCTCGTTACTTCATATTCCGTAGCCGATTCGAGCAAGCCTGTCACATCAATGATCATCTCATTGGTGCTGTAATAAGGCAGCACGTTCAGGTCGGGGTTCACCACAAAAGTGGCAATTACTTCGCCGTCGTCTACCCTGCTTATGTAGAAGTAATCCTCCGTTTCGAATTCCGTGGAAAAATTACCTGAGAAAATAATCTTCAATTCGGTGGCAGTAACATTTACCGAGCCGGGAAATGGAAACACTTCATCAATGCCAGCCACTGCCGGGCTAAGGGGGGCGCCGCTGCCGGGTGCCAACACGGTAACCGAGGCTGTTCCTTCTAATGCACCCATGGTGGCAGTGATGGTAAATGGCCCACCAACACCGAGGCCTTCAAACGTGCCGCTGCTCGCATCAATCGTTCCACTTTCGCCAGCATCGGTTGAGAAGACGAGGGCATCTGCTTCTATCTCGTCACCAAACTGGTCGAGCACGCTTGCTTCAAATGTAACCGATTGGCCTACCTGCACATATGCAGCCGTGGGGTTGATTTCGATAGTTGTAGCCACGGGTGTTTCGGTAATGGTAACAGAAGTAGCACCACTTACGTCGCCACTGGTAGCGGTAATGGTGAAAGGCCCACCGGGCACCACTGCGCTAAACAACCCTTCGCCGGTTATGGACCCACTGGTGCCTGCATCCGTAGCCCACTCCACAGCCGCTTCAAAAGGTTCGCCGAATTGGTCAAGCGGTGAAGCGGTAAACTGCTGCTGCGAGCCTTCTACCAGGCTATGGTTCTCCGGCGTTACCTGAATGCTTGTGAGCACCGGCGTGGGGTCGACCACCGCAATGGTAGCACTACCTGATACGCCCGAGACCGTAGCGGTTACAGTGGCCGTTCCTTCCGACGAGCCGGCACTGAAAAGGCCACTGCTACTTACACTACCAACACCCGTGCTTTCCCACGTAAATGCAGCGGGCATTACGTTTCCTTCCTCATCATAAGCCGTTGCCAACAGTTGCCTGCTGCCGTTGAACGGGAGAGTCACTTCAGCAGGCGAAACTGTTACAGTGGTAAGCACGGCATCGGGATTGGGATTAAAGCCTGGCAATTCGCCCGGAGCAAAAGCTTCATCTGCCCATATAATGCCGTCGTTTGTGGCAATTATTTCTTCGACCCCCTGGGCAAAAGGCGTCGTTGCCGAAGGAACTTCCAGCTGGCTGTAGGCAAACTCTCCTCCGGAGTTTGTTACTCCCTTGTTGAACACCAGCACGGCATTCCCTTTTGAAGGATGAGAGAGCGTTAGTCTGTATTGCGTTTCTGTTTCGGTAAGTTCGAAAGTAAGATCGGCGTCGCCGTCGGCCGACCGGGCCTGCACCACATGCAGAAAATATGACTGCAGTGCGCCACTTGTTTCAATCTCCACACGGTGCGAGTTGTCGTCTTCGTGGCGGTTTTCGTCAATCACACGGCGTACGGGGTCGGCCGGTAGCAGCGTTGTCAGGTTTACCAGCTGGTCGCGGTTTACATGCGTGTAAGTGCTTCCGTTTAGGTCGGGGGCACCCTGAAAGTGCGCGAGAAAGGTTTTGGTTGTTCCCGCTGAGGACGATGCCATCCTGTCGAAAATCACCAGCGATTCGAGTGGTTTCACGTAAACAAATTCCCGCTCGGTGTGTGCTTCTGCTTCCATCCTGTAGTTGTTGCTCAGGTCCACCACACTGTACATATAATCCGGTTCGCTTTCCACCCGCAGCAGCGTGGAATAAGGGTGCGGATCCACCGACTCATGCGTGCCGGAGGTCCCGGAGCCGTTGTATAGCAACGTGTTATGCGCTATGCTGTATTCCACGTCTATCGTACCTACACCGGCATAACCTGTAACCTGGTACCCGGAGCCCACTCCCCTTCCCGGAGCTTCGCGTGATAGCCAAACGCCATCTCTCCAAATCTGCCACGAGCCATGCTCATAGTGCTCGTGACCCACGGAAGGCGCTACCGATAGCTGCAAGTTCACGATAGTGGCGGAAGGATCCCACGAGCTTTTGGTATATACCGAATTACTAACACCTGGTGTGTAGTAATCCACCGGAAGCTCACTTAGCGGCCTCATGGCGCCGCCATTGTCGATTGAGTGAAATATCCGGTGTGCAGTGTTTATGTTGCCTGTGGTGTGAAGCCAGGTGCGGACGTATTCTTCCAGCAGTGTGCCATCCCAGGTGGTCAGTGCGTCTGTCATAAAGTCGCCCAGGCTACCCACCCTGGCAGGGTTGCTTGCATGCACGTAGCCGTCGGCGTCGCCATAGGGAAACCAGTTCACGTCGGGGTCGTCGTCCAGCGGGCTGTCGTATGTTTCCTTGGGCAGCACCTGGTACATCAGCGTCCATGCGGCGTTTCGGTAGTAGTCTACTTCATCATTAACGTCCCGGCCGTAAATACGCAAGGTATTGTAGGCCGTCAGCTGATAATACAGCATGGCAGGGCCGTAGCTCACTCCTTCGGACGGTAACCCGAACGGAGAAACTGTGGTGTAGTACGGTACGGCAATTTCTTCCCACCGCTCAATCATTGCCCGGTCGATAAAATACTTCGCCCGCTCCGGATGCTCGTAGTAGTTGGCTACGCCCCATAGCAGGGCATTTCTGAAATAGCCCCAGAAATAGTTATTTTCAACAAACTGTTCCTGCGCTGCTCCCCAATAGAAATCGAGAAAATAGTCGAATGCAGGATCGATGTTGGCGTAGATGAAATCACGGTCTTCCTCCGACATGTAGTCGTACAGCCAATCGTAGGTTACAGCTACCTGCTCGCCATACCACCGGCATTGGTCGCAGTGGCCGCCGATCTGGTCGAATATGGCCACTGAGGCATTTCTGATGCCTTCAATCGCAATATCGGCATACTGGGTCTCGCCTGTCAAGTGGTACTTCAGCGCATTTCCTATGGGGTCGAAAGAGCTGTAGATAGGGTTGGTGGCTGCACTTGGCTCAAACGGGTTTTCTGCATACCATGCTTCCACCTGCGCCCAACGCTCATCATTGTAAAAGATCCGCATGCGTGTCAGCGGTATATTATCTTCCCAGGTACCCGAAGGAGAAGAGGTAGTTACCTCCACTGCTACACTTTGCGCCGATTCGTTGCCTTCGCCATCTACCGCACTTACGGCATAAGTATATGTGGTAGTGGCAGAAAGCCCGGCGTCGTGGTAGGAGGTGTTGGCGGTAGTGCCGACCATTTCTCCATCGCGGTACACTTTGTATTCCGTCACCGCCACGTTGTCTGCCGACGCCGACCATTCCACGCTTATCACGTTGTGCGAAGTGTAGGACGACGCCAACCCGGCAGGCACTGTAGGTGCTTCCTCATCGGCTGCCGCCACCGTTACAGTAGCGCTGCCGGTTACGTCCCCGCTTTGAGCGGTTATGCTGAAAGGGCCACCCTCCGCTGCCGCACTGAATAACCCGTTGTCGTTCACTGCGCCGCTGGCACCGGCATTAGTTTCCCAACTTATGTCGGCGGTAAACGGAATACCAAACTGGTCGTACGCTCCGGCCGTAAACTGCTGCGTGTTGCCCACGTAAACGGTGGCTTCTGCCGGGGCCACTAGCAGGTAGGTGAGCGCCGGCAACCCTACCGGCAGCACCAGTCCTGTGCCGATTCCCGAGGGCGGTACCTCAAGGGCCGTTGCAGGGCCATACTGATCGGCTCCGATGTCGAAACCGGGGCCACGGCTGTCACCATCATAATCGAGCATGTTAAAAATGCCCAGGCTGGCCCCTGCGCCCCTGGCAGCACTTGTTTCGGTTAGGTGGTAAGCTTCGTCGAGCAGTGGGTCGGTATCGAAAAAACTGTTAGCGTCTTTGCCAGCTGCCAGCCACTCGGCCTGCGTATGAGTGGCGCCGTTCAGGTTGAACGTATAACCTCCGCCGCTCCTGTAGAAGATGTTGTTGTCGATATCAAGCTCCGCCAGCGGCGTACCCAGGGTACCGATATCCTGTATCTGCTGCACGTTGCCCGTGTTGAGAAAAATGTTGTTTTTAATTTCCACATCCTCACTCCCACGCTGTACAGGTATTTCGGTATTGGATGAAAACCTGATGCCACGAGTAGCTCCGGCAATTGTATTGTTGTAAACCTTCAAGCCGATCGACTGCTGTGTTTCAATGCCAACATAACCGGTGTTGATCAGTATGTTGTTGCGGATTACGCAGTTGATGCTCTCATAAAAGTTGGTGTTGGTGGAGTTGAAAAGGTTTTGGTCGGAAAAGAACCCTGCAAACAATCCTCCATTGGTATTCATGACCAGGTTGTTTTCAAATACGACGTCCGTAGAGCCACCTTTGCAATATGCCCCTCTCGTGGGAATGTCGTGAATGTAGCACTCCTGCACCTTTACCCTGTCGGCGTTCACTATGTCGATCCCGTCGCAGTTGGTATCGTCAAACTCACCGGTAAAAGCAATGTGGCAGCGCTTTACCAGCAGGTCGTCGCACCCCGCCGACGACTTGATTGCATCCCTGCCGGTGTGGTGAATGTAACAATCCACCACCTGGACACCCGTTGAGGCCTCCACCATGTCTTCCACTCCGGGTGTGGGATCGCCTTCATCCGAGATGTCTGTCCAGTTTGAAGAAAGATGGATACCATAGTAGCCACCGGTAATTTCAAGCCGTTCGAGCCTCCCGCCTGTAGTTGCGCTGTAGTATTTAAATATATTGTTGTTGAGCCCCAGGTCACGCGTGATGTGCGCCATGGTACCAGGGGCCGACCTGATTGTCAGGTTGTTGCGGCTTATGCTGATGCCGTTGCTTGCGGTTAGGTCATATGTGCCAGCCGCCAGCTCCAGCGTGTCGCCATCGCTTGACTGGCTGTGAGCAAACGACAAGGTTTGGTAGGGACTGCCGGCGGTTCCGTCGCCCGTGGTATTACTTCCATTGGCGATGTCTACAAAAATGGTCCGATTCTGGGCTTTGGCCGCAGCGAACAAAAAAAACAACAGACCCACAAAGCAGGCCACATTCCTTAACTTGTGTATTAATCTCATGAAGAATAGTTAAATAATGAATGAGCGATTCAACAGCGTGTAAACTGCGGCTTAATCCAGCGTCTGGACTTTAGATCGTTTAGCTTAAGAATTGTTCCCCCCAACGAGAGTCAATCGGCTCAACAAACCAACCGGTTCCGGATTTGGCCACCTTTCAGGCTGCAAAAAAACGAGCGATAATGGAGGATCGGCGAACAAACAGTCATCGTCGGCTTCCGTCAGAAGCTTAGACAAGCTGTTCGCTTATACGGGTAAAAATAGAAGTGGACCGGTTATTTCACGACCAAATGCGCCAGTATAGCCGGGTTGTTCACATTTTGTCTACTACAGCCGTCTGTTTCCTGGCAAATCAGCCAAAATGATACGAGTAGCCCGCAGTACGAAGATCGCCGTGCGATTTTCACAGGCAGTTTATTTGATTTTTAATGCCCTACCTCTCGCACAGTAATAGAGAAGGATTTTCTTCACCCGGCCCGCTATTGCCATAAAGTATTTGAACTGCCCACTGCAAGCTTTAACAGACTCAAAAATCAAATCGACTGCACGGTTACAAGGTAGGCCTTGGTAGTTTATTTACATCTGAATAGCTATTGTTAGCCAAGCTTACCGGATGTTTAAATATATTTCGTCTTTCTTCATCCCGCTGGCGGGGTTGAGATGTTCCATGCCGGACCAGTAACGAAAGATTTTTTTATGATAGAAGTTGAAAACCTGCGCTTCCAATACGCTGGCAATAAACAGGAGACGCTCAAGGGCATCTCATTCTCAATCCGGCCCGGTGAAATATTCGGGTTTCTGGGGCCGAGCGGAAGCGGAAAAAGCACCACGCAAAAGATCCTCTACAAGCTGTTGAATGGCTATTCGGGAAAGCTGACAATCAACGGCAAGGCGCTGTCTGAGTGGGACTCATCGTTTTACGAGTTCATCGGCGTCGGCTTCGAGTTACCCAACCATTACACCAAACTCACGGCCGAGGAGAACCTTCAGTTCTTTTCTTCTTTTTACAAGAAGCCGGCCCGCTACAAAGAACTGCTGGAAAAAGTAGGTTTAGCCGCCGAAGCAAAGAAGCTCGTTACCGAATTTTCAAAAGGTATGAAAATGCGTCTCAATTTTGTACGAGCACTAATGCACGACCCTGACATCATCTTTCTCGACGAGCCCACCTCAGGCCTGGACCCTATTAATGCCCGGGTGCTGAAAGACCTGATTAAGGAACAGCGGGAGATAGGCAAAACCATTTTTCTCACCACACACAGCATGTTCGATGCCGATGAGCTTTGCAACCAGGTAGCTTTGCTGTACCAGGGCGAGATTAAAGCAATGGACAACCCCGCGAAGCTTAAGCTGGCATACGGTCAGCGGAAGGTGAAAGTGGAAGTTGAGGGAGAGGCTGATCCCATCAACTTCGGGTTTGAAAACCTTGGGCACAACGAAGCATTTCTAAACATACTCAGGGGCAATTCACTGAAAACCATCCACTCGGAGGAAGCTACCCTGGAAGAGGTTTTCATCAAAGTAACCGGACAACAGCTGGCATGAAGAAGTTTGGCAAACTGCTTCTGTGGGACCTCCTGCTACTGCACCGCCAGCAGCTGATCATTGTGTCGCTGGTGGTAACATCCATTTATATCGGTATTTTCTTTTTGCTGAAAGACCTGGGAAACATTGAAACGCTGCTCACTATCCTGGTTTTTACCGATCCGGTTGTTACCGCCCTGCTTTTTGCCGCCGTTATTGTTCTTTTTGAAAAAGACCAGCAAACGCTAATAGCAATTAAAGTAAGTCCCTTACCTCTCGCCGCTTTCCTCATCTCAAAAGCACTCACGCTGTCGGCATTAGCTACGCTGTGCGGATGGCTGATGGCGGCAATTGCCTACGGGCTGCACTTCAATCACGGCATTTTTCTGGCCGGTGTTTTCCTCACTGCGCTGGTGTTTTCGCTGGCGGGGTTATGGTTAGGGATGATTTCCAGCAACTTCAACAATTTCCTGGCGAAAGTTGTCGGCATCATGATATTTCTGGGAATTCCCTTCATCTCTATGTTTGGCTTCGACTATCCCTGGCTTTATGTTTTCCCAAGTAAAGCTACGTTACTATTGATTGAGGGGGCCTTTTCCGGACTTTCCATTCTCAACCTGCTCTACGGTGTGCTTTATCTGCTCGCTCTCACCTTTGCTACTTACCGGCTCACCTTAAAAACCTTTGCAAACAGGCCATGAATCACTTTCTTACCCTCAGCAAAAATGATTTTCGGATCACCTTCCGCGACCCCATCTTCAAGGGACTGCTGGTGTTTCCTTTTATCGCATATGCACTCATCCGGTTTGTGTACCCGTGGGTAGTTGCCAACTTTGCCATTGTAGCAAGCTTCGGGCACGTGGTGCTGATGTGGGCCTGCATGCAAACCGCCACCATGTTTGGGTTTATCTACGGCTTTCTGTTCTTAGAAGAAAAAGATGAGCAGGTAGATGGTGTCATACACATTCTCCCTATTTCACCGCTGCGGCTTCTCATGAGCCGGCTGGGAATGGGCTACGCAATATCCGTTCTCGCCAATTTCCTCATTTTATATGTTGGAGGTATCGTGCAGCTCTCCGCCGTCCTTTCATTTTTGCTTGCTATGCATTTCGGGCTCATCGCACCGCTGCTTGCACTTTGGCTGGGGGTAATGGCTAAAAACAAGATTGAAGGAATGGCGCAAATGAAGCTGGCCAACCTGGCATTGAACGTGCCCATTCTGTTGTACTTCCTCCCCTACAAAGCGCTGCATCTTACCGCATTCGTTCCTACCTACTGGTCGTTCAGAAGCCTGGAACTGGCCCTGGAGGGATCGGCATGGTTTGTCCTTTTTATGGTGACCGGCGTATTGCTTTATGCAGGCTTTATACACTTTCTGCTAAAGAAATCGACCAATCGCGGTTAATATAAGGCCCGCAGAAATCCTCACCCCTACGGCTTACTTACTACCGATTGACCCGGTGTGACGCCCGTCCATTTCTTAAATGCCCTAAAAAAGGAATTCGAATCTTTGAAGCCACATTTAGCCCCAATTTCCTTTAAAGACAGTTTACCCTTTTCCAGTTCTTTCAAAGCCAGCTCTTTCCTCACTTCGTCAAGTAGCTGCTGATAGCTGGTGTGCTGCTCTTTTAGCTTACGCTGCAAGGTTCGCGGACTCAGAAGCACTGAGGTGGCGGCGTTTTCCATGTCCAGCAATTCGGGCAGGGTAAATCTTATATTTTGCTTCAGCCGGTAAACTATAGACTCTTCTTTTTCGCTTACCTGCTGGTCGAGGTAAGCGATCAGGTGCTGCCCCAATTCCGGGTTAGAAAAAGGCAGCGGCCGCCGAAACAACTCTTCGTCCCACACCACCACGAAGGCTTCTCCGGGTGTAGGTCGCAACCCTACCGTGTCTTCAAACACCGTTTCTTCTTCCTCCGGCATTTCATAAGGCATGGTAACCGCAAATGGACGGAGGGTGGCATCTGAAAAAATTTCCCGGGCCATGCGAATGGTGCCATAGGTAAACATTTCTACCACCACCTGAAAAGGCCTGAGCTCCCATAACTCATCTTCTGCCGCTTCCACCTTAGAGGCCATATACGAGCCCCTTTTTTCCAGGGACAGGGCAAACATCTTATTATACTGGCTGTAGTACCTGAAAAAGGCTTCCGACACCTCCATCAGATTGGCAGAAACCTGGAACAGCTGCCCCAAAGCGCCCAGCATATTCAGCTGTCCGGAGTGGAAGTACTTGTACTCGATGTCGTAAGCAAATTTGGCGTCGGGGTAGTGCGCATTGAGGTAGCTAATGATGCTCAGAAACGTTTCGGCGTCCATCATCGTCCCGGACTGAAAATCCGACAGCTTTGCGAAACCTGGCGCAGCCGACAGCAACTCGCCATACCCGGCGGCTTCAACTTTTTTAAGTAAATGTCTTACGATATTGATCGATATTTCCATAGCCGGGTAAGTTACACCGAGTTTGGCGCCTTTGGCAAGTGTTTTGGCGTTTTTTGAAATCACGCAAAGCTTAGTCTGCCGTAAAATTGCATAATCAATTACGGTATTTATGAAGGCAATTATCATAGGAGGCGGAATAGGAGGACTAACAACCGCCATCGCCCTTGAAAAACTCGGGCACGAAGTGGAGGTATACGAAGCAGCACCGGCATTCAAACCGGTGGGGGCCGGACTGGCTTTGGCAGCCAACGCGGTAAAGGCATTCGGCCATCTGGGCATAGAAGACAGCGTGCTGAAGGCAGGGCAGCTGATTCCCAGCGTGCAAGTACTGGAAATGACGGGACGGGTGATCAGCCAAATGGATTCACTAAGGTTAAACGCTAAATATGGTATTAATAACTTTGCTATTCACCGTGCCGACCTTCACGAAGTGCTCCTCTCGCAGCTCAAAACAACCAGGCTCTTTACCAACCGAAAGGCCGAAGGCTTTACCGAAACCAACAAAGGAGTTGAGGTAATTTTCCACGACGGCACCACGGCACATGGCGATTGTGTGATTGCCTCCGACGGCATTCACTCGGCTATAAGACGGCAGCTGCAGCCCTCTGCCACGCCACGCTACGCCGGCTACACCTGCTGGCGGGCGGTAGTGCCACAGCCGAAAAAACCGGTGGAAGCACCAAGCGAAACGTGGGGAAACGGAAGCCGCTTCGGCATTGTGCCACTAACCGGCAACAGGATCTACTGGTTTGCCACCCTTAATGCACCCCAGAACGACGCACGCATTAAAAACTTCACAAAACGGGACTTGCTTCAGCAGTACGCCGGCTACCATGAACCTGTGGCCGAACTGATCGAAAGTGCCAACGAAAAGGAGATTATTTGGGGTGATATTATCGACCTGCCACCGCAAAAGAAATTTGCCTACGGTAAGGTGCTGCTGCTGGGCGATGCAGCCCACGCCACCACTCCTAACATGGGGCAGGGCGCCTGCCAGGCCATAGAAGATGCGGCTTTTCTTTATTCGCTGTTAAAAAAAGGAAATGGTGTAGAACAGACTTTCGCTGAGTTTGAAAAGCTGCGGGTTCCGCGCACTACAAAGATTGTGGAAGGCTCGTGGCGGGTGGGAAAAATAGCCCAATGGGAAAATGCTTTGGCTGTAAAAGTGAGAAATGGCTTGATGCGGATGGTACCAGCCAGCACTCAGGAAAAGCAAATGAAGTTTTTGTACGAGGTGGAGTTTTAGTTGGATATGGGTTAAGAATCGTAATGGTAGCGGCAGGTAAATATCACCAACTCATCTTCAACTACCTGATAAACAAGCCTATGTTCCTGAATGATCCGTCTTGACCAATAGCCGGCCAAGTCATACTTAAGTGGTTCTGGTTTTCCTGTTCCTTCAAACGGAGTCCGGCTAATTACTTTGATGAGTTCATTGATTTTCTTTACCATTTTCTTGTCAACCTTCTGCCAGTACAGGTAATCCTCCCATGCATTTTCGGTAAAGGTGAGAAGCATGGTCAAATATCTAAATTCGGTCGAACTGTTTTTCCGGTATTCTTTTGCCTGATCGATTCATAAAGGCGATCTGCATTTTTCTTAGAGCATAGCAAATGAAGCGTTTCCATAATTGAGTTATACTCGTCAAGCGACATCATTACGGTTCCCTTGCCGCTTTTTCTTTTGATGATTAAGGTCTCATTGTCACTTTCAACACAGTCTAAATATTTCTTGAGACCAGTCCGAAACTCAGAATAATTTGCCACTATCATGTCACTTTCCTGATAATACGTACCAATATAAGTACTTGATTCGGTATAGAAACGTTCCAGTTCCTCAATATCCGCCTTTTGCTTCTCAAGACGGCCGTGCAGACGATACAATCCCCCTTCTTTTTTACTATCTCCGTGGCAAGCTTTTTTGCCGGTGCTGCCTCCAAAAAATAATGCAGCAAAGTCAGGGTGACGATGCTGCATTGGGAAAAACACTGTGCTACCAAAAGAAGATGATTATGCTGCAAAAATATTTCTTCCGTGCAGCAAAGATTTTTTGTTTGCATACCGCAGCAGTGAAACCTTTGCATTGGGGCTTCGATATGGTGCGGTCAAAGAGCGACAAAGCCGGTCAGTTTCCCGACCAGCCTTGCCTTCTTCATCAACTATTGAAACAAAACCGTCGTTAGTAGCCTTCGTTCTGCGGATACCTTCCGTCGGGCTGCGTAGGATCGACCGACGCATCGATCTGCCCCTGCGGTATCGGCCTCAGCACGTGATGAGCCTGTATATTCAGTGCTGCATACTCCTGGCCGGGGCGGGGCGGGTAGTTGTTGTACAGGTTTACCCGCTCGATCAGTTTTTTGGTGCGCACCAGGTCGAACCACCGCATCTGCTCACCTACCAACTCACGTGTGCGTTCTTCCAGTATGAAGTCGATATCAACGTCGGCGGCGGTTATCTGCACGGCGGCCGCATTGCCACCACCGGCAGCGGCCCGGGTTCGTATCACATTAATAAGCCCGGCAGCACCGCCGGGGGTGTCGGCATCATTGCCCAGCAAATGAGCGGCTTCAGCGGCGATCAGGTAGGTTTCGGCAAACCTGTGCACTATAAAGGGCCGCACCGATGCAATGTTCACGTCGTTGCCCGACCTTGGCTGCGTCGAATTGTATTTGATCAGCGTTGGGAAATACTTGTTCTGCTCATTGTAGCCATCGTACTCTGTAAACTCGCCTGAGTTGTCGGAATAAGGCGGTATAGAAGCAAAGTAGATCGACGGATCGGTGCTTTGCGTGGGTGTAAAAACCAGGTAATCCCTGTCATTGATCGTAGGCTCAACAGCCGCCGCCAGGTGCTGGGGCACCATCCACATGGCCGTGTCGCCAAGTGCCAGGCCCTTTACATTGCGTGCCCCCGTATTGTTTACATACCATACGGTTTGGTAGCTCTTGTTGAAACGGGTGTCGTTGATTTTGTCGGCAAAGGCGATGTTGGTGGTATACGCCGTTGGGCAGTACCTTGTCCACGGTCGCCCGTATTCAATGCTCCGGCTCAACCCGGTGGTGTTGTTTTCATAGAAGGTGCGGAAGAAAAACAAGCTTCTGTTCTGGTAATTGGGTCCGCCAAAAGCCGTATTGTTGTTGAAAGTGGTGTTGTCGATCCAGTTCACCTGCCACAGGGTTTCACTGCTCCACTCGTTGCCTTGCCGGTGCACATCGGCATAGTCGGCCAACAAATCTACCCCGTAGGTAGCTTTGTTGTCAATCAGCTCCATGGCCCTGTCATACGCATTTTGATAATCGGAAGCCTGGGCGGCATCAGACCAGCCGCGGGTAAGGTACACCTTGGCCAGCAGGTGCAAAGCGCTGGCTTTCCATGCCTGCCCGGGGGAGGTGGGCCGGGCATCAGGCAGGTCGTCACCACCTTCGCCGTCGGTAATGCTCTCCAGGTCGTCGATAATCACCTGGTAAGTTTCGGCCAGCGTGGCACGTGAAGCGTTGTTGGAGGTGCTGGTGTTGAACTTCAGGTTACCTGAACCCAGGTCCAACGTAACCCCGCCAAAAAACTGCACCAGTATAAAATACCAATGCGCCCGGATATACTTTGCCTCGGCGATCAGTGCATTTCTCTCTGCCTCCGGCAAATCGGCCGCTTCAGGCCCCAGCTCAATAATGCCATTGCAGGTGTTTATGGCCCGGTAGGCGTTGTTCCAGGCTGCGCCCAGGTCGCCGCTTGAGGGGTTAAGCGACGGACTGTATGTATTAAACGCGGGGTTGTTTACCTGCTGCCCGTGCGTGTATTCGTCGGTGCCATACACGGTCATGTTCATGCCGCCCTCGTTTCCGTAAAACTCCCTGAAAGTGGAGTAAGCGGCCGTAATACCAGCCCGAAGCCCCGTGCCGGTTTTAAAGTAGTCGGGCACCAGCACCGACCGTGGCTGTTCGTCAAGGATGTCTTCACAGCTTGTAATGGCAGCGAAGAAAAATGTTGCTGTCAGTAGCGTATATAGCTTAAGTGTTCGAGTCATGGCGTTTAGAATTTAAGGTTAGCACCGAAAATGATAGACCGTGTAGGCGGCGTGTTGGGGTTCACCGTCAGCCGGTTGGTGTTGTTGGGCCCGTAGCCTTCGGTAACCGAGCCCCCAAAGCCGTTGGTTTCGGGATCGAGCCCGCCTGCTTTCACATAGTCGGAGAAAAAGGCTTTGAACGGGTTCTGCACCTGCGCATAAAGCCTCAGCGACCCCGCACCAACTTTTTCGATCCATTTGTCGGGCAGCGTATAGCCCAGGTTGATGCTCCTTACTTTCATGTAGGTAGCGTCGAAATACCCCAGTGTTGACCCATAGTCGGGCACCTGCCCCCTGCCAGGCCGCGGGTAAGCGTTGGTAGGGTTTTCGGGCGTCCAGTAGTCCACATCGGGGCCGTTTCTTCTGCCTTCCAGGCTATTGAGTGGATTGGAAATGTTGGCCTGATAAAAGTTGCTCACCAGCGTGC
>CBFGTI010000050.1:0-33558 GCA_965651695.1 uncultured Imperialibacter sp. | reverse complement strand
CAAACTCAGAACTACAAACTCAGAACTACAAACTCAGAACTACAAACTCAGAACTACAAACTCAGAACTCAAAACCCTTTACAACTCTTTATACGGCCCGTCGTCGACAAGGCTCTTGCAGGGGTTGCGCCAGCCTGAGGAGCTCCCCACCAGTGCGTTGGCTGGCTCCGGCCCCCAGCTGCCCGCGGGATAACCGTAAACTGGTATTTCGGGATCCTCGTCCCAGGCTTTCAGAATGGGGTTTACAAACTCCCAGGCCGAAACAACACTGTCGCCTCTTGCATACAACGTAGCATCGCCATTCATGCAGTCGAGCAGCAGTCGCTCGTATGCCTCGGGAATGTAAGAATCGGTGAGCCGGTCGTACTGGAAGTCCATGTTCACATTTTCGACCTTAAAACCCGTGCCGGGCACCTTCAGTCCAAACTTCAGAAGAATGCCTTCATTGGGTTGAATGCGGAATATGAGCACATTTTGCGAGTTGGCCAGTCTGCGCTGCGAAAACAAATGATGATGGTTGGGTTTGAAGTGTATGACGACCTCCGAAACCCGCGTGGGAAGTCGCTTGCCTGTGCGAATATAGAAGGGAACATCTGCCCAGCGCCAGTTATCGATATAGAACTTCAACGCCGCGAATGTTTCCGTTCTCGAGTTCGGATTCACGCCCGGCTCCTCCCTATAGCCTGGCAAATCTTCACCTTCTACTGTAGAGGCCAGGTATTGCCCCCTGATAGCGTTTGACCGGATTTCCTCCTGCGACAGTGGTCTTAATGATTTGAAAAGCTTTATTTTTTCGTTGTGTATGGAAGTTGCATCCATTTTTGCCGGAGGCTCCATGGCTACGAGCGAAACCAACTGCAAGAGATGATTTTGAATCATATCTCTAAATGCTCCGGAGCCGTCGTAGTAGCCGCCGCGCTTTTCTACCCCTACACTTTCAGCGGCTGTTATCTCTACACGTTCAATATAGATCCGGTTCCAAAGTGGTTCGAAAATGGTATTGCCAAACCGGGTAACCAACATGTTCTGCACGGTTTCCTTGCCCAGGTAGTGGTCGATGCGGTAGATCTGGTCTTCGGTAAAATTTTTGAGCAGCGTATTGTTTAGCTCTACGGCACTTTCCAGTGTGTAGCCAAACGGTTTTTCTACGATCAGCCTTTTCCAGCCGTTTTGTTCGGTGTTAAGTCCGGCACCGGCCAGGCTCGCGGCTATTATAGCGTACATCGATGGTGGCGTGGAAAGGTAAAAAATGAAGTTCTGGTCAGTCTCGCATTCTTTGCTCAGTACCTTAAGTCTCTTCGACAGGATGTGGTAGTCGGCTTCGTTAAAAGTATCAATCGGCTGGTAATACACCAGCCTGGAGAATTCCTCAATTTTGGCAGTATCGCCGTTGGTTCCTCTCAGGTGTTTGTTCTCGAGTACAGCTTTGCTGCGATATTCCTCATCCGAAAACTCAGTGCGGCTTACTCCGAGAATAGCATAGTTCTCCGGCAAAAAACCGCGCCGGAAAAGGTCGAAGACCGCTGGAATCAGTTTTCGCTGCGTGAGATCGCCCGAAGCTCCAAAAATGATAAGGATTTGATTGTCAGTTTTTTTCATGCGGAGTGCCTGGCAGAGAGGCGGTTGCTAATAAAAAATTCATCTTTTTCTCGCCGGAGCGCTGGTGCTTTAGCCGGTGTGGAAATTAAAGCGGCAAATCTAAAAACAAATGGTTGATTTGCCGGTCACCGGCCATTTTTTTTGCTTTATTTCCTTTGGAAGGATTGGCAAAGAGCATTAATTCTGCCAGGGTTGCCAATCCGTTTTAAAATCTTCTAATTTGCCATTTCTTTTTTTAAAACCACTGAAACCGAGCATGACGCCAGTTCTTCACACAGGGAATGAAAGTGCGAGGTTCCATTTGGCGATGAAAATCAAATTATATTCAAATGAAACCGATGGAAGCAAAGTACGATTTTGGCCTGGTTGGGCTTGGAGTAATGGGCAGAAATTTTATCCTCAACGTAGCGGATAATAAGTTTTCGGCATTTGGGCTCGACACCGACCCCACAAAAGTTCAGTCGCTGAGAGATGAAGGTGCCGGAAAGCCGGTAGACGGCACCACCGACAAAAGGACGTTTATTGCCAGCCTCAGCTCACCACGAAAGATCATGCTGCTTGTGCCCGCAGGTGGGCCTGTCGACGCGGTAATTAACGAGCTGCTACCATTGCTCGACAAAGGCGACCTGATTATCGACGGTGGCAATTCCTATTTCACCGATACCGACAGAAGAGCGGATTTCCTAGCCGGTAAAGGCATCTATTTCTTCGGAACGGGTGTTTCGGGCGGAGCAAAAGGGGCACGGTTTGGTCCCAGTATAATGCCAGGAGGCGACAAAACGGCGTACGAGATCGTTCGTCCGATTTTCGAAGCAGTGGCAGCAAAAGTAAACGGGGAGCCCTGCGTAGATTATATGGGCGCGAGGTCGGCCGGCAACTACGTGAAAATGGTGCATAACGGTATCGAGTACGGCTTGATGCAATTGATTTCAGAAGCTTACGACGTAATGAAGCGGGGAATGGGCAAGAGCAATCAGGTGTTGCACGAAACTTTCAGCCAATGGAACGATGGAAGGCTGCAGTCGTTTTTGGTGGAGATTACCGCTGAAATATTTACTAAGAAAGACGAACTCAGCCGGGAATACCTGGTAGACGTGATCCTGGACAAGGCAAAGCAGAAAGGTACGGGTAAATGGACGTCGCAAAACGCATTTGACCTGGGCATTCCTATCCCTACAATTGACGTAGCGGTACGGATGAGGGAAATCTCTGCCTTCAAAGCGGATCGCGAAAGAGCAGAAAAACTATACGGGAAAAAACAGCCGGTTGCTTCGGGACTTACCGTAGAAGAAGTAGAACAAGCGCTGTACTTCGCCTATATCGTTACCTACACCCAGGGCATGACTCAGCTTACGGCGGCTTCCAAAGAATACGGCTACGGTTGCGACCTCGAAACCATTGCCAGGATATGGAGAGGAGGCTGTATCATCCGGTCGGGGCTGCTGGAAGACATGCGCCAGGCATACGCCAAGGATAAAAACCTTATCAGCCTGCTGCTCGATGCAGAAATTTCAAACAAGGTGAAGGCATGCGAACCTGCCGCCCGAAAAGTGGCAGCCTATGCCATAGCAAACGGTATTCCGGTGGCTGCAATGCTGGCCGGATTAAGCTACTTCGATGCTTTTACTTCAAGCAGATTGCCGCTGAACCTTATTCAGGCGCAAAGGGATCATTTCGGTTCTCACACCTACGAACGGCTAGACCGCGAGGGGATTTTCCACACCGAATGGTAAACAAAAAAGGGGAGAATTCCCCTTTTTTGTTTTAGTGCTACTGTAGCGTTATATAGCCTCCGAACCTCTTTCACCCGTGCGTATCCTGATGCACTCTTCCAACGGTATGATGAAGATCTTACCGCTGCCAATCAGGTCGCCGTCATGCGCCTGCGCTGCGTTCATTATGGCGTCGCAGGTGGTTTTTACAAAGTCGTCGTTTACGGCTATTTCAAGGCGGATGTTCGACACAAGATGCGGTATCACCTTCTGCCCCCGGTAGATCTCTTCCGACACCCTTCTGCCATGGCCGGAAACGTGGTTTACCGTAATCCTGGTGATGCCAGCCTCAATCAGCGATTCCCGTACCTGATCGAGCTGGTTGTCTCTTATTATTGCGATTATTAGCTTCATCTCTTTTTAATTAGGGGTTGATCATTCCGTAGCCTCTTTCACCATGATAAATGTTGTCGAGCCCTTTCATCTCGTCTTCAGCACTCGATCTGATCTTCACAAACTTGTTGAGCACAAACAAGATGACGAAGGTGCAAACAGCAGCATAGGCAACAGCCATGGCAATAGCAACTAATTGCACACCCAACTGCTGCATTACTGTCCACGTGCCACCGGCTGAAGCAGCGGCGTCAGCCATCCAGCTTTCTCTGATAAAGAATACGAGGAAAATGGCTCCTACTATTCCACCCACACCGTGGATGCCGAATGCATCGAGGGTGTCGTCGTAGCCGAGTTTGTTTTTGAGCATGATGCCGAGGTAGCAAAATATGGTGGCCAATGCACCGAGCACCATTGCGCCGCCGGGTTGTACTACGCCTGCTGCCGGAGTTATTGCGACTAGTCCTGCCAATATACCGGAAGCAAAACCCAATGCGGTGGCTTTGCCCTGGTGGAAACCTTCTATAATAAGCCACATAAGCGCACCGGAGGCAGCGGCAATTTGTGTAACGGTTAAAGCCTGAGCCGTGCTGAGGCCGCTGGTAACGCTGCTGCCGGCATTAAACCCAAACCAGCCAACCCAAAGCAGTCCGGTTCCTATCATGGTCATTACCAAGTTGTTGGGCTGCATGGGCAGGTGTGGGTGCGACTTACGGGCACCTATAAAAAGTACTGCCACGAGGCCGCTTACACCGGCCGATATATGCACAACGGTGCCTCCGGCAAAGTCGATGGCACCATTGGCGCCGAGGTTGAATAAAAAGCCATCTTCGGCCCATACCCAATGGCACAGCGGATTGTACACAATAAGCCCCCAAAGTGCGATAAAGAAGCAGTAGCCCTTAAACGTGATCCTTTCGGCAACAGCACCAGCCAGAATAGCCGGTGTAATAATGGCAAACTTGGCCTGGAACATCGAAAACACGTATTCGGGAATGCCGTTAACGATACTTTCGTCAATGCCCGACAGCATTACATAGCCAGCATCCCAGCCAAACCAGCCGCCCAGTACGTTGTCGCCGAAGGCCATGCTGTAGCCGCATACCACCCACAACACTGTCATGATGCCCATAGCAGTGAAGCTGTGCATCATGGTGCCGAGTACGTTTTTTGTTCGTACCAGGCCCCCATAGAACATAGCCAGGCCGGGTATCATTAGCAAAACCAGCATGGTAGAAGTGAGCATCCATGAGGTGGCGCCGGAGTCTATTTCACCGGTAGCCTGAGCGAAAAGTGGTGTGCCGAAAACAAGGGAAACCCCCAGTAGCAACAACGGTCGGAGAAAAATCTTCATTTAGAGTGTGTTTAAAGTTTTTAATCACATCACTCTTGAGTTGGGGTTGTTTTGGAAGCGGAAATATAGGCAGAATGATTGAAAGCTGTATTGTTAGATCAAAAAAACAACTACAAATTTAAACCAACATGCAAAATCGTAAAAGTAAGCATGCAGAATGAGGCATTGCTTTTTTGTTTTACAGAACCTGCGCGCATACGCTGGCTCACATATCCAGAACGTCCGAAAGTTCTTTTTTATATTTAGAACCTTGTGAGGTACTATGTTGCGTTCATGAAAGTGCCGGTTTACGCAGTGATAACGGGAGACGTTGAATGCATTCTCATAGGAACACTTCTAAGCTTTACCCTCTCCGTCTTGTTCGGAATTTTCACAAGCTATCTGCTGCGGTCGATCTGAACGTGGTGTTAATTACAATCGGAAATCTCCAACTGTTGCACCCATTCGCTGTGGCGTACCTCAATGGTCATCGAGGCCCCGGCCACATCGAAGCGGCCGTCCTGCAGTAGTTCGCCATCTCCTTCAATAATAGTAAAGCCGGCACTTGTGGAGAGGGAGTATTTTACGCCGTTTGAAAAACTGACAATCGGGTTTATTCGCTGGTAAAAGCCGATGTTGGGGTTCTGGCTTCTAATGCATTCAACTTCTATCTGGTAAGAAGAAGGGCCTTCGGGTGGGCCATACAAAAATAGCTTTACAGGCACCGCTATTCTTTGTGACCAATCCGTTTCAACATGTTTGCCGCCGGGCACCTCGTAGTAGAAGATGTCCTGCCCATATAGCAGCCCCACCTCCTTAAGGCTGCCAATAAACGGCACATAGTTATTCCACTCTCCGGTACCCTGATCAAAATAAAAAGCTACGTTCGCTAAACTATTCTTTGGTTCGTTAAAGATGGCGTAGTCGGCCACCCAGAAGGAGGGGGAAAGTGAACCGGCAAACGAAAATACATCGGGGTGGTTAATGGCCGCCCACGCAGCGTGCAAGCCGCCGAGTGAAATGCCCATGATAGCTCTCCTGCCGGTGTCGATCGCCGGTAGTTGCTCTTCAATGGCAGGAATGACGGTTTCAACGAGATCGTAGGTGTAGGCTGAAGCACCCGGTGTGTAATTGCCCCAGTTTTGTTTGATCCATTCGTCGTGATAGGGCGTATATCTGCCAGTTCGCTTTGCTCCGTCGGCATATATGCCCACCATTATAAAAGGTTCCATGCTGTTTTCTCCTTCAAACCTGACCGACGTAAGCGTGCTGAAGGTGTTTCTGAAAGTATCGCCGTCGTTGAAATAGATAACCGGGTAAGCATTATTGGGGTGCGGCACTGATGGCACATAAAGATCGGCGGTGTATTCGCCAATGCTTATAGTATGAATACCAAAGCTGGCTTTAACGCCCGGAGAGGGGATGTCGTTATCGGGCAATGGGGTATTGTCGCTGCCACCACAGGCAGAGATAAGTAGTAAAAGAGATATTACGAGGCCGGGTTTTTTCATTAGAGTCTGAAATTTCATTAGGAACAGGCAACCGGGCGGTGCCCCTCACTTTCGCATACCTTTTTGTTGAAAACGTATACTAGGTGGCCGGCATACTCAGTTAACTATACTACAACCTCAGGCCTTCAGCCAAAGTCCTGCTCACCACCAAACCTTCCGAATTTTTATTTATCCATTAACCTATTCGACTAGCTCCAGCATGCCTGTGGCTGGTCTTCTGTGTAAAGAACCGATGCTATGGGAAAGATCATATTCACGGCCGACGACTACGGCGTAATTCCGTCTATAGATGAAGGAATAATAGAGGCAGTAAAAGCAGGCAAAGTCAATTCAGTGGCTGCATTGCCCAATCACGGACCAAAAGGCACCCGGTCTGTAGCCAACGTGGTAAAATTACTGGAAGCGGCCGAAGCCAGCGGGCATGGCAAACTCGAGCTTGGTGTTCATCTTACTATTACCTCGGGCAGCCCCGTGCTTGGGCGGGCACAGGTGCCGTCGCTCTGCCGGCCGCTCCACTCGAAGAAGCCCGGCATGGCCTGGGAAGACGACTTTAAGCCTTTTACTAAAATAAACCGGTTGAGCAAGGCAGGGCTGAAAGAGTTGCGGGCTGAAATGGAAGAACAGGTAGAAGTTTTTAAACGCGCCGGCATATCCATACATCACCTGAGCTCGCACCACAACAGCTTGTTTTTTTATGAGGAGTTTTACAATGTATTGCTGCAAGTGGCACGGAACCACCGGGTGCCAATCCGGTCGTTTAACGTGAAGCCGGGCTACTACAACACACTTTTCAAGCTTGTCAAGTTAAAAACATTAAATCCATCCAGCGAACGCCTGCGGAAACTCACCGTGTCCTTCTGCAATACCTCCGGACCAATCAAAATGCCCGATTTTGCCCATCTTGGGCATTTCGGACTTCATACTTCGCGGAAAATATCGACACCAGCTGTAGAACGACTGATTAAGCGAAAGAAAGAGAAGATATTGCGTGCTATCAATGAGTTTAAAGAAACGGTGGATAAGAAGCACCTCGAAATTCTCGTGCATCTAAGAAAAGGGGAGAAGCTCCAAACCCAGCTTGAGTACAACCAGGAAGTTTTTAAGGTTAAATACGCTGGGATTGATCCCAAATATTTCAACAACCGAATACTGGAATATCAGTCTATTCTTAAGGCCGACTTTTTAAGTACATCCAGTAAGAGTTGGGGTAGCTGGCAAATGCTTTGATTAAAAGCTGAACTGCTATACAAAAAGGAATCGTTTTTGCTCACTTTGGCTTAGAGCGCACGCAGCTGCGCCGAATATTTATTAACCAAAAACTGAAGAGCTATGGCTAAGGAACGAAACATAGAAGCACTGAACGAATTGCTTAAAAAAGTAATTTATTCTGAAAGGATTTACGAGCGGGCTGCAAAGAGCGTTCACAGCGAACCTTTTCAAAGGAAACTTGCCAAAATAGCTGAAGAACGGGCAGCTTACCGGGATAAAATAAAAGCCGAAATTATAGAACGAAGCGGCTCTCCTGAAAGCGGCAACAGCTTGAATTTGATGATCAGGGAAGCGTATATGATGATTTCCGATCTTCACGTTCAGAAAAATGTGCCGGATCTCCTCCAAATGTGCCTCGAGGCCGACGAGGAGCTTATAAAAAAGCACCAGGAGCTAATGCAACGGGAGCATCTTCTGGCAAACAACGATCCACTCGCTGAACTCATTTACGGTCAATACGATCATGTGAAAAAACTTTCCGATGAGTTCAGCAAGGACCTGGAAGCCTATACCTGGCCAAAGTAGGCATCAGGGTTCGCTGCCGTAGTAGGAGTCTTCCTTTTTGGTAAGCCCCAGCGCCGACGGCAGCACAAGTGTGCCAATAGCCAGGGCAATAAGGGCCGAAAGCAGGATAAACTCAGTGCCAAAGAAGCCCATTATGCCCAGCAGCAACAGCACCGCCGATATCGTCAAAATTAACTTAGTTACAGGATTCATATATAGTATTTTAGAATGTTAAGAAGCGGCTGCTCTCTTTCAACGAGGAGAGCAACTGCACACTTTTTTATAATAGCAGAATAAGCAGGAGGACAATGATGAGAAGGCCGCCAATCGAAATGTAAATGCCACTCGCATTGTAGGCCTTCAGTTCGCGCCGTATCTCTCTCAGCTCGCTTTTTACTTCTTTCTTTTCTGATCTTTCCAGCTTGCCGAAATCCATTTGCTCAATTTCTTTCAGCCTGTTTTGAAGCACTTCTATACGGGCTTCAGTTTTTGCATCCCTTTCCGCACTGCCGGAAGCGTTTCTGTGCGATTTGTCTGTTTCATGTATTGGGTTAATAGAACCTGCCACTGCACTTATATGGAGCGCAACAATGAGCAAGACAGTTCCAAGCATTCTCATAAGTGAATTAATTTTTAGTTGATGATTTTCGTATAGCACAAAGAATAATGATGCCAACAGTAAAAAGGTGTCGATTGTGGAAGATGAACCCCATTTTTTTGCTCTCGGGCGGCCTGGCAATGTTGATACATCTCCACATTGTGGCGAGCACCTTCCACATCCATTGGAAGGGTGTTTCAGCAGTTTTTTGTCAACTCGAAGAATAGACGGTTGGCATGATATTGCTGCCTGTATGAGAAAAATGAGAATGAAAACTATGATGAGATATATATTGATTTTTGCGGCAGCTTTTTGCCTGACCTCGTGCGATAACAGCAGGCATACCAACAAAGAAATTGAAACTAACCGGCCCGACGGTGACACTACTTCTGCGGCCAGCGGTGAAAAAGATGCCGACGACCTTTATCCGAGCTCCAACGCTTCAGGAGATCCCTCAGCTTTTGTGGTGCTTAATACTGCGAAGCAGGAAATGAGCGCAGCTGCTACTTTCACGGCTATGGAGGACGGGAAGGTTAATTTTAGACTCGATGTAGAAAACTTTCCTACCGGCGACCTTGCTGTTCATATCCATGAAAATGGCGACTGCGGAGCATCCGATTATTCGTCGGCCGGCGGGCACTGGAACCCTACAGGGGCTAACCACGGAAAGCGGGGTGTACCGCCATTTCACATGGGCGATATTGCCAATATTACCGTAGGGCAAGATGGGCGAGGCACATTGGACATGGTGATAGACGGGTGGGCAATTGGCGGCGCTGATGCCGAAAAAAACATTTTAAATAAAGCCATCATTGTTCATTCCGGTGCCGACGACTTTACCTCTCAACCATCCGGGAATGCGGGCACAAGAATAGCATGCGGCGTAATAAAGCTCTACAAGGAGTAGAAGTACGACGCTCACCTGACAGATGACACAACCAGGCAAGGCAGCCGGCCGTCACAAAGATGGCCGGCAACTGTGTTTTGTGTGGACACATCCCAAGTATCGGCTATTGAAACCGTTCTCCGGCATTTATAAAAAACGGTCGTGTATCTCAAGCCCAGCGAGTCACCAGTGGCTCGACACTGAATAGGCAGAGCACATCAACGTCCGGCAACGATCTGGAGGTTTTTGTGAGGCTACCGTTCCACATTTTTCATATAGTGGGGAAATAATTTGCCACCGCATGCCGGCCCCGGCTTTCTCTATGTTGTTGATTTTTTCTTGAGCACTGGAGTATTCGGCTGCAATGCCTTGATTCCCAACTACCTTATAACCGACTTGCCGACTCACCTAATTTTTAAAACAGATACTGGCACCATTTTATAAAGTCACATGCACACCGTGGTGGCTGCCAGTGGCGGCGAAATGCCCGCAGAGGTATGATGACGGATTTGCAATATGATAAATCGTAGCAGGTTTAAGCGGAGCGATTCAATTTCAAATAACCTCTAAATTTTACAGTATGTTTTATCACATTAAAGATTTGCAGTTTAATGCGAGAGTATCCAAACCCGACCCTCGTTTTGCCCGGATGTTGTTGGAGCAGTTTGGTGGGCCTAACGGGGAGCTCAAGGCCGCCATGCAGTACTTTGTTCAGGCATTTGCCGCAAAGCAACCTTTTCCTAAAGAGTATGATCTGCTGATGGACATTGCAACTGAGGAATTCAGCCACCTGGAAATAGTGGGTGCAACAATTCAAATGCTGCTGGACGGCGTGAGCGGCGAGCTGAAGGACGTAGCCGACAAGGCGGAAATAATGCAGCTGCTCGATGGAAAAGATGCAAAGGAAAGCATGATCCACCAGTCGATGACCAACCCGCAGTTTCTCAACCTGAGCGGCGGCGGTCCTACACTTACTGATAGCAACGGCAGTCCGTGGACGGCCGCTTACGTAACTGCCAATGGCGACCTTACCGTTGACCTTCGCTCTAATATCGCTGCCGAGTCGAGGGCCAAAATTGTATATGAATACCTGATGCAGTTTACCGACGACGAATATGTAAAAGAAACGCTGCGGTTTCTTATGACAAGGGAGGTGGCTCATTTTCAGATGTTTGAGGCGGCTTTGGACAACCTCAAGCCCAATTTTCCGCCGGGCGTGGTGCAGGCCGACCCCCGCTACAGCAACAAGTACTTTAATATGTCGAACGGCACCAGCATACGGGGGCCATGGAACGAAGGGGTGTCTTCTCAGCTGGGAGAGACCTGGGAGTACATAGAAGACCCCATTGAGCATGTGCTGAATACCAACGGGTTGCTGAACGAGGAAATTGTAGGCACGGAAGTAACCATGGAAACGGCGAAGAAGAAATCGGAAGAACTAAGTAAAATGCGTACCGAACAAATAAAGGGTACGACAAAAGGAGGCACACAGTGGAGTATGTACAGCGAGACCCCGGAAAGAAGGTAGCGGAGGGCAGCTCCGGAGAACACGATGTTCCTCTGCTAGCGGCAATAAGAGTGGATTATTACACCGATCCACTCTGCTGCTGGAGCTGGGCGCTGGAACCGCAGTTGCGAAAGCTGAGGTACTGTTTGGCCGACAAGTTGCAGTGGAACAACATTATGTGCGGGATGCTGCCCGACTGGAAAACCTATAGCGATCCGATGAACAGCGTGAGCCGTCCCGGGCAAATGGGCCCCGTGTGGAAGGAAGCGCAACATACGTCGGGGATGCCCTTTAACGATAGAATATGGGTAGACGACCCGCCTGCATCTTCCTATCCAGCCTGTCTTGCTGTTAAAACGGCTGAGCTACAAGGTAGGCTGGCGGGCGAGCTGTACCTTCGCAAGGCCCGTGAAGCCGTGATGACCCGAGGTATAAACGTAGCCAAAAAAGAAGCCTTGCTGCATTTAGCCGATGAGCTTGCTGCAGACACAAGCTGCTTTAACTTTTCGGGATTTAAACGCGACTTTTCGAGAGGGGCTGCTTTGGAGTGTTTCAAAGAAGACATGAAGCGCACCAAAGCAAAAAGCATCTTTCGATACCCCACGCTGGTGCTGGTGGGTGCAGACGGCAAGGGGGTAATCATGACCGGCTACAGGCCTTACCAGTCTTTTTTGGAGGCAATCCGGCATTTAAACCCCAGCATCGAGCCCCTGCCGGGCGTTGATTTGCATGCGTACAAAAAGTATTGGAATAATATAACCGACAGAGAGATTGACGAAATAACCGCCAATCCGATCAGGGAAGTGGGATAGGATAGGTAGTTGGCTTATCGGTCCCCTGATAAACCTCCGGGCACAACGAGGGATTTTGGATGCCGGATTGATGCTGTTCCCGCCCTCGTACACCACTGAAGCAGCCCCATCTAAGGGCCGAAGGGGGCGTGTGGCGAGGGTGTTCTGCGCATTTGCCGGCAGATGCAAAATAAAGATGCTGTGGGGTACCTCTGGTATATAAGCAAACCGTTTATTCTTCATACATTTGTTCAATTATTCTGAACAAATTTTTACATGCAGAGTGCCAGTTCCTTCGCTCCGGAACAGCGGGGGGTATTACCAACAAAAAGTTTGAACATTTCACCGGGAGTGTTCGCGGCGCAAGTGCCGGTTAGCCATGGACGGTAGTTTAAAACTTTCGGTCCTTTCGGCCCCGGCTCCGGACCAGCACCTCAGAGAAACTACACACGTCCCCGAACGTTTTTTTTCGATCTTGCCTGAAGACTGGCAGGATAGCATTGTTCCCTATTGGATGCAATATCAGCATACAGCCAGGGTTTACACTATCGAGTCTGGCAATGAGGTACTTTGCGGAGGGATCATATTTACCACCAATCCGCCGGAAACACCCTATGTAGCCGATGCAATTGACCTGTTTCAAAAGGGGTATCTCTACATCGGCTTTTTGTGGGTATCGGAGAAGCACCGGGGCAGAAAGCTTGGTCACGAGTGGATCGCGCAAATAAGAAACCTTTATCCTGAGCAAAACTTTTGGCTTGCCATAGACGAATACTGGCTGAGAACGTTTTACGAAAGGGTTGGCTTTCGGGTGATAAAGGAAGTGGAGGTGGAAAACGGCATGGAATGGATAATGGCCGATGGGCAGGTATACACACCTGCCGGAGGTCCGTTATGACCGCCCGGTAGGTTGGTATTGAATATTGTTAAACCTGAAGCTTCAGCTCCGTAACGTAGTCTTCTTCATTTCTCCAGTAAAAGCATAATACGTAATCCAATTCTTTAATAAGCGTTGTTAAGGGGCGATTTTGCCCATACTGGCAGAGCACTTTAATTTTGTAAAGCTTATTATCTTTAATGGCCTCGATATAGCTGTGCGATTCGCTGTCGGGATCCCACGTTTTTATGTGTTTTGAATGGATCCGGTGTTTCATTTTCTGAATCATTTTAAATCCATATTTTTCCTTAAGCTCATGTGATGCCCATTTCATGGAGGCGGCCATTAGGTCTCGTTGATCAATACTTTTTTTCATAGTCACTATATCGGTAATATTTGTCGAAGCAGATGCGACGAAACGACCCTGAATGTCGGCTGGGCCGTTTCCTGAATTTTTCGAATTACATTTTTACTGGTTCGTTCCGCTCTGGTGCCGGGGTCGTACGGTTTTAAGTGGTCAAGCCCTTGAGGCTGTGGTGCTGTGTTAAGGAAAAGTCTGCTTTCGTTATGTCAAATGCATTTTTTAGGTCTTATTCAGCAACGGTATGTCTTTAAGGAGTAACTTAGGTAAACCAGATCGCGTGGCAAATATAACAGTTCCTTTCCGATAGTCTCTAAAAAAGAACAACTGCGGTTATCAAATAGTTTTCAGCCTCCGTGGAAACAGCTGTATCAAAAGCTATAGGGCCTTAGTTCAGGTTGAACTTTTGATGAGGCTGCTGCATCATTTTTGAAGTTTTGATGAGGAACATAATGGCCATTCCGATAAGAAGGGACACCCCATATCGCAGATAAGCCAGGAGGTTGGTGCTGGCAAAGTCGGCGCTCGAGTTCTTGATAAGCTCCCTTCCAACGGCCGGCTGTATAGCTGCCAGATGGTGAAGGTTTTGCATTATTGCATTAAATTCCCTGCGGCCGTCGTACTCAAACAGTTGCTTTGCTTTTTCTTGTGCACCGGTGTTTGCAGAAGCTAAAATCTGATTCTGGATTTTCCGGTAGCCGGCAAGGCGAATCTTCAGGTCCTGCAAGTACAAAATCTCTTCTTTTACCAGGTAAGTTTTTTCGTAGCCTTTTATCAGGCTGTCTATTGCAAAGTTTCTCTGCGCAAAAGATTCACCAAACGGTTGTTCCCCTCCGGCAGAAAGCCACTCATCGAGCAGCAGGCGGTTTTCATATAGGTTGTCGGAGATATAATGAATATCGGTGGCTGGGAGCAGCCTATCGCTATAAATGGAGGAGAAATCGGTATGTATCCGGTCGAGTTTGTATCGCTCAACTAACCCGGTTATAATAAAGATGACAAGTATGGTAGACATCAGGAAGATAATTTTCCATCTGTCGGCTTGAGTCAGGCTATATAATCTTTTCATTTTCCAGAGTTAATGTTAACCGTTGTTATAACATAAAAATAGATCATTTATATCCATTTCGCCCCATTTTTTCCACATTGTTCTCATTTGCTGAAAAAGTAAGTGGTTTATAACCCAGCCGTCATTGCATTGTAAGGCCAAATACCTGCGGGCAGGCATACTTGCCACGTTGATCTGAGTAAACGATGAAGGAGGGTAAGATATGTTTGCAAACAAGTTGAAACACACTAAACCGGCGTTTGCAGCTGTGAGGGGAGCAGTGGCATGGATGGTGCTAATGGGCGTTTCGTTTCTGTATCCGCACATTCAACGATCGCACTACCGGGCGAAAGCGAGGGTGGAACAACCAGCAAAGGATACGTCTTTTGTCGTGGCCAATGGCGCCGCGGAGCCCGTGGCACCAGCACTGAAACAACCCGCCACAATGTACGAACGGGCGTCGTTCGAACCCCGTGTGACAGGGGGATTCGGCGAATTTTTTAAAAAGAAACAGATTGAGGTGAATGTAAACAGTGACCGGTAGTAAGAAGCCTCAGAAATTAGATTATATTTGCAAAAAAACGGACTTTATAAAGAATCATCGCCGAAAGTTACCGCTAATCAACATTTTCAAGTCAGGGGATGATTTTTTTTCACATCAAAAATGCCCGGTGGAGGCCATTTAGGCAGGAAATGGTTAATTGGCTTCTTTTTTGTTCAATTTTTAAATAGAGGCGAATTTTTTTTGAACTAATTTCGGCCTCACTTGTTTGAATTCTCGATGAGACAGTTAAAGATTAGTAAGCAGATTACCAACCGTGAAAGCCAATCGCTTGACAAATACTTGCAGGAGATTGGTAAAGTGGATCTGATTACCGCAGATGAGGAGGTAGAGCTTACAAAAAGGATTAAAGAGGGAGATCAGGTAGCGCTTGAGAAACTAACCAAGGCAAATCTTAGGTTTGTGGTTTCGGTAGCTAAGCAGTACCAGAGTGGCAGCCTTACGCTCGGAGATCTCATTAATGAAGGCAATGTAGGCTTAATTAAAGCTGCAAAACGGTTTGATGAGACCAGAGGTTTCAAATTTATTTCGTATGCCGTATGGTGGATCCGGCAGTCGATCATGCAGGCACTTGCCGAGCAGTCACGAATTGTTAGGTTGCCACTTAACAGAGTGGGTACCATAAACAAAATCACAAAGGCTTACTCCGAGTTGGAGCAAAAATTTGAGCGTGAGCCCTCGCCTGAGGAGCTTGCTGAGGTGCTTGAAGTAAGCACATCGGAGGTGGTGGATACCCTCAAGGTTTCTGGCCGCCATGTGTCTATGAACGCCCCTTTTATTCAGGGAGAAGAGAACGGACTGCTCGATGTGCTGGAGGATGAAAGCGAGGAAACGCCCGACTCCGGACTAATACTTGATTCGTTGAGAAGGGAGATCCAAAGAACATTGTCCACACTTACCCAAAGAGAGGCTGACGTGATTTCGCTTTATTTTGGTTTGAATGGTGAAAGCCCCATGACAATGGAGGAGATAGGTGAGAAATTTGGCCTGACCAGGGAAAGAGTGCGCCAGATAAAAGAAAAGGCGACACTGCGGCTTAGGCATGGGTCGAGGAGCAAAGTGCTCAAAACGTACCTCGGCTAGAAATTTATCTTTTAATAGCAAACCTGGCAGATTGTATCCATTGGCCAGGTTTTTTTGTTTTATGGCAAACCGGTTTAGCACATGCAGTGGCACCTAACTTTAATGGCAGCTTTTTATACAGCGGCCGGGGCCAACCATTTCGTTAATCCCCGGATGTACGAACGGATTATTCCACCCTTTCTGCGATTTAAAAAGGCCGTTAACTACGCCAGCGGTATTGCCGAAATTGTGCTGGGAGTACTGTTGCTCACGCCGTTGCGCCCGCAAGCAGCGTGGGGTGTTATTCTTTTGCTGCTGTTCGTTTTTCCTGCAAATGTTTACCACCTGCAGCAGCGGGGTGCGGGAATGAAAATCCCCCTGTGGATGCTCTGGTTGAGGCTGCCGCTGCAGGCGGTGCTTGTTTGGTGGGCCTACCAGTACACCTGAAGTATTTATGCAAATGGTTCACATTATTGTAAACCAATCGGTTAATTTGATTCCCCAATCAACAACATTAACTATTGTGAGTAATCTACTAACATCCTGCGCCCTTCTTTTGGCGGCACTCCTGTACGTAGCCTGCGAAAACACTACCGAACCCGGAAAAAAAGGGCTGTTTGCTGCTGATGAAATTGCCCGGTGGGAAAAACAGGCGGCGGGTATCCGGATAGTGCGCGACAGCTGGGGTATACCGCATATTTATGGTAAAACTGATGCAGACGCTGTTTTCGGAATGCTCTATACGCAGTGCGAGGACGATTTTAAGCGGATAGAGCTAAACTATATTACCGCCATGGGTCGTATGGCTGAGGTAAAAGGGGAGGAGCAGTTGTACCACGACCTGAGGATGCGGCTTTTTGCCGACACCGCAGTTGCAAAACAGCTGTATACCGAAAGCCCTGAATGGATGCGGAAACTGATGGAGGGCTTTGCTGCCGGTATTAATTATTACCTGTATACACACCCCGATGTGAAACCCCAACTCATTACCCGTTTTGAGCCGTGGATGCCACTTTTGTTTAGCGAAGGAAGTATTGGGGGCGATATTGAGACCATTTCTGTGGCAGATCTCAAAGCTTTTTATGGAGACGGCCAGCCTGTGGCGGCAGCTACAACACACGAACGGGCCTCATGGGCGGCCGAGCCCAGCGGGTCTAACGGGTTTGCAATAGCACCGGCAAAAAGTGCTTCAGGCAACGCACTATTGCTTATTAACCCGCATACCTCTTTCTTTTTTCGCTCCGAACAGCACGTAGTGAGCGAGGAAGGGCTGAATGCCTACGGCGCAGTTACCTGGGGCCAATTCTTCATCTATCAGGGTTTTAATGAGCATTGCGGATGGATGCACACTTCCAGCCGGGCCGATGCCATTGACGAGTACGTTGAAACGGTTGTTGAACGTGACAACGGCCTTTACTACAAGTACGGACAGGAAGAGCGACCGTTAAGAGTGACGACTCTTGAGTTGGCCTATGATAGCGCCGGCAATAGAAAAACGAAGGAATTTGAGGTATACCACACCCATCGCGGGCCGGTAATCAGGCAGCAAGACGGCAAATGGGTTAGCATTCGGCTCATGCAGGAGCCGCTCAAAGCTTTAACCCAGTCTTACCTTAGAACAAAGGCGGCCACTCACGAGGAGTTTCATAGCACGATGGCCATCCGCACCAATTCTTCCAACAATACCGTTTATGCCGACGACCAGGGGAATATAGCTTACTACCATGGCAATTTTATCCCGGTGCGCAACACGGCCTTCGATTTCTCGCAACCCGTGGATGGCAGCAACCCTGAAGTTGACTGGCAGGGTTTGCACGCAGTGGAAGAAACCGTGCGGCTGTTCAACCCATCTGTAGGGTGGCTTCAAAACTGCAACTCAACGCCTTTTACGGCAGCAGCCGAAGATAGTCCCTCGAAAGAAAACTACCCGGTGTACATGGCCCCCGACCATGAAAATGCACGTGGATTGCATGCTGTGAGGGTATTAAAGAATGAGCAAGATTTTACGCTCGATAAGCTGATTGCCGCCGCTTACGACCCTTACCTCACCGGGTTCGAAGCCCTGATTCCTTCCCTGATAAAAGCTTATGCCGGTGCCACACCACAAAATACCGCCCTTGCAGGCCCCATCCAAACATTAAAAGACTGGGACTTGCGGTACGCCGAAACGTCGGTGGCCACCTCCCTCGCTATATTTTGGGCTCAGGCATTGATTCGCAAAGTAAATGAACAGGGCCCTTTGCAACTCGGCCAGCTGGCACTTATCCGGCACCTCGAAAGCGAAACCAGCGGCGCCATGAAACTGGAGGCCCTCGCCGAAGCAGTAGAGAAGCTGCATGCCGACTTTGGCAGCTGGCAAACCCCCTGGGGAGAAATCAATCGCTTCCAGCGGGTGGAAGGAGCTGTAAGCGAGCCTTTTAATGATAGCCTCCCCAGCATACCCATTGCGTATACTTCCAGCATGTGGGGCGCACTGTCGGCATACGGCAGTCGTGCTTACCCCGGCACCAAAAAGATGTACGGTACCGTTGGCAATAGTTTTGTGGCAGTAGTTGAGTTTGGAGAAAAGGTGAAGGCTAAAGCAATAGTAACCGGCGGGCAAAGTGCTGATCCGCAGTCCCCTCACTTCAACGACCAGGCCGAAATGTACCGGCAGGGGCAATTTAGAGACGTGCTTTTTTACAGGGAAGAAATTGACAAAAACCTGGAAAAAAGCTATACCCCGGGAAAGTAGCCACCCGGCTTCATAAGAGTTTGCGGGCCTCTTTCCGAATTTAAAATATTCAGTCTCAAACTAATTGAGAAATCCGGTCGTTGCCTATTCATGTATCACCTTTAATTAACAGTTATGGAAGCAACAGTAAATGAATTAAAAAGCAAAGTAGCCAAAGCAGATCATAGTGAAGGAAGGATAGCGAAAGCGATAGAGGAGCAAACGGCAAAATTGCCTTCCGATACGTTTCTCTGGGCTTCTGTGGGCGCTATGACGGCCTCGCTGGTACTGAAACTGGCAGGTGCCGAAAAAACAGCCCTGTTTGTAGGGCAGTGGGCGCCTTCGTTTTTGCTGCTTGGTATTTATAATAAGCTTGTAAAACTAGAAGGACACGACTAATAGCTGCTTCGACAGCAAAAAAAGCTCTTTCGGATACAGTTTCGAAAGAGCTTTTTTAATTTACAGGGGTTCAGCAGGCCGGTTAGTTGTTAGCGAGAAGAGACTGCCAGGCAACCAGCTTCCATACGCCCTTTTCTTTCCGGTATACATCGGTGTAGCGTAAAACAATGGTGCGATCGCCATTGGCATCGTGTATAACCATCCTGACTTTCCCGGAAATTACACCGGTGTTCTGCCAGGTCAGCGGGTTTTGCTCCAATACTTCAATCTCCTTATAAGTGCCGGCTTCTACCGACGCCAGAATTTTTTCTTTGCCATCCACAACCCCCGAGGAGTGTGTGTAGATGAGGTCGTCGGAAAGCAGGGAAGCAAGCTGTTTTACGTCTTTCTTAACTGTTACTTCAAACCGCTTCTTCTCAGCTTCAAGCAGGTCGCTTTGTGCCGCGGCCAGGGTTGCGCCAAAAAAGAATATGGTCGCAGAAAGGATAAGCTTTTTCATGGTATTAGCGAGTTTAGGGTATTAAATGCAGGTAATTATAAGTTAAATAGGCGAACGGCACAAAACAATCGCCAATTGCGGGGCAGGCCGGCTTTATTTTGCATCACGACACTTGGGCGTCAGATGGCAAATGTTGCCTGAACAAGAGAAAAATGATCAATGTGTGTATAAGACGTAATGAAAATTTTCTAATTCTTGAATAATACTTACTTTTAGCGCACACATTTACTATAAGTACATCAAACATCCCCTTTTTATGATCAAAACTTTGCTTAGGCTTATTTTTAGCCTGCTGATACCAGTGGCTTTTTTGGCCGGCCTGGGCGCCTGCTCGTCGGACCAGGGGCCTGCAAAAATCCTCGTTTTTTCTAAAACGGCCGGCTTTCGGCACGAGTCTATTCCCGCCGGCATAGAGGCTATTAAAAAATTAGGTCTGAAACATCATTTTGAAGTTGACACTACTGAAAATGCCGATAGGTTTAATGAAGAAAACCTTCGTAACTATAAAGCAGTAGTCTTTCTGAATACTACCGGCGACGTGTTGAACAAGCAGCAGCAAAACGATTTCGAGCGGTTTATTCAGGCTGGCGGAGGCTATGTAGGTATACATGCCGCTACCGACACCGAGTACGACTGGCCGTGGTATGGAAAGCTGGCCGGTGCTTATTTTACCAGCCACCCCAACAACCCCAACGTAAGAACGGCTACTTTCAGCGTAGTGGATAAAAACCATATCGCTACCGACTCGCTGCCCGACAGCTTCGAAAAAACAGATGAATTTTATAACTATCGCGACATCAATCCCGACCTGAAGGTGCTGATGACCATTGACGAAACGAGCTACGAGGGCGGTACAAACCCCGATTTCCACCCGATGGCCTGGTACCACGAGTATGATGGTGGCAGGGCCTTCTATACCGCCATGGGCCACACCAACGAAACTTTTTCCGAACCGTTGTTTGTGAAACACTTAACCGGCGGTATTTTATATGCTATCGGAAGAGGCGACGGCGGTGAGAGAACAGCACAACTCAACTACAAGCAGGTAACAACTCCACGGGTGCCGGAAGAAAACCGCTTCACCAAGGTGGTGCTTGCCGAAAAACTGAACGAACCGATGGAGCTGGCGGTAATGACCGGCGGCAAGGTGCTGTTTATCGAGCGACTTGGAAAACTGAGGCTCTACGATCCCGCCACTGGCAAAATCAAGGACGTAGCTACCATAGATGTAAGCCACAGGTACAACAACCCGGATGGTAACCAGCCTGAAGCTGAAGACGGCCTCCTCGGGCTGGCTTTAGACCCTAACTACGAAACCAATCATTGGATTTATCTTTATTACTCCCCGGCAGGTGAAAAGCCGGTCAACATTTTAACCCGTTACGAATTTTGGAATGAAGAGCTGAAAGAGGATACGAAAAAGGTATTGCTCGAAGTAGCAGTACAGCGCGACGAGTGCTGCCACACAGGTGGTTCAATTGCCTTCGATGCACAGGGCAACCTGTACCTTTCTACAGGCGATAATACCAGCCCCCGGTCTACCGCATATGCACCCATCGACGACCGTCCGGGCCGCATTCCCTGGGATGCCCGTAAGGGATCGTCCAACACCAACGACCTGAGGGGTAAAATTTTGCGAATACACCCGGAAGCCGATGGTACCTACACCATACCCGAAGGCAATTTGTTTCCTGAAGGAACCGAAAAAACCAGGCCGGAGATTTATGTAATGGGCACACGCAATCCGTTCCGGATATCGGTGGACAAAAAAACCGGCTACCTCTATTGGGGCGATGTGGGCCCCGATGCCGGTAAAGATTCGGTTGGTTTGGGCCCCCGCGCTTACGACGAGGTGAACCAGGCACGCAAGGCCGGATTCTTTGGTTGGCCGCTGTTTACAGGCAACGACTACGCTTATCACGATTATGACTTTGCTACCGGAGTGCCAGGACCTAAATTCGATCCGAAAAAGCCGATTAATGACTCAAAAAATAATACCGGTTTAACAGAATTGCCGCCAACTTCACCAAATTTCATATGGTACCCGTACGACCGCTCCGAAGAATTTCCGCTGATGGGAACCGGCGGGCGGACTGCCATGGCCGGACCGGTATACTATTCCGACGAATTTAAAGGGGCGCCAAGGGCATTTCCCGACTATTACAACGGCAAGCTGTTCATTTACGAATGGATGAGGGGGTGGATAATTGCCGTAACCATGGACGCAGAGGGCAATTACGCGGATATGGAGCGCTTTATGCCCAACCACCGCTTTAGCAACCCCATGGACATGGAGTTTGGGCCGGAAGGCGACCTGTATGTGCTGGAGTACGGCTCGGGGTGGTTCGTGCCAAACGACGACGCACGCCTGGTAAAAATTGAATACAACGGAGGCAACCGGAAACCTCAGGTGAGGCTGGCAGTTGACAAACCGAAAGGCGCAACACCACTGGCAGTAACTTTCGATACCAAGGGCACCAAAGACTTCGACCGGGACGACATAACCTTCGACTGGAAGGTGAACTCAGCTACCGAAGGTGTGGTGGCAACATCTAAAGAGGCGAACCCCACTTTTACGCTTGAAAAAGCCGGTGTTTATAATGTGGTGCTTACCGTAAGCGACTCAAAAGGAGAGAAAACCATTGAGCAGCGGGAGATCATTGCCGGAAACGAGCCTCCGCAGCTTTCATTCGATATTACCAGGGGAAACAGCTCGTTTTTCTTTGCCAACCAGTCGTTCGACTATAGGGTAAAAGTAACCGACAAAGAAGATGGAAGCCTTGACGATGGCGGTATCGCAGCTGACCAGGTAGCAGTAAATATCGACTACCTGCCAGAAGGATTTGATAAAATTGAAATTGCCCAGGGGCACCTGATGGCCGACGCCAGCGTGGCCGCATCGGCAGGCAAGCGGCTGATGGATGGAAGCGATTGCGCGGCGTGCCATAAGGTTGACAGCAAATCGATTGGTCCGAACTTTAAAGAAATAGCAGCCAAATACAAAAACGATGCAAACGCTGTGGACTACCTTGCCAACAAAGTAATAAACGGCGGTAGCGGTGTGTGGGGCGAAGTTGCCATGGCAGCTCACCCGCAGCTTACGAAAGACGACGCAGCAAATATTGTGAAATATATACTGAGCCTTGGCAATGAGGGCCAAGCGAAACCGATGCTGCCCGTTGCAGGTTCTTACACCACCAAAATTGAGAAAGGCACGCCGCAAGACGGTGTGGTAATGATAAGAGCAGCTTATACCGACAAGGGCGCCAACGGCATGCCTCCGGTAACTGCACAGGACATGCTGGTGCTGCGGAGTCCCAACCTGGTTCCTGCCGAGGCCGATGAAATGGACGGCATTCAGGTGTTTAAGCTTAACCCTACACGGGCGTTGGCCATTGTTCAAAAGTCGGGAGCTTACACCATGTTTAACAAAATCGACCTCACTGATGTTGGCGCGGTAATGTGCATTGCCACCGTGCCTGTAGACATGCTGAATGCTGCCGGCGGTGTAATTGAAGTTAGGATTGGCGCACCCGACGGTGAGCTAATAGGGCAGTCGGATTACCTTGCCCCAAAAGAAGGGCCGGTAATGCAGGTGCAACCCAGCATGCCAATGATACAGCTGAAGCCCACTTCCGGAAAGCACGATGTGTACTTTGTATACAGGAGCGACAAAGCGGCAACAGGGCAGGGGCTTATGGTACACCTGGCTGTAAGCTTTATGCCGAGCAGTGGCGCCGTATCGATGCGCTAGCAGATAGAGGATACTGTAAAAGGGTTTGGCGGCTGCTACCAGCAACTGCTAAACCCTTTTCTGTTTATCAAAAACTTCGTGGTAAGCTGTCTCAATGGCCGGGATTTCCTCGTCAGGTAACTCCACAAATTCTTTTTGCCTTTTTTGTCTGGAAAGGGTACTTCAATGAAAAACAGCTATTCCTTGTGAATTTTAATTACTTTTTGGGGTATTTCGTGAAAAACGATGACTAAGCTGAAGAATGAAGAAACACAACACGATTTATGGCTAAAATAGCAAATGGCGGCAAATTTCCATGGTGGGGTTGGTTCGGTCTGGCACTCATTACCATTTTCTGGTATGTCAACTGGTGTTTTAACGGACTTAGAACGCACTATGGCTTCTTTCCTCTTTGGCTGGGCTATTGCCTGCTGGTGGATGCTCTCACGTTTCTCAGAAAAGATGACTCACTCGCTAGCCGCAGCCCTGGTCGTTATGTGTTGCTTTTTCTTATTTCGGCACCGGCATGGTGGCTGTTCGAGTTGATCAACGAGCAGGCTCAGTTCTGGCACTATTCTGAAAGAGAGCAGTTTACCGACCTCGAATACTTCCTTTATGCGAGCCTTAGCTTTTCCACGGTTATTCCCGCTGTATTTGGCACGGCCGAGCTTGTGGCTACGTTTCAGCTTTTTCAAAAAAAGCTAAAAGGACCAAAGATTGGAGCGTCCGCCGCCAGCAGGTCGGCGATGTTTGTACTCGGCCTGTTAATGTTTGTATGCATTTTTGTTTTTCCCGAATACTCGGCAGCCTTTGTATGGATGTCTATTTACCTCATGCTCGATTCTATTAACTACGCTATGGGCCACCGCACACTGCTGAACGACACCGGCGAGGGCAATTGGCGGGAAGTGTACATTCTCTGGGCAGCCTGTCTTGTGTGCGGCTTTTTCTGGGAGATGTGGAACTTCTATTCCAGCCCCAAATGGTACTATACCGTACCTTTTGTAGATTTCTGGTATGTGTTCGAAATGCCACTGCTGGGTTACTTAGGCTATTTACCGTTCGCCCTGGAGCTATTTGCCCTGTACCATTTGGTGGTGGGGACGGTCGGAAAGGGGAGTGCAAGGGAGTACCTGAAGCTGGTTTAAAGACGGCCTTACCCTTGCACTATTCATCACTCCGCTTTGCTTACAAAGGTCACTAATCTATTTTCTTATGCTCTTTAGCAAACGGAAGGAAAAGGAGAGTTATCTGCTGTATCCACATTGTCGCTCACCACTCACATGGGGTGTTTGATCGTTTTTTGGCGAACAGTCTACCAGGCGCCCCCGCATATCCAGCTCAACAGCACAGGTGTTGAGAATCATTTTCTTAATTTTTTCTCTGCCACGCTGCACTTTGGAGCGAAGGGTAACATAATTGACTCCCAGCGATTCGGACAACTCCTTCTGCGATCTGCCCTGAATCTCCGATTGGGTAACCACGGTCCGGTAGTCATCGGGCAGCTGATCGATGAATCCCGGCAAACACCCTTCCATCTCATGGTAGTTGGTAAAGTCATTCTGGCTTTCGAGTACAGTCAGCAAAGGCTCTATGTCTGTTCCTCGTTTTTGTTTCCGGTAGTAATCGATGATCTGGTTTTTGGCGATCGTGAACAACCAGCTTTTGAGACTTTGAACGTCACTCAGTTGGTTTGATTTGTTGAGCAGCTTAATGATAACCTCCTGATAGATATCCTGGGCATCCTCCTGCGAATCTACTTTGCTTTGGATAAAGTTGAACAGGTGTTCACCAAACTGATTTTGTATGCTGACGACGTCATTCATTCGATACTCCGGTTTCACAGGGTTTAACTTAGTTTTCAGCCGCTCCCGCATGAAGACGGTGGATTTTACAAATTGATGCACCCAGGTGCCGGAAAATTTCACTATAAAATGACTGATGGGTTTCACTTGGCGAAGTGATGAAAAAGAGCAACCTCAAGAAAGGAGTCATTTCTTATCAGGTGATAAAAGTCTTCCTTATCGGTGTTTGATATTGAATTATAGGCAACAACCAATTTCCATGTGTCACCGAATCTACGCTCTACCTGACTACGAAGGACAGTAGTACCGTAATCTAAATCATAAAACCCCGCAATCAATACATTGGTGCTCTGCCGATCATTTAAATTGATGTTCAGGCCTCCAAACAAGTCTTTATTGATGCCGCTAATCTGTTCCTTTCCTCGTTCGTCGAAGGTGTATTCGAGCATCCATTTGAATTCGGGACCAGACCGGGAGTAAAGGTTGAATTCTCCGCCAATGGTGAAAGCTTGAATTGTTTGTCTTTCGCTAATTTGGTGGATAAACTCACCCTTCCATGCAAACGGCCCCGTAAGCCACTGAGCTTCTGCGCCGGTTTGGTTGATTTCCTCGTAATACGGTACAAACTCCCCGCCTGAAGGTCTAAAAACCGGGAGCCTGCTGGTTCCATAAAAATTGGATATGGCAACGTCCAGGTTTCCTATACTTTTTGTCGCTCTCGCAGCGAAGTCAGGCAGGTATTGGGCATCTTCCCTTTCGAATGTTGGCTCTGCAATGAGTAAGCCTGGCTGAAGCCGACCTTTCAGGCCTGGAAACCGAAGATCCCGTGAATACGTTGTGGCGAGTATTTCGAGGGTAACCCACTGGGGTGCATAAACAAACTGCACCAAAGGCTGGCCCAGCTTGTGTTCCTGCGTTTTCCCTTCTACCAGATCATACTGGTTAACGATGTCCGTCAGGTGATTGGATTCGGTTTTGCCCCAGGCAATAGTTTTGATACCGGCGCTGAGCTCCCAGTTGGCTTGAGCAAACCGCCAGTACAAATCGCGAATGTCGGCGTGGGTTCTTTTGTCGTCATACTGATCCAGGCGGGCAAACCCCATGAAATGGACTTGGTGGTTTCTGTTTCTGCTCTCGAAAAAAAGCTGTGGCTTAAACACCGTAGAGAAATAGGCGTCTTCCTGCCCATCGTACAGGGCGTCGTCGTGGAAGTACCTGAAGTCTCCGGCCATGTAGCCAAACCAGTCGACCGTTGCTCTTGAAGTATTCTCCTGGGCATAAACCTGCCCAGGAAGAATAGTAACCACCCATAAAACGAATAGAGGGTATTTATTTAGCATTTTTCAAGCTGTTTTGGGTGAAATCAGCATCCGTTAACCCTACGTTGAACTGATATTGTGAAAAGCTCAGTAAGGTATGTTTGCCGGTTTGGTGATTCACCATCAGCATCTCGTCGGGGCGCCAATATCGGTTGAGGTATTGACGGTATTTTGAATAGGTGAGGGTTTTTACCAGGGCATCCTTGCGATCGAAAAAATCGATTTTTTCTATGCGGTAATTTTCCTTGTTGTACCATACCTGCTGACGGGTGTATCCCGATTTTTTATCAACCGGATAGCGCTCCACAAGAAAGCACTCCACCTCATTGGCCTGAGAGAGGCCAACGAAACTGTATGTGTATTTCTCAACTTCCTGTGAAGCCATATCTTCGTAGGCAAATTCGCTGCCCATAAATGGCCCGGATTTGTTGCTGGACGAAATACGCTTCACCTGCTTCAATGCGGGAAGATAGAGCCACTGGTCGTCGTCGCCCGACTTATGGGTGTACACGAGAGAAGCTGTGCCTTTTACGTCAACCGGATTGTCAAAGACCACCAGAGACCTGTCGCCGTCATCTTCTACTTCCAGCATCTGGCTGTGCAGGTTTCGCATAGTCTCCTGCCCCGATTTATTTTTAAGAGTCATCGAAAACATAATAGTTGCTGAAGCCCAACCGTTGTCACGATTATCTGCTTCACGGGCTATAAGAAGGCCTTTTTCTGTTTCCTGCTGGCCGTTGAGCATGGTGTTGACCAGCAAACTCAGGGTTATTATTATCATTACAGATTTTTTCATTTCGAATTTGTTTTAAAAGTTGGTTATGCAGAATGGGCATGTTGAGCCTCCTGGCTATGCTCTGTTGTAGCTACAGTGTTTGCCTTTCCGGGATTGTCTACTACAAGAAGAATGGCGGGCAATAGCAGCAAATCGAGCACCAGGGCTATTACGATTGTAATGGCAGTTACTTTGGCCATTCCGGCGTTAAAACCGAAATGCGACTGCGCCAACACCAGGAACCCCGCTGTGAGAATGACGGTGGTGATTATAGCCGCTTTGGAAACTGTGGAAAAAGCATAGCGCACCGCCTCCTCAGGTGTTTTACTCAATTCTCTCCTGGCGGTCACGTATTTCGAAAGCATGTGGATGGTGTCGTCTACAATGATGCCGAGCACCATGCCAAACACTATGGAGGTACTCATGTTGATCTGACCTTCGATGAAGGCCCATATGCCAAAGGCTATACCAATAGGCGCCAGGTTGGGAATCAGGCTGAGAAGTCCGTACTTCCAGCTTTTCAGCGCCGCAATCAGAATAAAGGAAATCAGGATCAGTCCCATTATTCCTCCCTGCAGCATGCTTGTCATATTGCGCTTGGTGATGTGCGAAAACATAATAGCCATACCCACGCCGCTTTCGTGCATGTACTGTGGCGCATTGGCCTTCAACCATCTTTCGGCTTTTTCTGTCAAAGCCAGGAGCTCTGCGCTTGAAATGTTTCTTACGGTAGCGGTAAACCGGGTTTCGGATTTGTCTACATTAATCTGGTTATTTAAATCGAGCCCATAGGGCAACGACATTTCGTACAGCAAAAGGTATTGGGCTGCTTCTTCTTTCGTCCGAGGTATTGCATAGTATTGCTGGTTGTCGCCATGCATAGATCGATTAATTCGGCGGACAACTTCGGTGAATGCACTTACATGAACCACATTTTCTTGTTCGGCAAACCAAATCTCAAACTCCTCAACTTTATTCAGATAATTCGGATCGGAAATGCCATCAGTCTCACCCGCAGGGAGCGAAAACTCGATATTGTACATCCCTGTAAGCTTCTTATCTATGTAGTCGCTGTGGCTCTTAAATGGTACGGTGTCGTCGAAGAAATTGATGAACTGATTGTTGAGTTCATTTTGAAAGGCGAAGATGGAAAATATAGCGACTATTACACCTGACGAGTAAATGATCCTCATTCTCCCGGCTATTACCCAGTCAGCCAATTTTCCGAGAAGCTGCGATTCCTTTTCTGCCGTTTTTGATTCTTTCGATTTCAGTGGAATTATGGCGAGCAAAGCAGGCAGCAGCACAACCGCATACAGGTAGGAGGCAATTACCCCCATCGCTGTGATGTTGCCCAAATCCCTGAACGGGGGTGTATCACTGAAATTCAGTGAAAGAAAACCAATAACGGTAGTGATACTGGTAATAAAGACCGGCATAAAATTGATGCGATAGCCATAAATGATCGACTCCTCTTTGGCGTGACCACTGCGAAGGTGCTGCAAAATCACAATAATGATGTGAATGCTGTTGGCAATGGCCAGCGTCATGATCATATTGGGCGCTGAAAATACCGGGCCGGACAGCTTAATGCCCGCCCAGCCTGCCAGCCCCAATCCTGTAAACATTGAAAGCAGGATGATGAGGAAAGTGATAAGGGTGGCGCCCACGTTTCTGGTGGTGATGAGCAGAAACACAATGATCACCAAAAACATAAGCGGGGTAAGGTGCATCATGTCGCTCTCAAAATTCTCGTCAAACGAAGCATGGAATATGACATTCCCCGTGAGGTATACGTTGAAATCGGGATGTCTTTTTTGCCATTCTGCCACCAGCTCACGCACATGTTTGGCTACCATGGCATTCTCGGTTAGCTCCTTGCCCGGCAGGTTCACGGTGATGTTTACGGCAGTTACCGACCCTTCCTTGTCTATTAGCCTGTTCACGAGCAATGGATCGCTCAGCGCAATGCTTTCTGCTCGCCTGATTTCCGATCCTGACTTCTCATTTGCTCCGGATACCAGGTCTTCCACGTACATTTCGTCACCCGCTGCCCTGATGTGCTGGAAGTTGGTAACGGCGTCAACCCGTGAAGAAAACGGCGTTTTCCACGCCAGCTGCGTCAACTCTTCAATGGCCGCAAGATTGCTTTTGGAGAACACCCGGCCATCGGCGGGCTCCAGCATCACATACACATTGTCGTCCTTGGTGAATTTGGCCTGTAGCCCATCGTAAGCTACAAGTTGGGGGTTTTCTTCACTGAAATAGACATGGTAGTCGTTGTTAACTACCAAGTGTTGCAGGCCACTGGCGGCAACAAAGGCCAATGCCAGCACCGCGGGAATCACGTACCATTTCCAGCGAATGATCCCTTTTGCGATTTTTTCTGGTTTGATTTTTAGATACTTCATATTTCTGTTTTATGTCCGGACAATCCGGATTTTTTTGACAGCAATAGGACGAACACCTTGTCGATATGATGCGTAGGGAAAAATGAAATTTTGTGTAAGCCTTTAAAGTGAGCGAAAAAAAGGGACCTGGCACATGCCTGATAGGCAATGGAACAAGCTATCAACAGGGCGTAACAACATAATACACTCTTCGCTTAGTTGAAAAGCTGAGGATTTTTGAAGATATAGCGTGATTGGGACGTAGGTCAGGTCAAATGGGGTTCACTAAAACCCTACCAAAGCCAGCGATTTTTTGATGGCCTCCATGTTAGTCTTAAGAGCCGCGTCGTTCTCGAGGTCATTCAATGCCTGGTTAAAGGGTTCCGTGCGTACCGGACCATCGTATTTAATGTCTATAAGGCCCTGCAAAAAGTCCTTCATGTTGATAACGCCTGTGGCCATTGGCAGCTCCCGCTTTCCGTCTACCTGAGTCTCCCTGGTAAATCCCTCGCGGGCATCATTGATGTCAACCGTAACGATATCTTCAGGCTTCAAAGTCCGGATATCGTCGAGCGTATCGTTGGCGCAGTACCAGTGGAAGCTATCCAAAACAAAGCCGACGTTGCCAGTTCCTATAGCAGCAATCAGCTCTTTTCCTTCTTTCATGGAGCTGATAAACGGGTAGCGGTTTTGTGTTAGTAATGTTCGCATGCCGAGGTATTCCAGTCCCAGCTTGATTCCATGATCGTTCATCACCTTCGCGCACTCCCCAAGCCGGGCAGCATGCTGCCGCATGTTTTCGTTGTAGGTAAGCTCGTTATGCGAAGAGATAATCCAGGTGTTGATGCGGGTTGCACCTTGTTTTTCCATTGTCTGGCAGAATTTTTTCAGCCCTTTGAACTCGTCGTTGAAAATGGTTTCGGTGCGGCGGAACTCCACCGGGATGTTCGTGGAATCGTAGCTGATGCTATGCGCTTTCATTCTAGCCATAATCTCGTTCAGCTGCCCGTCAGAGTAGTCTTTCATTACCTCGTGGGTAAAAGGACTTATCGCTTCGTATCCGTATTGAATGGCGTAATCCAGCGTTTGTGCAAAGTTGGACTTCACCCCAATAATCCCGGGATTCAACGCGATTTTAAACTTGCGTTGAGCCTTCGGTGTGGCAACCAATGAACTAAAGGGAAGGGCATTAGCGGCAGCTACTGCCAGGGCTGATGACACAATAAACTTTCTCCTTTGCATAATCTTAGATGGCTTGGCATTCAATGTAAAACATTACCCGAGAATTCAAAAGAGAATTGATGCGGCGCGGTATGGTGCGATTGGGCAGCATTTGGAGCTAATTTTGAAAAGCGCACGTTTTTGCCAGATTACTTGTAAAGTCCTAGCAGACGCAAAATCATAAGCATCTGAGAAGTATGATAAGCAGAATGTTCCACAACGAGCAGCGCCTCACGTAGCAGGGTTTGGCCATTGCCATGCGTAAAAGGTTCAAACAAGTCGACTTCAGGGTCGAGAATCAGTTTAATTAACTCATCCCGTTCGGTAAAGTAGGCGTCAATGGTCGCCTTCCATTGTTGCTCATTCGCGGGTGCCTTTTCAGCAGGCCAGTAATCTGCAGGCCATGCCGGGGCTGTGTAGTTGGGGTTACGCGAAAAGTCGAGAATGTCGAGCTGGGCAAAACGCATGTGCCACAACTGCTGCCATAAGGAGTAGGGAAGCCCTTCAGGCACAATGCCGGCTTTTTCCCAGGGCATCTTGTGAATGAACTGTTCCAGCGGAAGAAATGCCTCTCCGCCCTTCAGGTGTTTCGCGAGTTGCTGCCGTAATAAGTGGTTTTCTGTTGGTGCCATTGGTTTAATCTAGCTGTACAATAGCGAAGTTAGTTCTCTCATCATTATTTTTGCAGGAATGAAGAAAAACAAACGGTCTGCGACTGGCACTTCAATTGTTCCGTCCCAGGAAATTTTAGAGATGAAAGGGATTTTAAATTACGGGGCTGGCGACACAAAGCAAAGGGTTCGCCAGGCCGCTGAAAAAATCCTAAGGAATTACCAGCGTCAATAGACTTTTCCTGCAATTGTAGGCGAACGAAATGGTCCGTCAACCATCCGCCGTGGACTGATCCCACGAAATGTGGTACGGACCATCGACCATCGACTCCTCCTCACTTCACCGCTCGCTCAATCTCCCGCAGGTTTTCCAGCTTTTTATTGCGCAGGAACCCGTTAATGTCTTCAAAATGTTCTCTCACCCGCTTGTTGCCAAATTCAAACACCTTGGTGGCAAGGCCATCGAGAAAATCACGGTCGTGCGACACCAATATGAGTGTGCCCTCGAAAGCTTTCAGCGCATCTTTCAGGATGTCCTTGGTTTTGATGTCGAGGTGGTTGGTCGGTTCGTCCAGTATAAGCAGGTTCACTGGTTGAAGCAGCAGCTTAATCATGGCCAGCCTGGTACGCTCGCCGCCCGATAGCACCTTCACTTTTTTCTCAATGGTGTCGCCGCTAAACATAAATGCACCCAAAAGGTCTTTGATCCTCGTGCGGATGTCACCCTGCGCAATTTCGTCCACCGTTTGGAACACCGTGAGTTTTTCATCGAGCAACGATGCCTGGTTCTGAGCAAAATAGCCTATCTGGCAGTTATGCCCCACTTGCAGGCCGCCTTCGAAGTCGATCTCGCCCATAATGGCTTTTACCATTGTCGATTTTCCCTCGCCATTTTTTCCCACGAATGCGATTTTCTCCCCTCGGGCAATGGTAAGCGACACATCTTTGAAAACCAGGTGGTCTCCGTATTTCTTCGTCAGGCCGTCGGCAATTACCGGGTAGTTGCCCGACCTGGGCGCTGGCGGAAACTTGATGTTAAGCGCCGAGGTATCCACCTCATCCACCTCCACAATCTCCATCTTCTCCAGCATTTTTACCCGCGACTGCACCTGAAGCGTTTTGGAGTAGGTACCTTTGAACCGCTCGATAAACTGTGTGATCTCAGCAATCTGTTTGGCCTGATCGTCGAACTGCCGCTGCTGTTGCTCACGCCGCTCTTTCCGCAACTCCAGGTAGTGTGAGTAGTTGGTTTTGTAGTCGTAAATGCGCCCACGGGTAATCTCAATGGTGCGGTTGGTCAGGTTATCAACAAAAGCCTTATCGTGGCTGATCACCATTACGGCCCCGGCGCTATTCTTCAGGAACTCCTCCAGCCACTGCACCGACTCAATGTCGAGGTGGTTGGTAGGTTCATCGAGCAGAATAAGGTCGGGCTTTTGCAGTAGTATCTTTGCCAGCTCAATCCTCATGCGCCAACCGCCGCTGAATTCGCTGGTGGGCCGGGTAAAGTCGCTCCGCAAAAAGCCGAGGCCGAGCAGTGTCTTCTCCACGTCAGCGTCCACATTTACTTCTTCCACGCTGTAGTATTTTTCACTCAGTTCCGACACCTCCTCAATAATTTTGCTGTAGGCGTCCGATTCATAGTCAGTACGGGTTTCCAGTTCGTGGTTCAACTCTTCCATCCGCGTTTTCATCCACAGCATCTTCGAAAAAGCTTTGGCTGCTTCTTCAAACACCGAGCTGGTATCATGGGTAAGCAGGTGCTGGGGCAGGTAAGCGATTACGGCTTCTTTCGGGGCTGTTACCTTGCCTGTGGTAGGCTTGTTCACGCCCGCAATGATTTTGAGCAGGGTTGACTTCCCCGCACCGTTTTTGCCCATCAGTGCAATCCGGTCGGTGGGATTGATGTTGAATGTAATGTTGTTGAAAAGGGTAGCGCCGCTAAATTCCACGCCCACCGCATCTACTGAAATCATGTTTTTTGAGAATTGAGTCCCGAATCAGGCCGCAAAAGTACCAATAAGTTTGGTAGATAGCAGGGTGGTGTTCAAAATTCGGCCAGTGTAGTTAGCTTTTAGTT
>CBFGTI010000049.1:0-33723 GCA_965651695.1 uncultured Imperialibacter sp. | reverse complement strand
AGGCGTCGAGCACCAGGCGATTGGCGTGAAGATAGGTCTGGGATTTTGAGAGGTGAAAAACACTGCTTTCAGAAAGTGCTGTTTTCCTGAGCTTTTGCGGTCAACAGGCTGACAACATCGGGCATAGGAGGCTACAACCACTTTTAAATTTCCCTTGAAGGTGCCTTTAAAAGGCGAAAGCACTTCTATTTCCACTACTAAAGGAAAATCACATAACAATTCTATTACTCTATATAGGATATAGACTAAATATTATATATTTGGCGGATTAAGTAACTGTGAATGTGAGGAAAGTCAATAAACTAATCGTTAGCATCCTGTCCATACAGTCAATATCAACTTTAATGTTGCAGGCGCAGGATTTTGTTCGAAGTACTTATTATGTAGAAGCGGGCTCCTACGGCACCCGGCGGGAAAGCGACCCTCCGCAATACATAAGAACGTTGAGTGAAACGGGGATCAGCGGAATTCAAAGCGTTGACTGGCTGGATGTTGGATTAGATTACAGAGCGCGATTTGAGGTCCGTCATCAGGACATCCGCCGGCCGGAGATTGCTACCGATTTTCCTTTGCTGCTGAGGTCAAGGGCCTATCTGGGAGTCAAAAATATTATTGATCCTTTTCGTTTTGTGGTGGAGTTTGAAGACGCTCACCGGGTGAATAGCCAGTTCCCTAAAGATACCCGCGACTTTAACCGGGCAGAACTGATACAGGGCTATGCCGGTTTGCACTTTAAAAATGTACTGGGGGTGGACGATCTCGGCAACAGCCGTCCGGTTTTTGTGCGCTTTGGCCGACAGACTTTTGAATTTCTGGACAGACGGCTTATCAGCTTGAACCGTTGGCGCAACACAACCAACAACTTCATGGGTTTCCGGGCAACAATAGGGCAGGATCGCAACGATTGGCAACTCGACCTGCTAGCCATGAGGCCGGTTATCCGGTTGGTGGATGACTTTGACAAAACCGACCAGGACAGGGACTTTGGCGCAGCCATAGGCCACTGGCGCAGGTGGTCGGATGTGGTGACTATTGAGCCCTACTATCTGGTGCTTAAGCAGCGTGCTACTATCTCCACCAACAACAGCGAGCGGCTAATTCACAGCCCGGGAATCCGGTTTTATGGATGGGTCAGCCACAAAAGCATCAATTATGACTTCTCTTACACGCAACAAATCGGAGAAGACAATGGCTTAAAACACCAGGCTTATGCGGTAACAAGTGAAGTAGGCTACCATTTTCACGAATTTAAATCAAAGCCCAGGATAAGCTTATTCTATGGCTACGTAAGTGGCGACAAAAACCCTGACGACCAAATGAGCAACCGGTTTGAGCGGTTTTTTGGTTTTGCACGGCCCTGGTCTTCGGACGATTACGTAGTGCCCGAAAATATCGTAACGCCAAAATTGAGAATAGACTTCGAGCCTGTGAAGGGAGTGAAAATTGATGGTGGCTACAGTTTTTACTGGCTGGCAAGTGCTACCGACAGATTCAATAACTTATTGGCAGGCACAAACAATAGGGATGTGACCGGTAGTAGTGGCACTTTTCTCGGGCACGGCGTGGATGCGAGGGTACGTTTCAAGCCTGCAAAGTTTGTAGATGCCGATATGGGTTATACGCATTATGTCAATGGCGAATTTGTAACCAATCGGCAGCAGGAAGCACTGGGTGAAAGTGCCAGCAGTTCCGACTTTGTTTACATAGAACTATCATTGAACCTAATGGATTTGCCACCCCTTTTTTTGAGTAAAAAATCTACTAATTCTATAGAGTAACAATTTTAATGCATTTTATGAATAGGAAAATCAACTTTTTGTGGAGTTTGACAATTTTGCTGATGGTGGTTTCATGCAATCCATCCAAAAAAGCTGAACAAGGAGCTTCAGGCGAACTCAGTGGTACCATTTCCGTTTCGGGGGCATTTGCACTTTATCCCCTGGTTAATGTTTGGGCGGAGGATTTTCGCAAAGAATACCCCGACGTGAGATTTAATATATCGGCCGGAGGAGCCGGTAAAGGTATGGCCGATGTGCTTGGTGGTGCTATTGACCTTGGCATGTTTTCACGGGAGATAATGGATAGCGAAAAAGCGCAGGGTGTATGGTGGGTGGCGGTGACCAAAGATGCCGTGATCCCGACGATCAGTGCCAGTAACCCTATATTAGGCGAGTTGAAACAAAAAGGAATGACCCGGGCAGAACTTGCAGGACTTTTCCTGACGAACGACCGGCATCAATGGAAATCTTCGGAACATCAGGTTTCGGTGTTTACACGGTCCGATGCATCCGGTGCGGCTGCTACCTGGGGCCAGTATCTGGGCGCACCCGGGCAGGAGGAGCTAAGAGGGATAGCTGTTTATGGTGATCCAGGATTGGCCGAGGCGGTCAGGAACGATCCTTTTGCCATTGGCTACAACAATGTGATCTATGTATACGACCTCAATAGCGGACTGAAATATCCGGGAATGGAAGTAGTTCCCATCGACCTCAACGAAAATGGCCAAGTCGACCCGGAGGAGGACTTTTATAACAATCTGCAGGAAATTACCACAGCCATTGCCGATGGGCGGTATCCGTCGCCTCCGGCTCGCGAACTCTATTTGATTGCCAACGGCAAGCCGCAGAACCCCGCGGTGATAGCATTTTTGAACTACGTGCTGGCAAAAGGGCAGGCCCACGTAGAGGCAAACGGATACATCAAGTTAAGTGCTGAGGTGACTGCAAAGCAAAAAACAAAACTTACAGGCGAGTGACAACCAGATATTTTGTAGAATTCCTGCGCAGGAAATGGATGCAAGGGGCCTTTGTTCTGGTGTTGTTACTGCCGGTCTTTATTGGCGGGTCACTAATAATAAAAGCCTTGCCAATGCTGCATCCCGCAACATTGGGCCATATCCTTATAGGGCAGGAGTGGTTGCCCAGTCAGGGCAAGTTCGGGCTGCTTCCATTCATTACCAGCTCCGTGCTTACAGCCCTGGTGGGTATGGTAGTTATGATACCGCTGTGCCTGGCAGCCAGCATCTACATTACGCAATTTGCCCCGCGGTGGGTGCAGCGGGTTTTGAAGTCCGCTATCGACATCCTTGCCGGGATACCTTCCGTCATTTTCGGTCTTTGGGGGGTGCTATTTATAGTGCCTATGGTGGCGGATTGGGCAAAAGCGGCCGGTGCTGCCAATACTTCCGGTTATTCGATCCTGGCTGGCGCTGTAGTCATGTCATTTTCCGTATTGCCCTTTGTGCTCAATATGCTTATCGAGCTTTTCAACTCTGTGGCTATAGAACTAAAGGAAGCCGCCCTCTCTCTGGGCACTACCTATTGGCAGGCGGTACGAGACGTCGTTATTCGGCAGATCAAACCGGGTATTACCGCAGCATTCACCCTGGGCATCAGCAAGGCATTAGGAGAAACCATCGCCGTACTGATGGTGGTGGGAAATGTGGTGCAAATGCCTACCGGCTTGTTTAGTGCAGGGTACCCGCTTCCCGCGCTGCTGGCAAACAACTATGGAGAAATGATGTCCATTCCGATGTACGACTCAGCCCTGATGCTTTCGGCATTATTGCTACTGGTTATAGTGGTTTGTTTCAACTGGCTGGCGCATAGGCTCATCAGTCATTACCAATCTAAAGTGTAATCCCATGGTTAAAAGAAAATACCTGGAAGAGATAGCGGTTAAGGTGCTTCTGGCGACATCCACCCTCATTATAATAGGAGGCGTGTTAAGCATACTGGGAACCATCGCTATCAAGGGTGCGCCGTCCCTGAGTTGGGAAATACTCACCAGCGTTCCTAAAGGAGGGTACTATTTTGGCAAAGAAGGTGGAATTCTCAATGCTATTATAGGTTCGCTGTATCTGGCAGTCGGGGCCTCTGTATTGGCATGTCTCATCAGCCTGCCTGTAGCAGTGTATATGCATACTTATCTTATCAGCCATCCGAGGTGGACTAAAAGGATACGCCTCACGTTGGACGTCCTTTGGGGTGTGCCTCCCATTGTTTATGGTGCATTTGGCTTCAATTTGATGCTATTGATGGGCTGGAGGGCTTCGTTGCTGGCTGCCATTATTACCGTGGCGCTACTCATTAGCCCGGTGATGATTCGTGCTCTTGATGAAACCTTTAAGCAAGTCTCTAATGGCCTGCTTGAGGCTTCTTTGTCGCTGGGGTACTTCAAAGGGGAAGCTGGTTTCAAATTTTTGTTAAAGCAAACCATGCCCGGAGTGGCCACTGCCTTTTTGCTTGCTTTAGGCAAGGGTATTGGCGATACTGCCTCTGTACTCTTCACTGCCGGGTACACCGACTATGTACCAGAAAGCCTCATGGAACCGGCTGCCACTTTGCCGCTGTCGGTATTCTTTCAACTAAGTTCGCCCATTGCGGAGGTCAAGGGGCGTGCTTATGCTGCGGCACTTGTGCTCACTATCATCATCCTGATTATCAGCATCTCCGCCAGAATGATCAGCAAATCTCTCTCAAAATAGAAACCATGGATAAATCACTTATAGCTGACGACATTGTAAAAAAAGATGAAGCCAAAGGCCTTCACAACCTTCTGTATGTTAAAGACCTCAACCTGTACTATGGCAAGGCGCAGGCACTTAAGTCCATAGAACTCAACGTCCGAGACAAGGGGATCACCGTGTTGCTCGGGCCTTCCGGCTGTGGCAAGACCACTTTACTGAAGACATTCAACCGGCTCACCGATCTGAATCCTGACATTCACACCGAGGGAGCTATTTATTTTCAGGGGGAAAATATTTTAGATAAAAAAACTGATGTGTACGCCTTGCGGCAAAATATGGGGCTTTTGTCTCAACGCCCATTCCCGCTTCCTGGCACCATTGCCGACAATATCCGCTATGCGCTGAAGGTCAGGGGAATTAAAAACAAAACTGAGCAGTCTGATTTAATAGAGCACTACCTGAAAAAGGCAGCCATTTGGCAGGAGGTAAAGGAGCGGCTTAATACGCCGGCCAGCAGACTGTCGATAGGGCAGCAACAGCGCCTGTGCCTTGCCCGCGGGCTATCCATAGAGCCTCGTGTCATTTTGGCTGACGAGCCTACCTCCGCACTCGACCCCATTTCAAGCGGAAAGATTGAAGAGCAGCTGATGGAACTGCGCAAAGACTATGCAGTAGTGCTCGTTACTCACATGCTGCGACAAGCCAGGCGTTTAGCTGACTATGTAGTCTTTATGTACTACGGTGAAATTGTAGAAAAAGGCCGCCCCGGTGTGGTTTTCGAGTCTCCCAAAAGCGACATCTTCAAAGAATACCTGGAGGTGGGGCATTAAGTGATTGGGTTGATTGAAAAACGGGAGCCTCTGCTCATAAATTCCGCTTAGCCGTGCACTTTTGCCGTTTTATCATGTTTCCGGTTAGTTTATCTTTTTAAAAAGGCAGATCGTCATCAAACGATCTGTCTTCCGTTTCATCTTCGATCGATTCATCGACCTTTGCTTTGCTAAAATTTCGGATTGGCTCATGCTTTGTTAAATTGCCTGTTGTTTCAAATCATATCCCTTCAAGTCTTATCAGCGTCTTTGAAATTGCGTTCCGCAGTTTGGGAGCGACATTTACCCGGTCGGCAAACGTTACCCACTGAGATACAACATCACTTATTTCCTCAATAATTACTTTTCCTTTTTTAATACTCATTGCTTTGGCCACCGCGAGGAGGTCTTCTGCGGTAATATCTTTTCGTTTACCATTAATGCTTAAAGCATGCTGGCTTACCCAATCACTGTCGGGCCGGTAAGCGTGGCACAAGTCATAAGCAGGGGCTAAATCCCACTGCGCTCCTCTTTTTAGTATGAAAGAGAAATTTTTCGTGTGGTCATCACAATTGCGGGCAAGTACATTGAATACCATCCGTCTGAACAGCTGTTCGGCTCTTGGGTAGCCAAGCCTCAGTTCTCTCATGGTTTGGAAAAGTTGTTCATAGCTGAAGCTCGTGACGGCATTGTAATCGAAGTGCTTGAGGGCGCAAAATGTTTGGACATGATGTTTAATGTCGCCGTTTTCCCGATCGAATCGCTTAGTCATAAAGTGGGCACGTCCATTTTCTTCCAGTAGCATACTGGGCATTATTTCTATGCCGCATGCGCTTGCCATTTCGTAGTATGCCATTTCTACCCGGCCATATCCCGTACTTTCACCGAGCTGTATGTCGCTTACGCCGTCAAGCTTAATCAGCCAATGCTCAAATCCGTTGGGCGAGTTTGTTTGCCCCGACCGCACTTCTCCTGTTTTTTTATTATAGGCTATTACAGCCTTAGGCCTGGCTCCTCCGGCCGAAGTTCCTATTCTCAGAATTTCGGTCATCGCTTTCTCTTCGTCCACTCGAAGATTCGTCTTAAACGCATCCCGTTTCGAAAGCATTTTTTTAGCAGTTTCAACCAGGCTTTCCACCTCTAACGGAAAGGACTTTTTGCTCTCCTTGAAATGAGCGGGTTCAAATTCTAAAGCACCCATTCCTCTGCTGCCGATAAAGCACAAGGTCTCCACCGGATTCATGCTACCTGGCGAACGACCGGTTTGGGTTAGCCATGTTTCGATGAGCTGATTGCCGTACCTGTCGGGAAGCACGTCGGCCAGCAAGCCGGGCAGTCCCTTAAAAGTATCATCCGAAGTATTTCGCCTACGACGGAGTTCGGGAAAAGAGAAAATTCTATTACCTGAGGTAATGGGCATTTTAAAAGGAGAGAGATCCCATTTTTTCGCCACAAACTTTTGGTCATACTCAAAAACGCCCAACTCTGTAGCAGCGTCCCAGGCAATAGCACCCACCAGTTCCCCCCATATTTTGACAAATGCAGTTGTTACCATTACCAGTCACTCCTCTGGGTACCTTTTTCAGCCCTCTGCTTGCCCGGAAGTGGTCTCGCTCTTTTTCTGTTTTCTTTTTCTTTTTTTGCCAGAGCAAGGGGGCTGATGGCTGCCGGTATGCTAAAGGCCGCCAGCACCTGCAATTGATCCAGTGCCCGCAGTACCTGTATTAACGTTGCCAGATTAATGGTGTCGCCTCTTTCCAGCAGGCTCAGTGTGGAGCGGCTAATGCCAGCAGCATGCGCTAATTCTTCCTGGGTTTTGTTTTGTTGTATTCGATAGTGTTTCACAAAAGCACCGATTCGCCTGGCAAGTGCCAAGTCACTCATCGATGCCCACTCCATGTATGAATTATCATTCATTATAGCCGATTTTGGGTTATGCTGAGTATTATTTCATACAAAGATAAAGCTAAATTGTTCAGTCTCGATAGTTTGTATGATAAATGATGCATTAAGTCGGTAAAATGGCATTAATGAATGAAATGTCATTCATTGTCTGATCGAGTTTTTGGAGCTTGGTTTGAAAGGTGGCACCTGTAAATACACTTTTGCTATACTGCAATCCTATTTTCCCGCGGTTCTATCAAGTCAATCAAATTCCCGTACAAATCAGCAAACACTGCTACTTTGCCATATTTTTCTTCCGAAGGTTCACGCACTACCGTTACGCCCTTTGCTATAAGGTTTTGGTAATCCTCCTGAAAATTGCTGGTGTGGAGAAATAGAAAAACTCTTCCACCGGTTTGGTTGCCAATGTGGCTTCTTTGGTCATCGCTGACAGCCTTTGCCAGCAACAGGCAGCATTCGCCGTGCCCGGGAGGCTGTATAAGCACCCACCTTTTGGTGTCGCTTAGCTGCGTGTCTTCTACAAGCCGGAAGTTCAGTTTTTCAGTGTAAAACCGAATGGCTTCATCGTAATCGGCTACTACTAAGGTAATGTAGGCAAGCTTTTGCGAGGGCATCTTTTGCTGTTGTTTGGTTAGTGTATTGGGCAGAAGCACCAACTGCAAAGCCCGTTACCCCCAGATCAGGGGCGGCGTTTTGCACGGCGCTCCCGCAACTTATCGTTGTATAGTAACCACGCCGTTGTAAGATCTCTTCACAAACTTTACCATGTAAAAATAAGCCCCACCGGGAAGATCGCCGCCATCCCACACAAAATCTCTGTCGGTGCTGGTATACACGTTGGCGCCTTCCCTTGTTACCACCCTGAAGAACTCAAACTGATCGGCGCAGTTGTCCACCGGCAGGTCGGGCATGGAAAAGGTGTCGTTAATGTTGTCGCCGTTTGGGGTAAAAATGTTGGCGGGCAAAAACTGCTGGGTGCTTTGCCTGTCGACCAGGTCGAGAAATACGGACAGTGTATCGTATTGCGGATTGGGGCAGCGGGTGTCCCATGCCAGAAAGGTGATTTTGTAGCCAACCTCTGTTTCGGCACCCAGCAGGCTGCACTCCGGTTGCCAGCGCAGAAATCCCGTTACCTCACCCTTTCCTTCTACCCTGTTGAATTCGAATGTTTCCGACGGAGGCAGCTGAATGCCATCGAGCAGGTCGAGCGACAGAAAATCATTGTCGGCATCTGCGGCGGTTATTTCCAGCTCCAGCGGGTCGAGGGTGTTAACGGAGAGTCGGTTGCCGGTTACGTCGTTTACGGTAATCTCCGGCGCATCATTGGGTGCTATGTAAGGATGCACCGTTAGCAAAAGCGAGTCGGCCTCGGTTTGCAGGCAGTAGTCGCTATCGCTGGCCACAAATAGAATTTCGAAGGTATCCTGCACTTCCGGATCAATTTTACCACATCCCAGATCCCAGGTAAACGTGGTCTCCACTTCGCCTAAGCCCGTTACACTCTCAAAGGCAATCGGATAATCCTCAAAGCTGAAGTTTTGTGGCGTGGCAGTCAGGTCTATTACGTCGCCGTCAAGGTCTGTAGCCCTTAAGTTGATTGAAATATTGCCACCCACGGGGATATCGAGCGTTCGGGAGGCAAGAGACGACGTGAGAACCGGGGCATTATTTTGGGGTAGGTTTACAGTTAAAAACATGTTGACCCGGTCGGCAGCCTCGTCCATGCACAGGTCGTCGTCGTACAGATTTATGCTAAAGTTGAACTGGCTTTTTACGCCGAACGGATAAAGATTGCATCCCGTGTTCCATTCGAGGGTTGCGGCAATATTCCCCGCCTGGTCAGTAGTTACGGCCAGTGCCATTCCCCATTCGGTCGGATCAAAATCGCCCACAATCTCCATTTTCATCCGGTCGTTGTCGGCGTCGAAACCCTCAAGCGGAAAGTTAACGACCATGCCCTCTTCGATAGTTTGCGTTACATTTTTTACAGTTCCTGCTACGTACGAAGGGGGCACATTGGGCGGAGGTTCTACCAGTATTTTTAGCCGAAGGGTGTCCATTTGCGGCAGGGGGCAGGCGTCGTCGGCGGCAATCAGGTCGATGAGGTACGGTACAGTGCTAACATACGGGCAGTCGGGCACGCACACCTGCACCTGCAGGGTATCGTTGGCGGCGTTGATGAAGCCCTGGTTAATAGCAAAAATATCTGCCAGATCTCCCTCAAAGTTGACCGGCTCGGCCCGCAGCTTAATTTTTTTACCGCCGGTTTTATCCGTCACCAGAAAATCGAAACACTTGGCATCGCCCACCTGAAACTTGATGGTGTCTACCTCGCTGTAAAATTCGCTGGAGCCCGGCGTTCGCACGTAGCCTTCCGGCGGTGGCGGTGGGTTGCAGCCATCTACCACCAGCATCTGAAAGTCGCGGCGCACTTCACCTATTTTTTCGCCATTTCTAAATTCCTCGCAAAGCACCGAAAATACGAACAGGCCGGTGCGGCTGGGTTTAACGGTGATAAAACCTGTGTTGCTAATGCGCAGCGGAGGCGACCCCGGAATTACGTTGGCAAGCCCTATGCCAGACGACCATATTACATTGGGGTGGGGCAAAGGCTGGGGCAGCGGCAGTGCCACGGCCGCCGAACTATTGAGCGGAGGCGCCAGCGTATACGACAGCGAATCGCCATCGGTGTCGATACCGGCAAAGTCGGTGTAATAGAGCTGGTCTACACAGGCGTAGTCGCTTAGTGGCGGAAAGAGCGAGGGCGACGAGTTTACAAAGGGTTGTCCGTTTCGCACCACAGCCGGAAACTCCAGATAGTAGGTTTGTCCCGTACCTATCGGATTCACAATATTTACAATTCCCTGGTTGCGGCAGCAGCGCTCCCACACTACATAGTATCCCTCCGGATCGTCAAATTCGTCGGGTGGTAGTTCTATCAGGCGGGTATAGTAGGCTCTCAGCGTTTTCAACTCATCAAGCGTACATTCTATGTTGGTGTAGGGCACATCTTGCTGTTCGGTAAGAAAAAGCGTATCTCTCCTCATAAAAAAATTGTCCGCTTTTCTGTAGATATACGCTACAAGGAGGGGCTCCGGGCCCGGGTTGGCGGTCTGCGCTCGGTCGAAATACTGTATGAGACTAAGGCGGTAGGTAAAGCCCTGCTCGTGCACCAGCTCCAGCTCTCCACCTACTATGTGGTTGCCCCTGGCAGTGTTTATTGCCAGCAACAATACAAGCAAAAGCAGGTATTTAACGGGAAGTAAAGTGTTTGTAGAAATCCGCATCAACAATGAAACAATCAACTCATATTATCCCCTGTTGCCCAAAGTAAATGAAAGACCATTAAATCAGGTAAATGGTGGGCAATTCTTTCCGGCTATTTGTACTAAGACGATGATTTGGAAAATATATTGGTTGCAGCACTCCTGCGGTCTTTCTTGTGGCTCTCCATTGTTTCCAACATAATTTCATGCGTTTTCTTCAGCGTTTCGATAGCATGCCCCACACCTGGCAAAACATGCACCTGTTGCAGGTTTTCAAAATATCGCCGGGCGTTGCTTACCGACCTTTTGGCGGGGAACAGCATATCTTTTTCGCCTACAATCAGGTGGATGTCGCTTTTTACCTGCATTAGCTCGTCTTTCATAAAATACGGCTTCTGGGCTTTGTCCACATACCGGGTTATCGCATGCCGCTGGTATGCCACCGCAAGCGCCATTCGGGGGGGTGTAAGCGTATGTTCGGGCTTATGAAACACTCCTTTCTCAAGAAATTTCTGAATGTTTTTTTCTGTGGGGGAAAGAATAGGCAGCAAGTTGTAGTACAGATTCCTGGGGCTGAGCGAAAAGGGTTGCAGGCATCCGGGGTTTAAGAGAAAGCAGGCCTCAACCAACTCGGGGCTGGTAATGCACAGCTTGCAAGCCACCAACCCTCCGAATGATGCCCCAGCTACAAAACACTTTTGCAGACCCAGGCTTAACACCACCTCGGCCGCCCACAAGCCATAGCCATCGGATCGAATTAACGGCGTATTTCCTTCACTTGGATTGGGCTGGCCGTTGGTTTCTACCAAAAAAATCCGGTATTTCTCTATCAGCACATCAAGGCCATTGTCGAGGTCCCAAAACAGCGGAGACGTTCGGTATCCGGGAAAAACTACCAGCGCAGGCAGGTTTTGCTTCTCGTGATTGAGCGCCCACACCTGGGTTTTGCCAAGCATTGTGGGAAGTTCGAACTTATGATAAGTGCGTCCAATAGCTTTTTCAAGCTTGCTTACCCACTCGTAAAAGCGGTGAATGTCAACTTTTTCTTTGAAACGGGAGTGGAACATTTTCATCGCATGCGGGTTTGGAGTTGCCTAAGCTTATGCTTTCCGATAAGTAAATTACATAATTTACTTTTTGGGGCAAGCGGCAGATCTGGAAATGCAGGTCGGAGGCAACCCCAATGGTTTTCGGGCGATCGGAGAAGAAAGGAAAAGAGCAGCGAAGGACCGGACGAGCGAAGACCGGTGAAAGCCACCATGTACACGAATGGCACGTACGCCTTTCACCTCAGCCAAACAACTGGGGCAGGTAAAGTCATGGGGGGCAACACGGCGTTGGCAGCTATTAACTTGGTTCTGCAGTTCTAGTGTTTGTATTGAATTAGAACGGCAAAAGTATCCGAAACCGTGTCCGGTGATTAAAAGCGCTTATTCCTTTACGGCCGCATGGCTCAACCGGCTTTCGATGGCCTCCAGCAAAGTATCGAACGACGGCCCGTGAGTAAACAAATACAGCATCGGTTCAATTACCTCCAGCTCTATGATGTGAAGCACCCCGTTTCGCACTATTCCGTCTACCCTTGCATACAGGCAATCTGATGCATAGTGGTCGCTAACTTTTTGTGCCTGAGCCAGCAGCGAGGGATCGGGTGCAATGGCCTCAATGCTTCCGCCGAAGTAGTGCTGCACCCTGAAATCGTTTTTCACGGGCACTTTTCTGATGGCATGGCTGAACCTGCCATTAAAAAACAGGTAAGAATGCTCGCCTTCCTCCACCTCTTTCATGTAAGGTTGCGCCATAAAGTCTTCCTGTGTTATAAGGATTTTCATGCGCTCCTCAATCTCCGAAAGGTTGTGTTCGCCAACTTTAAACGTGTTCTTTGAGGCGCCGGAAATCCTGGGCTTTACTATTATTTCTCCGGCATCGAGCAGCCTGGCTATATTTTTAAGATTGAAGGGCTCATGTTTATTCATCCACACCGTAGGGATAACAGCGATTCCATCGGCTTCCATTTCCCGCAGGTATATCTTGTCCATATTCCACCGAAGTACCGGTACCGGATTATACAAGTTTATTTGCCGTTCTTCCATGTCAGCCAACCACGTTCTGAAAGCTTCCGGTTTATCAAAATAGTCCCACGCCGATTTTATCATTACAATGTCGTAGGTTTCCCATGCTACCTGGGGGTCGTCCCAAACTTCCACGGTGGCATCAACGCCCTTTTGCTTGAAATACCTGAGCAGAAGCTCATCTTCACTCTCTATATGCGACTGAAACGACGACATGCTGCTGCAAGAAACCAAGGCTATTTTGAAAGGATGCATACTGTGTATATGTAATGTCGATTGATTATTGATACAGCAAAATAAAGTAACTTGCGGTCTAGTAAAGTGGTCCGGTTTTTATTTGTAAAGTAGTCCGGTTTATGTTTCCAGTCAAGAGTGTCATCACCATCAATAAGCAGTCGGAAATTCCTGTTTACCTTCAGATTTCAACCGGGTTTGTTCGCGAAATCCAAAATGGCGTGCTAAAGCCCGGAATGAAGTTGCCTGGCACCCGAACCATCGCCGGCCTGCTGAATGTGCACCGCAAAACCGTGGTAGCTGCCTTCGATGAGCTATTGCTGCAGGGCTGGATAGCCACCTTACCCTCCAAAGGAACTTTCATTTCATCGAAACTTCCTATAGTACAGCAGCGGGACCTTAATGAAAGCTATAAAAAAGGAATAATGCCGGTGCAGCCAGGCTTCAGTCTTCGCCCTGGTATGTTTGCCGATAAGCCGTTAATGATTAACCATAAGATGCTGACGATTAATGATGGCTTTCCTGATGAGCGTCTGGCGCCGGCCGATGCCATTGGCCGGGCTTACCGCGGCGTGATGGGCCGGGCCGTGAGCAAGGGGTTGCTGAGCTATTCGGAAGTGGAAGGCAATGCAAACCTCCGGAGTGTTTTGGCTGAGTACGTAAGCGAGTCGAGGGGGCTAAACGTAACCAAAGACAACATTTTGGTGACCCGGGGCAGCCAGATGGGTATATACATAGCAGCCAAAACAATACTTGCACCTGGCGACAGTGTGGTGGTGGGAGAAACCAGCTATTTTGTAGCAAACATGGCATTCCAGAGCCTGGGGGCCGACCTGCTGCCAGTGCCTGTAGACAGCGAGGGTCTGGTGGTGGAAGCTGTGGAGGAGATTTGCAGGAGAAAACCGGTACGGGCAGTTTTTCTTACCTCTCACCACCACCACCCCACTACGGTTACGCTTAGTGCCGAAAGGAGGCTGCGCCTGCTGCAATTGGCTGAGCAATACAAATTCGCCGTAATTGAAGACGACTACGACTACGACTTTCACTACGCGGGGAGCCCGCTGCTGCCCCTGGCAAGTGCAGACCGCGGCGGGTTTACCATTTACATCGGATCCTTCACCAAAACAATTGCTCCATTTATAAGAACAGGTTATATCGTGGCTCCGCAAAATCTGATTGAGGCTATGACCCGGGTAAGGAGAATTATCGACAGGCAAGGCGACCCCATACTCGAGCAGGCACTGGCGGAGCTTATTCGAGAGGGTGCTATTAAAAGGCACTTGAACAAAACACTTAAGATTTACCGGCAGCGCAGAGATCATTTCTGTGCGCTTCTCGGTGAAAAACTTGCCGGATGGGCGCATTTTCAAGTGCCGGAAGGTGGTATGGCCGTGTGGACTACATTTGCTCCGCACGTCAACTTCGACGCCCTGGTGCGAAACACCACTCAACTGGGGCTGCATATCAACCACGCATCGGTGTATAACCCACCCGCCAAAAATCTCAACAGTACCCGCCTTGGCTTTGCTTCATTAAATGAAGAGGAAGCGGGGAGGGCTATAAATCTGCTTGCCGAAGCGGTTTCTCGCCAACGTCATAAAGCCTGATATCTGTTCATTTGGCGCGGCTAAACACGCCTGTCGGCGGTTCGGCGGAATAAATTTTTTGCCCTGTAGACTCTTTGTATACGTCAAATTCAGGTCATGGCGCCGGAGCGGCCGTACCTTTCAGTGTATTTAACTTTTTGACTATGATGAAAAAACAATTGATCTTTCTTTTTTTGACGGCCATACTGGTGTGGGGTTGCGAAAGCACCGGCCCGGAGCTGCCATCAAAAGCCAGCGGGAAAATTAAATTTGCACTAAATCTCAAAAACCAAATCGGTGACGACGGCCGTACCGCGGAGCTGACGGAGCCCGCCTCCATATTATTTAATCTGACAACCGAAACCGGCGAAACGGTTTCAGGCTCATCTGAAATTTATAAGATGGGTGAGAGTTATTTTACCGTGCCGTTTTCTCTTGCTACAGGCGAGTATCTTCTGCAGGAGTTTCTCATTCTCGACGACGGCGGCAACACCATTTACCTGGCACCTCTGGCCGACTCTCCATTGGCGGAATACGTAGCCAACCCGCTGCCATTTCAGCTGGTAATAAGTGTTGACAAAACCAGCGAAGTGCCGGTACATGTATTTGCTACCGGCGACCACCAACCGGCAGATTTTGGTTATAGCGAATTTCGTTACCTGCCGCTACACCTCCGTACCATCCCCGTGCTGGCTAGCCGGGTGCAGGAAATGGCGCTCGACGAGTTTTCTTACTACATAGATGTAACTGCCCGCGATACCGTAACGCAGGCGGTGTGGTCCAAAACTTACGAAATGACCAACCCCGACCACATCACAATTCCCGTTGGGTACCATCAGTACCGGTTAACAGCTTATGCCGACGGTTACATGCCGCAGGTGAAGTACTTCAGAGCCGATTTTCCTTATGATAATATAGCTACAATAGAGAGTTTGACTTTCGAACTGATACCGGAGGGTTCTGACCAGGTGATCGTACTAGAGAATGAAGGATTCAAATTTTACATATCGGCCGATCCATGTGCACTTTGGGGCCGGGTGGAGATGCCCGAAGAATTTGCCTTCCGGGTTGAATATATCCGGTTTTTTGAGATTGCATTAAACGGCCAGGGTGCCTATGCCGGCCAGCTGTATCCCGGTGGAGGACTCATTGGCTTTCCGGCGGTTATGTCCAACTTCGATAATATTTTCGACTGGGGCGGATCCTTTTATTCTGCCGAAAGCTATTGTGAGCAATACATCAACGAGGACTACAGAAACGACCATTCGCAGCTCACGTTCGAAAAAGGCCTTTTGTTGGATTTTGACTGGCAGGGTACCGAAACCACGCTGGAGGATTACGACGTGCACCTGATTCACCAGTACGACAAACAGTAATCGCTGATTTTACATTTTTCCATGGCAGCGGAGCGTTCTCAGTCATTTTTGCATGAGGACGCTCATTTTTTTGCCACTATAATCAACGAAAGCGGCCGCCCCGTTTGCGGGTGTGACGGTTCCTCTATCGCTTCAATAGCATATCCGGCGCAGGTAATCTCAGCTACCCAGGAAGCGAGCGTGCGAAAATACCACGGCATATTTGCAGGAAAAACTTCCTCAAAGCCGGAAAACGTTTCCATCCGCCAGCCATCGGCATAGGGTTCGCTGCCGCATGCAGTAAAAGGGTGAACGGTTTGTACTATCAGCTTTCCGCCGTGAGAGAGCTTTTTTCGTAGTGCGCCAAGCAGCGGCGCCAGGTTATGCCCCAGCAGCGAAAAATTGCACACCATGCAGTCGAATGGGCCGGCAGGCTGCGTAAAATCATTAATGAGCTGCTCGTAGCTCAGCACCGCGTAGGTAGCAGCTCCTTTTTGCTTCGCGGCTTCAATTAGCTCTTCGGAGCCGTCTATGCCAGTTGCACGCACCCCTGCACCGGCAAGCTTGCGACAAAGCCAGCCTTCTCCACATCCCACGTCAAGCACATGCAGAGGCTGCGTTGCCAGCACTGCCTTCACTACGGCTTCGTTGGTACCCAGCTGCCGGCTGGCAATTAAACCTTTGTCGATGGTTTGCCTCCACGCTGCGGCGTTGGTTTCCCAGCTTTCAAACAGCTGCTGCTCGTAATTGTGCATAGAATGATGGCTTTTGCTGGCCAAATTACCTCAATATACCCAAAACCGTCAGGATTCCGACTCAACGAGCCTTTCCTTTGGCGGCTGCAGGCCGATCTGATGAAAATGCTTGGTGTTGAAGGCGAGCTTACAACTGCGGCAGGCATTGCCCGGCAGACATTTTCAAATTGAAGCATTTTCAAATTTTCAAATTGTTAATTTTGCGGCCCTATGGGTAGAGGCAAAAATATAATGCTGGAGCAGGTGCGGATAGAGTCGGTTGCTGCTGAAGGAAAATGCGTGGCGAAACACGAAGGGCAGGTGATCTTTGTAGAGGGCGTGGTGCCGGGCGATGTGGTCGATTTGCAGGTATTTCGCAAGAAAAAATCGTTTATGGAAGGGCGCCCGGTTAAATTTCATAGTTTATCCGAAAACCGGGTCGAACCGTTTTGTTCCCATTTTGGTGTTTGCGGTGGATGCAAATGGCAAAACCTTTCTTACGAAGACCAGCTTCAGTTTAAATGGCAGCAGGTAAAGGATAATTTGGAGCGGATTGCTAAAGTGCCGCTACCTGAAATACAGGCTATTCTCGGCTCGCCCGATACCCGGTACTACCGCAACAAGCTGGAGTTTACCTTTTCCAACCACCGGTGGCTTACCGATGAAGAGATTAAATCGGGCGAAGCGATAGAAAGAAATGCCCTGGGTTTTCACGTGCCCAAGCGCTTCGACCGGATAGTGGACGTAGATACCTGCTACCTGCAACCCGAACCGAGTAATGGCATTCGCACATTTGTGAAAGAGGTATGCCTGCAGGAAAACTACCCGTTTTACGATATTCTTACCCACGAAGGCTGGCTGCGCAACCTCCTCATCCGCACGGCAACTACAGGGCAGCTGATGGTGATACTGCAGGTAGCCTACGAAAATGAAGACCTGGCCCGTTTGCTGGAGAGGGTAGAAAAGCAGTTTCCGGAAATTACCTCGCTGCTGTATGTGATCAACAACAAACGCAACGATACCTTTCAGGACCTTGAAGTGCAGGTATTTGCTGGCGAAGATCATATAATGGAAGAAATGGATGGCCTGCATTTTAAGGTGGGGCCAAAGTCGTTTTACCAAACCAACAGCAAACAAGCCGAACAGCTGTACAAAACAGCAATGAAGCTGGCAGCGGTGCAGCCCCACGAGCTTGTGTACGACCTCTATACAGGCACCGGCACATTGGCACAATTTGCAGCTCGCACAGCCGCCAGGGTAGTGGGCCTCGAGTATGTTGAAACGGCCATCGAAGACGCATGGGCAAACGCCCGCATTAATAAGCTCGACAATGTGTATTTTGAGGCGGGAGATATAAAGGACCTGCTCACGGAACAGTTTATGGAAAAACATGGCCGTCCGCAGGTTATCATTACCGACCCGCCCCGGGCCGGCATGCACGCCGATGTGGTGGAGGCGTTGTATCACTCAGGGGCAGAGAGGATAGTGTACGTAAGTTGCAACCCGGCTACGCAGGCCCGCGACATCCAGTTGCTTGCCGAAAGGTACGTAGTGAGCGCCGTGCAGCCGGTAGACATGTTTCCGCACACGCACCACGTAGAGAACGTGGTGCTGTTGAAACTAAAATAAAGAAGGAAATGCAAAACGATCCTGAACTTAGTGGCAAGTATCTCGGTACCATTACCAAAGACTTCGTAAAAGTAGCGGATACGCTAAAGGAAGCCGCCTACCAGATCAAAACACAGGGCTTTTCCGACTACCCAATCTTCCCGATTTCAAAAACAGAGATTCCGATCGGGCAGCTACTGTTGGCCAACCGGGAGGTAGATACAACCTGGAATTACTACATCACCTATATCGATGAATTTGTCAACCGGAAGCTCATAGAAAACGTGGAGCAGTTTAAAGCAGCCTATAAAGACCCCGACGAGTTTTGCTGCCTGTTTGTGGTAGACAGAGAATTTACCAATTTCGTTTTTGTGCCGTATCCGGAAGATTAATAAACCCAACCCGTGGCACTAGCTGGAGTGGTCGGCCACTATCACCCATTCGCCGCCAATCTTTCTCCACAGCAGGGTAAAATGACCGCTCAGGTCTGTGCTGCTACGGCTAAGGCTCCATTTGCCTACGCAAAAGTAGGCGTCTTCGGCAAGAGGCGTCAATTCTACTACTGACAAGTCTACTTTTCCCATTATCTCTTTCGTGGGGTACGAGTTTTTGTAATTGTCGAGTGTTTTTTGCCATCCGTATGTAAGGCCTTTGCTGCCGATAAACATCAGTTGGTCCGACTTCCAGTAGGAGTTCATGAAGCATTCCAGGTCACCGTTATTCCAACATTCGATTTGCCGTTCCATTATCTCCTTGATGGCTTTTTCGTCGGCAGGGGTTTGGGCTAATCCGGCTTGCAATACAAAAAACAGGCAGAAGACTGCAAAATATTTTTTCATATGGTGAGGTTTAGGTTTCAATTTTCTAAAAAAAACCGAGACCAAAAATTAAATAATCCGTATTGTTACGAATTCTACGTTTTCACCTTGTTTAATTTTTCTTAAAAAATATGTCTGTAACATCTGCCCGGGATCTGGCTGGAATTAGCGAAATCAGCGAAATAGTTGCGGTAACACTGAAAAAAATGAGAGAGTATGCCAGCCCTGGCATCAACACCAAAGAGCTGGACGAGTATGGTGGCAGCTTGCTCAATTCATTTGGCGCTCGCTCGGCTCCGTTGCTCACTTACGGGTTTCCGGGGCATACCTGCATTAGCGTGAACAGCGAAGTGGCGCATGGCATACCGTCAGCGGGCAAAGTGCTGAAGAGTGGCGACCTGGTAAACATCGACGTGTCGGCCGAACGAAATGGGTATTGGGCCGACAATGGCGGATCGTTTGTGTTGGGGGAAGATACATGCAACCACGCCGCCCTGGTGGAGGCTTCAAAACGTATTTTGGAAAGTGCCCTGCAGAAAATAAGGGGAGGTGTAAGAATAGCCGAGGTAGGTGGCTTTATTGAAGCGGAGGCGAAAAAGGCGGGCTTCAACGTAATCAAAAACCTGACGGGCCATGGTGTGGGCCGGAGCCTGCACGAGGAGCCGGAAGAAATACCCTGCTTTTATGACAGGTTTAACAGGGGCAGGTTCCGCAAAAACTCCGTGGTGGCTGTAGAAACATTCATTTCCACCAAAGCTACCAGGGCGTATCAGGCAAGCGATGGCTGGACTTTGCTTACCAAAGACGGCAGCTTTGTAGCACAACACGAGCATACCATTATCGTAACCGACGCCGAACCAATCATTCTCACGCAATCCAATGGCATTCTGAATTAGCCCCTAACTTCCCAATCCTGAAGATGAAAAACTCCGTTGTCTGTTTGGCCCTGGCGGGCTTTATTTTCAATGCTTGCTCCGGTGGAAAGCAGGCAGGTTTGCCGGTGGAAACCTCAAGCGACTATTCGCAGCTTTCCAAGGCTGACAAGATGGCTCTAACCGACCCGGATAATCCTGCGCCGCCAGGCTTTCTGGTGAGCTTTCAGGGCGACACGCTGCCACTCTCACATTTTAAAGGCAAGCTTCTGGTAGTCGACTTTTGGGCAACCTGGTGCTCGCCCTGTATCGAGGTAATTCCGAAAGTGCATGAGTTCGCCAAGAAGTATAAAAACGAGAATGTAGTGTTTATTACAGTGTCGGTAGACGGAGACCAGGCGTTTTGGCGGCAATTTGTGAAGGAGCAGCAATGGGAAGAAAATGCGTTTTGGGTTGGCGAAAGCGAGCAGAACCCGTTGTTTTGGTATGTTTACCAGACCTACGCTACGGAATCCGATACGTCGGTTATAATTGCATTGCCAAAGTTTGCTCTCATTTCGGCAGATGGCACTATTTTGAAAAAGGACTTCATGCCTCCCCATCATCTGGCATTTGAAGAAATGCTTCAGCAGCAACTCAATCCGCTATAAAAAAAGGCCGCCAACCGGCAGCCTTTTTTCAGTTCTACTTACTATCGAAATACTAATACCCTGAATTCTGAGAGAGATTTGTGTTCAAATCTCTTTCTCTCTGAGGTATGGGCATTATTGTCTTATCCGCACCTGGCTGTGAATTAGAAAAATTCGAATCACCTGCTGGGCGGAGCGGCTGTCCTCTTCTCAAAAGGTCCATTCTGCGGTGGCCCTCGAAAGCCAGCTCTTTTCTGCGCTCGTTAGCAATGGCATCCAGCAGCTCATCGGCTGTGGCAAAGTCGGCGGCCGTCCAGGTGCCCAAGCCGGCACGCAGGCGCAACTCATTCATCAGGCCGATTGCCACAGGATCAATCCCGTTAAGCTCCACCAACGCTTCTGCCCTGTTGAGGTACATTTCCGTTACGCGGATAACAGGCGCATTGTCGGTATTGTTTACAGCGTCATTAAACTTAAGCGTATAAAGCCGGCCGTTATCGCCTTCTTCCTTCTCAGCAAACCGCAGGTCGCCGGGTTCTTCTTCGAAAGCAGCTATCAGACTGGCAGAAAAAGGAGCATCGCCTCTGCCACCCTGTTCCGCGGGCTCGTAAAACGCCGACCAGCCTCCAGAACCTGTACGTCCGTTGTCTACAGCTGTGTTCTGAATGGCGAATACTGTTTCGGGCGTATTGCCACTGTAAAACGAATAGTCAGGAGCCAGGTCATACAATGGAGACGTAATCACGTCATCGGCATAGTCGGCAGCATCCTGCCATTCTTCGCGGTACAGGTGCAGCCTTGAAAGCAAGGCGTTGGCTGCTCCCTGAGTGGCTCTTCCCCGGGTGAGCTCAGCCGAAGCGTAGTCTGCAGGCAAGTCAGCCAAAGCTTCGGTCAGGTCTGTGCGGATGGCCTCGTGCACCACATTTACTGACGAGCGCTCAGGCAACGTTACCTCACCCGAAAATGGTTCAGTCACCAACGGAATGCCAGCAGAAGCACCGTTGTCTTGTTGATACGGGTGTGCAAACAGGTTTACCAGCTGAAAATTGGTAAGCGCTCTCATAAACTTTGCCTCAGCAATAAGCTGTGCACGCTCTTCAGCCGTAAAGTTTTCGTCCACTACATTGGGTACGTTGGCTATCACTGCGTTTGCCGCGAGAATCACGAAGTAATGATCTCTCCAAATTGCCTGAATGGACGTATTGTCCGACAACGTGGTATAATTCTTTATTTCATTCAACGTGGGAAACGAACCGATGAAATCTACGTTGTCGGCCTGAAAATCACCTATGATCTGCGGCATGGAGCCGAAAACATCCAGATCCTGAGCAAGGCCATACACACCAATGGTGGCGCCTGTGGCCGTTGCCTCGCTACTGAAGATCAGGTCGGTACTTAGCGACTGTTGAGGGTCTATCTCTAAGTCTTCCTGGCAGGCAGACAGACCTAAACCTGCCAGTGTTAAAGAGTATATAAATAGTTTTTTCATGTCTGTTTCGGTTTAGAATCCAATATTTACGCCTACAGTAAATGTCTTCGCCTGTGGCATGGTAAAGAATGATTCGCCCTGATTTCTTGGATCAGTACCTCCGCCGTTAATTTCCGGATCAACCTCCCAGTCGGTCATTTCGCTGAATGTGAGGAGGTTTTGCCCCATTACGTAAAGTCTGGCATTTCTCATGAAGGTTCTGCCGAGTACGTCGTTTGGCAGTGTGTAGCCCAGGGTTACGTTACGCAGGCGCAGGTAAGAGCCATCGAACAACTGCAGCGTAGAACGCTGAGCAAACGTGCCGAAAGTGGTGGCATCAAGCGCAGGTGCATAGGCGTTGTCGCCAGGTTGCTGCCAGTAGTTGAGCAGGCGGGTATGCAGGTTAAATCCGGTTACGTTATTCGGATTGTCAGTAAAGCGCATGTCGTCCAGCATCACCTTATTTCCCTGTACAAAGTTCAGCATAAAGGTAAAGTCAAGCCCTCTGTAAGTCATGGTGTTGCGCAAGCTTCCGGTAAACTTGGGAAGCGCAGAACCAACGTACACACGGTCATCGGCAGTAGGAGTCGACGTAATTTCGCCATCCCTTGTCAGCCACTCAGCTTCGCCGGTTTCGGCATTAATGCCGCTGTAGCGGATGAGGAAAAACTCGTTGGAAGTATAGCCCTGAGTTACTCTCTGCGAAGAAGTACCCGCTATAAATGGGTTGCCAAAAGGATCCACGTTGTCATCAGGCAAACGAGTTACCTCCTGGTTAAGGAACCCAACATTAAATTGTGTTTCCCAGGTGAAGGCTTCGTTTTCAACGTTTCTCGAGGTGATGTTAAGGTCCAATCCCCTGTTGCGAAGCTCGCCCACGTTCTGGTTTCTTGAGGCAAATCCCGTGGTGTAAGGAAGCGGTACTGCCAGCAATATGCCTTCTGTGTTTTTCACATAGTAGCTTGCTGATACGTCTACCTTATTGTTGAGGGTTGTCCAGTCGAGCGATACGTCAAACTGCTTTGTTTCCTCCCAGCTTAGCAGGGGGTTGGCAGGTTGGTCGGGCGACAAGCCAGGCAAGCCAGCGTAGTCGGGTGTAATGCCGCCTGCATACAAACCAAGCGAAGCAAAGTTTCCGATCTGGTCGTTGCCCGACGTTCCGTAGCTTGCAGATAGCTTCAAAAAGTCTACGAAGGCAAGGTTTTCCAGGAAAGACTCACTTGAAAGAATCCATCCTCCCGATACAGCGTAGAAGTTACCAAACCTTCTCTCCGAGCCAAACCTTGATGAGCCGTCTCTTCTGGCAGATACCTCAAAGATATATTTGCTCTTGTAGGCATAGTTTAAACGCGAGAAATACGAAAGCAACGCCCATTGGCTGCCAATTGCATCGGTTGTTGTTTTGGTTGCAGCAGAATTCACGTTCGGCAGATCGTCGCTCACAAAGCCTGAACCTTCCACGGCAATGGCATCGTAGCGAGAGGTTTCGAAGCTGTAGCCCAGCAGCGCATTCAGCGAGTGGTCGTCACCAAAGTCTTTCACGTAATTAAGAGTGTTGGTGCTCAGCCATTTGTTGTCCTGATCAATGCTCTTGTAGCCATAGCCTCCAGGAGAAACAATTTCCGGGTCGCGGTAAAACTGCTCCAACTGCACCAGGTCAATACCAAAGTCAGATCGGAACGTAAGAGAAGGGATGATGTCCCATTCGGCGTATACGTTGCCGGTGTTTCTTCTCGATATGGTTGTGTAGTCGCTCAGTGCTTCAATTGCGAGAACGTTGGCCACAAAGCCTGTGTTTACAAAAGCACCGTTCTCATCTCTCGGCTCTACCCACGGCAACTGTAGATAGGAAGACGTCAAAGGAGCAAACGTAGAGTTGTCGGCGTTTATCCTGTCGTACTCAAGCCGGGTAATTCCCAGGTTCACACCGAACCGCAGGTTGTCCTTCGCTTCGTGGGTCAGATTAATTCTGGCATTTATTCTGTCAGCGGAGTTGCCAATAGTGTACGATTCCTGGTTAAAGTACGTACCACCAATATAGAACGCCGTTTTATCTGTTCCGCCGTTAGCCGACAGCGAATAGTTGTTTACTCTGCCGGTTTGCAGTACGGCGTCGGGCCAATTGAAACCACCCTGAGGGAAATCGGCTGGCGTTGTGGGTTCTCCTTCGGCGGTAAATACATCTGCTGCATATTGCCTGTACTGGTCGGCACTCATCATCGAGCGCAGGTATGTAGGCTGCGACCAACCGGTGTAGTAGTCGGCGTTGAATTGTGTCGCCTGATTGTACTTACCAGATTTGGTATTGATGAGAATTACACCGTTAGCACCTCTGGAACCGTAAATCGCCACCGCCGCTGCGTCTTTCAGCACGGTTATCGACTCGATGTCCTGCGGGTTTATCTCCGCTATAGGGTTAAGCGAAGCGCCGCCAAGGGCATCAGTGCGATTCTCCTGGTTCAGGGGTACACCGTCAACCACATATAACGGGTTGGCGTTGTTTAGCGAAGCCACACCTCTGATCCGTACCGTGGCGGCCGATCCTACCACGCCGGAGGTTCCCACCATTTGCACACCGGCAGCTTGCCCCTGCAAGGCTTCCTGCGTGCTTAGAACCGGCATGTTCTGGAACCGTTCGGCGCCTACGTCCGATACGCTTTGCGTGGTGAGTGCGCGCGATTGTTGTCCGTAGCCCACTACCACCACTTCCTGCAGCTGGCTTACGTCTGTAGCCATGGTTACGTCAATCACTGCACGAGCGCCAATGGCTACTTCCTGTGTAGAAAAGCCAATGAAGCTAAATACAAGGGTTTGTGCACCCGATGGAACTGATAGCCGGTAGTTGCCCTCAATATCAGTCACCGTACCAACTGTAGTGCCTTTCAGCACCACATTCACTCCAGGCATTCCCTCCCCATCTTCTGCGGAGGTAACTTTCCCGGAAACATCTCTCTCCTGGGCTAATACTGTTTGTGCAAACAGTACGAACACCATTGTCCGTAATAAAATCCTCATAATAAATTGGTTTTAGTTAATCGATTGATTTATCCTGCCCCTGGGAAACTCTCGAATTGAGAGGGCAGTAAATCCTGACAAAGCAATAGATAAATTTAAAAAAATTAAAATACCAAAATGGCTCCACAAATGTTAAAATTGACCATTAGCGGACAATAGTCACAATTAAAACCTATGTCTATACCTTTAACATAAAAAAAAGCCTTGTTCTCGTCTTTTTAAATAATTGCTCAACTCAAAATTGCAGTCACTAATGGCTGTGAAAAGTTTTTAGCAAAGGAAATTTGTGGAATTGAGACTTTTTAGGGGAAAATATTCTACAAAATATATAATGCACTGAATATACTTTTACTTCTGGCACAATTTCCCTGAACAAAAATTTTTCGTGTAAAACTTTTTGTTTTTCCAGCGCGTTATTACTAATGGACTTTTTGCTACCGAGGCAGAAGGAGAGGGTTAAGAATAGATAAGCTCAAAGGCACTTTGGTACGCTCCTGTGTGGGAGCAATGCTCTATCAACTGGTTATAGAAAGTGTGGGAGCCGAGTGTGGCCGAATCACCAATCATGATTAGCTGACGCCGGGCCCGGGTCATGGCCACGTTGGTGCGTCTTATGTCTTTCAGAAAGCCGATTTCACCTGTGTCGTTGGAGCGGGTAAAGCCAATAAAGATGCTATCGCGCTCCTGCCCCTGAAAGGAGTCGACGGTATTTACAGAGATAAGATCGGCAACTTCGGCTGCCAGCCCTTTTTCAGCCAGCAACTCATTCAGCATTTCGATCTGTGCTTTGTAGGGAGCTATAACACCGAAAGAAATTTCGTGTGCCACCACATAGTCCGGCCCCATGGCTTCAATGTTTGCCACCAGTTGGTTGATGAGCAGGCGTGCTTCGTCTTCGTTGTAGGTGCTTCTCGATTCCGGATTTTGTTTTTCGTTGAAGCCACAGCCCGCCGTGTCGATAAACCGCATTTCTGCCACGTTGGGCAGTGGGGTGCGTTCTATTGCCTGCATAGCTGCCTTCAGCTTGCCTTTGTAGAAGAACCGGCTCGAGAACTCCATTATAGCCGGTTTCATCCGGTACTGTTCTTCAAGCATCACGTCTACGTCGTGATAGTTGATGCATTTTTCAAACAGCGTTTTTTCGAGCCCCTCCCTGGCAGCTTCAAACGACTTCACGGTAGGGGGAAGCTGCTGATGGTCTCCGGCCATTATCACCCGGCTTGCTTTAAGCACCGGCACCCAGCAGGCCGGTTCAAGGGCCTGCCCGGCTTCATCGATAAACACAGTTTTGAAAAACCGGTCTCTTATAAGATAATGATTGCTGCCGATAAGTGTGCATGCGATCACCTGGGCGTTGTCGAGCAATGCCGTTATAATATAGTCTTCCAGCATGTCGGCCTCTTCGCGGAAGCGGCCGGCTTCCTGCAGAAGCATTTTTCGCTGCTGCCGTTCGGCGTGGCCAAAATTTCGCTTGTATTTGAATGCCAGGTTTCGGAACTCTTCGTACCGCTTCCGCACGCTCTTCAGGTCTTTGTAGCTGGTGTGTGCGGCAATTCTTGCATCGAGGCTGTTTTCCAGCACCCTTTTGGTAATACGAGCCGGGTGCCCCAGCCGAAGCACATTCACGCCTTCTTCGGCCAACTTTTCCACCATCACATCCACGCCGGCATTGCTCGGCGCGGTTACCAGCACCTGCTTTTCGAGCTTTACTACCTGCTTGATCGATTGGATAAGCGTGGTGGTTTTGCCTGTGCCCGGCGGGCCGTGGATGATGGAAAGGTCGGCGGCTTGCAATACTTCGCTCAGGGCGTTGTTCTGTACCTCGTTTAGTGAGGCTATATGCGGCGCATGTACGTTTGTTTTTGCGGGAGCTTTTTTGCCGAGCAATATTTGCGTCAGTTCAAACATCCGGCCGGCTTCCTGCCTGCCAAGCACCTTTAGCGTATGCTCCATCTCGCGGTACGATGCTTCGTCAAACAGCAGGTCCACGCCCAGCTTGCCGTCATCTATCCACTCGGGCAGGTCGTCTTCGTTCAGTACAATTTTCATGCGTTTGTCGCGCACAAAACTGATTACGCCTGTAACGGCACTTTTGCTTTTGTCTTTTTCTCCTGAGTTGGCATAAAAGCTTACGCTTGCCCCCGACTGAAACGTATGAGGCTGGTCAAAATCAGAAGTTTTCTCAATCTCAACAACTATCTTTTCGCCCGTTCCCACGTGGTGTGAGTTTATGACCACGGGATACCAGCAAACTCCGGTTTTCTTCTTTTCCGGAATGGCCGTGTACAGTATCTTTTCCTTGTACTGCTGCAAATCCTCCTGCCACTCCTTTTTCAGCAATGCGGTCAATTGGGCAAAATAAGCCTTCGTATCAGTCATCCGACAATGTTAAAGCAGCGAGCGTATTTGCAGGAGGCTAATCCTTCTGGAGGTATTTTTGAACTTTCTTTTTTAGCGACTCCTTGTCAGCCGAAATGTGGGGATCGGCGTATATTTTGGTAATCAGGTGATAGAGCACATCTTCGTGGTATCCGAGCTTTGCAGCCATTTTAGCGCAATAGGTAATTTCTTCTTTATAGAGCCGTCCGTCGATCTTCATCAGCTGAACAACCCTGTACATATACTCGTACTTTTCGTCGTCCGACAAAGATTCCAGGTCTCCCACCTCAAGGTTTTCATCGAACGCAGCCGTAATATCCTCCTCTGTAAGCCCGTTGGCCTTTCCCACCTGGCGTATTAGGTCAATTTCATCCTGCGATACAACCCCATCGATCTTGGCCAGCTGCACCAAAATCTGAAGCTGCGAACGGGACATGTATTGACTTGTCGTTGAATTCATATAGATAGTGAACGGTAAATAATTCAATTAATTTTTTACCACAAGCTTATTCAGACAAGTAAAATTAGTAAATAAAATGGAATTAATGCTTTTACTTGTTGTTCAAATAAAGGCAGCGGGGTTTGGGTACCCGACCGGCGGTATTGATGCGGGGGGTGGCAATGAAACCCGCGATTCCGTTCACATATATGGTTGTAGCATGAACTTTCTGGCGCATTTGTATCTTTCCGGCGACAACGACGAAGTGCGGCTAGGCAACTTTGTTGGCGACTTTGTGAAGGGTGCCCAGGTGAGAAACTTCGGGCCCGGCATGCAAGCTGGCATTTACCTACACCGCTTTATCGACCAGTTTACCGATGAACACCAGGTAGTGCGGGAAAGCAAACTGCGCCTGCGCAACGAATTTGGCCACTATGCACCTGTAATAGTGGATGTTTTTTACGACCACTTTCTTGCCAAAAACTGGCTCCTTTACCACCAGGCGGACCTAAAGGCCTACACGGAAGGGTTTTACAGGCTGGCATCCGAACACAAAAAAGTGCTTCCCGAAAGGGCGAACTATATGCTCAGGTACATGTCGGCCGACAACTGGCTCTACCATTACCAGTTTGTAGAGGGTATCAGGCGGGCGCTGTCTGGCATGGCCCGGCGCACCAGCTTCGAGTCGGGCATGGAGCGGGCGCACCACTCACTCGAAATGCATTATGAAGCTTTTGGCGAAGAATTTGCCATATTTTTTCCCGAACTGGTAAAAGAATCAGGCTTGCTGCTGGAGAAGTTGAGAAATGACTTTTCGTTGTAAATTAGCCGCATGATAGAATGTAAGCCCAAAGCGGGTACCTACCTGAGCATTGCTGTGTTTGAAGTACTGGCCGGCGGATTGGCCACATTTATTTATTTCCAGTTGCCGGCCATGGGCAGCTGGAAGTGGCTGGGCCGCATGCTTGTTCCTGTACTGATAGGAATTATGCTGGCTATACTCATTAAGGTGGTATGGTCGCTAAAGGTGGTGAGGGTAGCCAAGGAGCGGTTTGAAGTGTATTTTCCCGTCAGAAGAAAGCGGGTAGTTTACGCCGGCAAAAACCTCAGCCGATGGAAGGAAGAGTCGATTAAAACGGCAGGCGGCGTGTACAAGGAGCTTACCCTGATGTTCGACAACGGAAAACGGATAAGCGTAAGCCAGCAGGAGCATACCGACTACCAGCAGTTAAAAAAATACCTCGGGCAAAAATTCAGCAAAGCAAAAGTATGAAGCAACTGCTACTGGTGGGTTTGGGTGGTTTTTTTGGCAGCATAGCGCGCTATGGCCTCACCCTGGCAGGCGCCCGCTGGCTTTCGGTGGCTTTTCCGGCCGGTACTTTTGCCGCCAATGTGCTCGGGTGCTTCTTTATTGGTGTGCTCATGGGTCTGGCTATTAAGGCGTCGTGGATGAACAAGGAGCTGTACCTGCTGCTTGCCACCGGCTTTTGCGGAGGATTCACCACCTTTTCCACCTTCTCCGCCGAAAATGTGCAGCTGCTTGGCGAGGGAAACTATGCCACGGCTATTACCTACCTCGCCGGTAGTTTGCTGGCTGGCCTGCTGGCTGTGGCAGTGGGGCTGTGGCTGGTGAAGTGAAAAGGACTTGCCACAATAATTTCCTTCGCTTTTCTTTTTAATTTCGTCCGCACAACTTCCTGATATGACCAACTCCGAAATTATCAACAGCATAAAAGAATCCGAAGAGACTCGTGTGAAAGTAGCCGTTGTCGATATCGATGGAATATTGCGGGGCAAAATGATGCACAAAAAAAAGTTTTTGGATGCGGTTGAGTACGGGTTTGGCTTTTGCGATGTGATCTTCGGGTGGGACGCAGCCGACCAGGCTTATGATAACGGCAAAGTAACCGGCTGGCATACAGGCTACCCCGACGCCATTGCGCGGATCGACGTTGGCACTTACCGTTCCATTCCGTGGGCCGAAGATGTGCCGTTTTTTCTGGCCGACTTTAGTAACGGCGAGCAACACCATGCGGCTTGTGCACGGAGCCTGTTGAAGCGGGTAGTCAAAAAGCTGGATGCTGCGGGCTTTCAGGCCTTGTTTGCGCAGGAGTTTGAGTGGTTTAATTTCCAGGAAACGCCCGACACCCTTTACGAAAAAGGCTTCGCCAATCCTGTTCCTGCCACGCCGGGCATGTTTGGGTATTCAATGTTGCGGACTTCCTACAACAGCAGCTTTTTCAACGACCTTTTCGTGCTGCTCGAGCAGTTTGGGGTGCCGCTGGAAGGTATTCATACAGAAACCGGACCGGGTGTATACGAAGGCGCTGTGCAATATGCGCCGGTGCTGGAAGCCGCCGACCGTGCCGTGTTGTTTAAAACAGCCGTAAAAGAAATTGCCTACCAGCACCAGCTTCTTGCCACCTTTATGGCAAAGTGGAATCATCAGCTGCCGGGCTGCAGCGGCCACATTCACCAGAGCCTGTGGGAGGGGGAAAAGAACGTTTTTTATGATGACAGCCGCAAAGACAAAATAAGCACACTGCTTGAGAGCTACATAGCGGGCCAGCTGCATTGCCTGCCACACATACTGCCGATGTATGCACCTACCGTTAACAGCTACAAACGGCTGGTGGAAGGCGCATGGGCTCCCACCACCGTTACCTGGGGTGTGGAGAACCGCACTACGGCTCTGCGGGTGATAAACCACTACCACAAAGGCATGCGGCTGGAAACCCGCATTCCTGGCTCTGATGTAAACCCCTACCTGGCCATAGCAGCCAGCCTGGCCAGCGGGCTGTATGGGATACAGAACAACCTGAAGCTTGGCATACCCGCAACAATTGGAAATGGCTACCAGGACAGCCAGCACGGCAAGCTGGCGGCGACGCTACAGGAAGCTGCCTCTAAAATGGCGGCTTCCGAACTCCCCCGCGAGCTTTTCGGAGATGATTTCGTCGATCACTTTCTCCGTACCCGCGCATGGGAATGGCAGCAGTACCAGCAAAGCGGCGAAATGAAAGACAGGGAAATTACTAACTGGGAAACAAGAAGGTATTTCGAAATAATCTAAAGCCCCGAGTTTATTGAAATAAAAACACTCAGCCAATCTAAACACTTAAGCACATAACTTAAACACTTAAGTACCAAAACACTTAAACAATCTCAACTTTGCAAAAACTAGTCGATTTCTCCACCATTATAGAGCAGGCCTGGAACATCTACGACCCCAGCCAGTCTATCCGGTCTATTACCGATATAAGTGCCAAGGTCTCCACCAATCACGTTTACCGTGTCAAGCTCGACGACGACAGCATCATTATAGCCAAGCTTTCCTATTTTGGCCGGTACGAGCATTTTGTGGAAGACCACACCATTATCAATGCGCTGGCCAACAACCTGCCCGACCCATTCGAAAACTTTCTGGCCAAATCGCTCACTAAACACGGCCAGCTGTTTACCTACCGGTTCAAAAACAGCATTCTCGACGCCTGGGTGGTATTTTATAATCCTATTAAAATAGACCAGAAGCCGCCACGAAGACTCAATGAGGCGCAAATCCATATATTGGGCGAAGAGCTGGCGCGGTTTCATAAAGCCTGCAAAAAAGTGAAAAACACACTGCCGCCCAATTTTAAGCAGGCACGGCACGACTTGGAGCACCTGCTCGAAATTCTTGATACGGACCTTGGCAAATTCGAATACCGGGGCCATGAAGATACGATCCGCAGGCAGTGCGATATACTACTCGAAAACAGCGAAAAGCTTGGGGCTAACCAGTTTGACGCCATTCCGGTGTTTATCGACTGGAACATTGGTAATTTCTCCGTCAACAAAGATTTTCGCTTCTACTCGCGGTGGGACTACGACTGGTTTCGGATGAGTAGCCGCATCATGGATTTTTATTTTTTTAGCCGGGTGTCGTCAGATATCGGCGACCGCACTATCTTTAGCTATTTGATTGACCCGCTAATGGAAGACAGGTTCCTGGTGTTCCTGAAAGCTTACCACGCAGTTTATCCGTTGACCCAAAAGGAAATCCTGTTTATGCAGGAGGCCTATCGGTTTTTTATCCTCAACTATGTGATAAAAGACGGCAGGTACTTTTTTCATGACATTTACGCAGGCCGCCTGCAAAAGGAGGCTTTCGACATTTATTTTCCTAACCTGGAAAAGACCTTCAATCCGGAGAAGATCTTTCGGGCGCTAAACCTTTAGTTCAATGAGATTAAAAAGCTTTAAGTCGGTAGTTACTAAGTACAAAATCGTATTCTTCGACGCTTTTGGAGTACTAAAAAACTACAAAGGACTCATTCCGGGGATAGAAAACACTTTCAAATTTTTGAAGGAAGAAGGTATTGAGTACTTCATACTTACAAACGATGCCTCCCGAAGCCCCAAGCAGCTGGCGGAAAACTACCAACGCCTGGGCATTGAGGAAATAACCGAGCATAAAATGGTGAGCTCCGGCATGCTGGCCCGCGAGTACCTGCGGCTGAAAGTAAATAAAGGGTCGGTGGCCTACCTCGGTACCGACCAATCGGCCCACTACATAGAAACGCTGGGCCTCCATACAGTTCCCATTTCAAGCCTCGATCTGGACAAAGCCGACGACATCAGTGCGCTGGTATTTCTCGACGACGAGGGTTTCGACTGGAACCACGACATTAACAAGGTGGTGAACCTGCTGCGTAGAAAGAACATGCCGGTAATAGTAGCCAACACCGATAGCACCTACCCCATGGCCAGGCACGAAGTGGCCATTGCTATTGGCGGAATTGCCGACATGGTAGAGCAAATCGTTGGCAAGAAATTTCTGCGGTTTGGCAAACCGGACGCCCAAATGTTCATCTTTGCTTACGAGCATGCACTTTCCAATGGCCGCATCGTAGGCAGGGAAGACATACTGATGGTAGGCGACACGCTGGTGACGGACATCATAGGAGGCAACAAGTTTGGGCTCGACACCGTGCTGGTGCTTTCGGGCAACACCCAACCCGAACAGGCTGAGGTGCGGATAAAGTCTACCGGCATCATACCAACCTATATTTGCGAATCGGCGGTGGTGTAAGGCGCCAGGCAATTCTGCGCCTTTTGTTTTAGGAAGATTGTTAGGCTGGAAAAAAGTTACTCCGCACCATACTTGCTTAGTAGTTCATTCAGCTTTGTGTGGATATTACCTTCCACCACGCCCCCATGGTAGCACAACAGGGTATCAATCTCTAACTCCCGCAATCTTTTTACAGAAGCAATTGCGGAGGGTAGGTCCAGCGTGTAGCCGGGGTTTGCAATCTCAAGCTTGCCGTTTTCTACTACCACGGCATCCGCTGCTATCAGCGTTTTGCTCTGCGGTAAGTAAAGAGAGATGTGGCCGGGCATATGCCCGGGAGTGTGGATTACCCTTGCTCCTTCTAAAAAAGGAGGGTCCTCGCCGTCACGAAATACATAATCGACATTTACCGGACGCATTTTCTTTAGTGTTGCCTGAAAATTGAGCGCTTCGGGCTGCTGATGCTCCGGCAAAAGATCATATAAATTTTCGGCTTGCACCAATCGTTGTGACTTCTTCTCACCGCATATATATGGCTTTTCGGAGTGGTGAGCATACACTGTTACTGAGGGGTATTTTTCGATCAGCTCAAAAGCGCCGCCCATATGGTCGATATCGTGATGAGTAATGACCAGCCCGGTAAGATCATTCAATAATAGCCCCTGCAAACTAGCAGCTTTTTCTATCAGAGGAAGGAACCCCTCATAGCCGCAGTCTACCAACACCATGTGCAAGCCATCATGTAGTATGGATGGATAGAGGAAATTTTTCTGGCCACCGAAGGCAAACTGAATCGGCAGGATGTACGAGTGCATAAAAAATGTAAAGTGTTAAGCCAACCGTTAGGTTCGGCTCACTTTTACGGAAGAGGATTTATTAAGTTGCCGCTTACTGATGCCGGCCAGTCCAAAGCACGCCCTTACCGTTCGGCGACTATGACCACTGCGCCGTCAGTGCCCTCACCTGTTCAAATAAGCCGAATACATCCATACCAGCTTTTCCTGTGCTCTTATGTA
>CBFGTI010000048.1:0-34639 GCA_965651695.1 uncultured Imperialibacter sp. | reverse complement strand
CCGAACTTTACCCCGAAAGAGCGCCGCAGCGGGATGTGTACGACCTGATTGTTGACGACCTGACGGCCGCAGAGCTGGCCGACCTACCCTGGATAGACCAAAGCGGCAGGGTTTCGCTGGGCGCCGTTAAAACCCTCCTTTCCAAGGTGTATCTCACTATGGCGGGCCATCCCCTCAACCTGGGCAATGAGTACTATCAGCTGGCAGCCGACAAGTCGAGGGAGGTAATCGACAACGGCTCCTACTCGCTGTTCGACAATTACGACGACTTGCACAGCCGCGACACTAAAAATATGGGCGAGCACATATTTATGGTACAATTTGCCGCGGGCATTATTGACAACCCTATACAGGAAGAGCTACTGCCCAACTTCAAGGAAATTTCTGCGCTCGACACCGAAGTTGGCAGCACCGTGCCCACAGAAGAATTTTACAATTCTTACGAGCCGGGAGATCGCCGTGTGGAGGAGCAGGAGTTCTTTTACACCCAATACTACCACGGAGGTAGTGGCGAACTGAAGGACCTGGAGGCTCCATACATCTTTAAGCATTTTGACAGAATAGCCAATGGCTACGAAGGAGTAGAAGGAACACGGCAATCGGGTCTTAACTGGCCGCTGTTCAGGTATGCAGAAGTGCTGCTAATCTACGCTGAAGCACAAAATGAGGCCAGCGGCCCTTCAATAGATGTATATGATGCCGTTAATCAGATCAGGGAGAGGGCAAATCTCCTGCCGGTCATCGGGCTTTCGCAGGCACAGCTTCGGGAGGCTATCTGGAAAGAACGCTGGCACGAGCTCTGCTACGAAAACAAAACGTGGTTCGATATGGTAAGGCTCCGGAAGGTTTTCAACAGCGTTACCCTGCAATTCGACGACTTTGCCGGCCATACCTTCACTACCGGGCCTACCTTGCAGGAAAAGCACCTGCTGTTTCCTTTACCAACAGCCGAAATGCAAAATAACCCCAATCTCTTGCCGCAGAATCCTGGATACTAACAGTTGGTATTAAGTGTGGTTTAAGTCCCCCTGCTTTGGCTTCGGCCAGGCAGGGGTTATTTTTTCTTCAGTTTCTCATTCCCCTTGTGCCTGTCTTTATCCCGCTGGTTCTTTTTGGCAATGTTCTTTTCCAGCGCTTCGGTAAGGTTTACCCCCGTTTGGTTGGCCAGGCAAATAAGCACCCAAAGCACATCTGCCATCTCGTCGGCAAGGTCCCGGTTTTTATCCGACTCCTTAAACGACTGCTCACCATACTTGCGTGCAATGATCCGCGCCAGCTCGCCCACTTCCTCGGTAAGGATGGCCATGTTGGTGAGCTCATTAAAATACCGAACGCCTATGGTCTTAATCCATTCGTCTACCCGTGCCTGTGCTTCTTCTATGGTCATCGTTGAAAATTTCAGGTTTCGGATTTCGCGTCACACCTTTCAAATTTATATTCTGTTCTTCGTGTCGATAATGATCGTCACAGGCCCGTCGTTTACCAGCGCTACCTTCATATCGGCACCAAATTCACCGCATCTTACCGGCTTCTCAAGGTCCGCCGTCATCTGCTCAATCATTTGCTCATACAATGGCACGGCTATGTCGGGTTTAGCAGCTTTGATGTAGGAAGGCCGATTGCCTTTTTTAGTGCTGGCATGCAGGGTAAACTGGCTTATGAGCAAAATTTCACCGCCTACGTCCGCCACACTTTTGTTCATTACTCCTTGCTCATCATTAAATATTCGCAAGTTCACTATCTTCTTACTCAGCCAGGAGATATCCTCCGCACCATCGGCGTCTTCAATACCGAGCAAAATCATCAATCCGGCGGCTATTTCGCTTTTCACACTTCCACCAATTGCAACAGATGCCCCGGAAACACGCTGAATCACTGCAATCATTTGGCCCGGGTCATTTGTTCGATCTTTCTCGAGCTATAAACATGAGTGCCCGCTTCACCTTTTTTCGCACACAACAGCATCGCTGCAGCCACTTTACTTGCTTCGATAGCAAAAAATTTACGCCCCGACCCGATGGTAAAAAACGAAAGCACTTTTGAGAATGCTTTGGCAACTTCTTCGAAAAAACGAAACTCCTGCCTGTCGCCCAAAAGCAGCGAAGGCTGATAAATATGCAGAGACCTCAATTCCAGCGTTTTCAAAGCCTCCTCAAGCTGGCCCTTCACATTGTTGTAGTAGATAACCGAGTTGGAGTTGGCACCCACTGCCGATACTATGTGAAATTGCTCGAAGGCCGGATCTTTTTGTGCCAATCTTGCCAGGTCCAGTTGGTAGGTATAATCCACCTTGTAAAACGCTTCCTTAGAGCCAGCCTTTTTCATGGTGGTGCCCAGGCAGCAGTAGTAATGCTGGGCACTTATACCATGTTCATGCTCGTAAAGCTCGTCGAAATTAACAACAACCACTTGCACTCGCTTGTCCGTAATGGTGATTTCCCTGCGGGTGAGTACGATAATCTTGCTGTAGAAAGTGTCTGCCAGCAGCTGATCGAGAAGGGCCTTGCCCACCAGGCCGGTAGCTCCGGCAATTAATGCTGATCTATCCATCGCGCTAACGGTTAGTTGCCAAAAGTTCTGTGGAGCAGTCTGCTCAAATCTTCCTTTTCTATATTCCCCGAGGGAGAAACCCTCTCTACATCTAGTGAATTACGTTGCGGGGTTAACCGAAACATAAAAATATAATCCGCATCAACGTCAAACCACCCCTTTGAAGTACCAAAGCGCAGGTCCTTCCATATAAAATTAACCCCCTGCCGCTCAATTGCAAAAAAGCCCTTGGCAAAACTTGCCAGCATTTGCGTTTCGCGGTACCCGGCCACCGCACCCAGCATGCCATGGTTCGATTCGATTTCTTTAAACCGAATGCCCTGCTTATCGAACAAAGAGTAGTACCCCACCAGGAAATGGTCTCCTTCCTTGATTATAACCGACCACAAAAAGGTGGTAAATGCTGCAGGGGCTATCATTTTTTGCTCAGCGGCAATGTTTTGCCGCTCTATCTCCGCATTTACTTTGCCTGCTACCCAAAGCTTCACCATTACCGTCGCCAAAAGGTAGCAGGTGCTGATGGTTAATGCCACACCCGACAGCTTTTTCCTCCTGCTCAATGGCTTCGACCTGATAAGGAGCCACACAAAAGATACGAGCAACGGCAGCGTGAATAGCGGGTCGATAATAAAGATGGTATCGAATTGTATGCGGTAGTCCCACACGGGCACGAAAAGGCCGGTGCCGTATCCTGTAAAAATATCGAGCAGCGGATGGGTAAAGATGCTCCAGAAAAACACCGTCGTCCATTCTCGGGTGGTTAGCGCTTTGTCGAGCTTGCCAAGCAGCCAGCCCAAAACCGGCGCCACCAGAAAAGCGAAAAAAACCGAATGGGAGAACCCCCGGTGCATGAGCAACGACTCGGGCTCATCGTAAAAAAAATTCAGCAGCACATCCAGGTCGGGAATAGTGCCACCTACGGCACCCCACAGCATGGCTTTTGTACCTGCCTTTTTGCCGGCTGCCACATCGCCCACAGCCGCACCAAGTACAAATTGGGTAAGCGAGTCCATCTGCTAGTTAGCGGCGTAGGTTATTGCTATAGTTTAAGGGCTTGTTTTTCCTCCCATGCAATGAAGGCGTCGATATCGGCTTTCAGTGTGTTAAAAATGAAAGCAATCATGGAGGCATCATCCAGAAGCCCGAGTACCGGAATAAAATCGGGAATAAGATCAACCGGCGTCAAAAAATAAAGCAGGCCGGCCATCAGCACAACAATACTTCTCCACGGAACCTCGCGGTAATCTCTTTTAATATACGCCCTTACCATCCGGGAAATTACCCGTATCCTTTTGAAAAAACCCTGCAGTTTTTCATTGCTTTTGGTCGCTTCCTGCAGCTTCGACGTCACATTGTTCAAGATGCTGTTTACCCGATTTTCATCTTTAAGCGCTCTCTCTGCTTTTTTCTCGTAAGCGGACAACTCCCGCCTTTCTCTTTCCTCTGACATATTACCTCCTAAAACACTTTTCTGATTTCATCTTTTAAAAAAATGAGCGAAACGGCCACAGGGTCGTGCTCCATTTGTATATTTTTTTGAATAATGGCCTTTGCCAGCTCAATGCTCTTCGAGTCGCCATCTACCTCAGCAATAGCCTGATTTATCATAAGGATCACGTTTTCCATCGAGGTTTTGATGGTATGCCAGGCTTCGTCCGACATATAAAGCTGCTGCGACAGGTTGTGGTTAAACTCATCCCTTATCTCCTTCAAAAGTATGTGCTGCAGCTCCTTCGACGTGAGGCCGCCGGTATTGAGGCGGGGAACCAGGTTGCCTGGCGAAATTCTTTCAAGAAACAGGCACATCCGCTCATAGGCCTGAAGCCTGATAGGCAGTATGGTCTCTGAGTTCTTCATTTTTATTTCAAGCAGCCTGCGCTCCAACTCCTTATTGAGAAATGAGCGCACCATAAGGTACATCGCATATAACACCAGCGCGGCAGGGATTATCAACTTGGCAAGTTCTACAATAGCCTCCATTTTGCAGGTATCCTGTGTTTTGAATGAGTGTTTGTTAATGCTTCAGCAGTTCAAGGTGCTCAGGTGGTTAAATCTGCGTTAAATTACGCCTAACCCCTCCCATGCACTTGCGGGCTGAAGTTAAATTATTTTGATGGCGATAGTGTTTTCAAATTAAATAAATTTGCGGGCAATAATTATTATGGACCTAAAACCCGTCTCCATTAGTCCGAAGGCTGCTGCTGAAATCAGGCACATTATGGCAAAGAAGAATGTGCCGGAAGGCTATGGCCTTCGCATAGGCATTAAAGGTGCCGGCTGCGCGGGAATATCCTATTTACTTGGCTTCGATAAAAAGAAGGAAGACGATATCGAGTACCTGCACGACGACATCACGGTATACATAGAAAAACGCCACACGATGTACCTTATCGGGTTGGAGGTCGACTTTTACGAAGGGGCCGATGCCCGCGGTTTTACTTTTGTAAATCCCGACCTGCCCAAATCAGCTGAGCCGGCTTCTGCTTAGCGTTACTACCGACTCCCTGCAAATGCCACCTACCGGCGGGGCTTCTTTCGAAACAGTTATTTCCACGGTATCGGCTTGCGAAAATTCACTCAGCAGCCGTTGAGTTAGCATATAGGCCAGGTGCTCGAGCAGGTTCACGGGTTTCTCCATTACCTCCGATATCACCCGGTAAACAGCCACGTAGTCAAGCGTATCTTCTATGCTATCAGATTGGGCAGCTTTGGAGATGTCGAGTTGGAAGGCTACGTCGATATGAAAAATATTGCCCTTTTCTTTTTCATAATCATACACGCCGTGGTAAGAATGGAATTCCATTCCCTTAAGGGCAATTTTCCCCTCCATTTAGTTCAATTCGTCAAAAAACGATCCGGTACCTGCCGCACTCACCTCCTCAAGGTTGTACTCTTCGCCAGCAACTCTTATTACCTTTTTGGGCTCGGCGGCCGTGGGTTTCCCTACCGGTATTTCCTTCTTGGGTTGTTCTTTGGCTTTGGCTTTGTCGGCACCAGGAATGGTTATCTTCTTCATTTCCACATTGGTATTCAATGTGGTGTCGCTCTCATTAAAGAAATCCTCCTTGTTTCGCTGCATCCCTTTTGCTTTTTTTAGCTGCTCTTCAAAGGTCCTGCTGCCACCCTTTTTCTCAAGCTTACCCAGCTTGTCCATCAGGTCGCTGGAGGAAGCCCGAAGCTCGTTGATAAGGTTGTCGCGGTGGTTCTCCAGCATTATGTACGATTGCTCGAGCGCTTTCACCTCATCCTTCATGTCTTCTATAATCTGACGGCTGTGGTCTTCGGCCTTCTCTATAATTGCCCTGGCTTTATTTTTGGCCTCGTTCAGCAAAGCCTCGGCTCTCATTTGAGTCTCCTTCATATGTAGCTCAGCCGCCTTGCTTGCCTGCTCCACCATGTTGGTAGCGGTATCGTCGGCAGTTTTAAGCGTTTTGAAAAGCGAGCTTTCAACCTCTCTTAGCTTAGCCACTTCCTTTTCCGATGCCTCCAGTCTCATGCGAAGCTCCTTGTACTCGTCCTGCATCCGCTCCCACTCTTTCGACAGCGTTAGCAAAAAAGCGTTCACCTCGTCTTTGTCGTAGCCTCTAAATACCTTTTCAAAGGCTTTTTGCCTGATTTCTAACGGAGTAATTTTCATTATTTAATCGATAGTCTTGTGGTAGAACGAACGTCTCCTTCACAAGTTGTGCGCCAATAAAACTGAATATGAAGTTGCAGGTGAGGTAATTTACTGTGGCCAATGTAGGAATTATCATTGGGTTGTCAAAGCATATGTAAGAATTTAGCGGGGTAAAATGGGATTATTTTTAGTTAAACCGGAGATCCCATACCGAAATCGAGCGGTCGTCGCTGGCCGATATCAGCTGATTATGGTGTGCCGACCACAGCACCTTGTTCACCGACGTGCCATGCCCCGCGTGCCGGGCCCTGTCGATCACCTTCAGCAGCCGGTAACTTGCGGCATCCCATACCTTAATAGACTTATCCATGCTGCAGGTAACGAAGTGGCCGCCATCGGGTGCATAAGAAATATGGTTGATGGCATACATATGTGCCACTATCGACTCAATGGCTGCATATTTCTGATCAACAGACCATACCTTCAGATGGGCGTCTCGGCTGCCGCTTAGCAGCTGGCCAAGGTCGGGTGAATACTGCACGGTAAAAACGGAATTGCTGTGCCCTTCAATCGTGTAAAGCTGACTGAAAGACTCAAGGTCGAAAATCCGGATGTAGTTGTCGCTGTAACCTACGGCCAAATGCCTCTCCACAGGGTTTACGGCAATGGTACGAGCGCTTTTGGTGCTTGCCTTCATCCGGTGAATGATACGCAGCTGTGGCCAGTCTACCACCACAACTTCTCCTTCTCCCGTGGCCACAAAAAGGAGGTGTTTATAAACCTGAATATCAAAAATAGCCGCTGTGGTAATTTTCAGCGAGGCCTCCTCTTTCTTCTGCTGTGCGTTTATCAGATGGAGGCCGTCGTAATTGTGCCCCACCACCAGCAGGGCTCCCCCGGCAATGTAACACATGGCATAGACCGAGTTGTCAACTTTGGCAATTAGCTCACCATTTTCCGGCTTATTCAGGTCCCACAGCGCCACGAGGCCGTCTCCAGCCCCGGAAAAAAATTGCGACGGAGATACGCCGGGCACAATGGTATAAATGCAGTCTTTGTGGCCTGCCAGCGTGGCTAACTTTTTCACCTCTACTTTTGACATTCTCGTAACTGTGGTTAGTTTCGGTCCGGAATGCAAACATACAAAACATGGCGGTGGTTCTTACCCGGCAAGTAAGCGAAGACGAAATTCTCGGGATATGGAAAATAACCGAAACGGAAGAAGACCTTCGGGAAAAGCTGTATGCCACTCCGTGGATAGACAACATGCTGGATGGCGTAACCCACCCGGTGAAGCGCCTCGAATACCTGGCAAGCAGATTCCTTACCGAGCACCTTGCCGGTCTGCTGAAGCTGCCCTTTCACGGCATATATAAAGACGAGCACGGTAAACCACACCCGGCAAAAGGCCCCGGCGATAGCCCGGGCGCAGCTTACTCGGAGATGTATTTCATTTCTATATCGCATTCATTTCCGTACGCAGCCAGCTGTATCCACAGGAAAAAAGCCGTGGGGATAGACATTGAGATGCCAAAAGAGAAATTTGGTAAGGTAAGTTATAAGTTTCTTGCTGAAAGTGAATTGGCACAAGCCGGGAACGATATTGATCAATTGTGCCTTATGTGGGCAGTGAAGGAGGCCATTTATAAGCAGAATGGGAAAAATGGCGTATCGCTGAAGGATGACATGCTGATAGAAAAGGTGATAAATACCAAAAAACAGGTATTGGCTCGCACTACAATTAATAGTAAAATTGAAAATATATTGATCGACTATTTTTCTTTTGAGGGTAACATCGTCGCATTTACCCGCTGAATAGTTGATTGTGAATTAATTTATTCCTATTTTTTCATCGCAAAAGACAAAAAATTGAGAGCGCGAATATCTATATACCTGTTGCTGCTTTGCGTTTTAAGCTCCTACTCGTTTGTGGGCGGCCAGACAATCACAACAGATCTGACTTTGCAGGATGTGGTTAGCGGATCGTCGGTCAAACTATCCGATTACGCTGGTTCCAAGGGCGTGTTTGTTTTCTTTACAAGCGAGCATTGTCCTTATGCCAAGCTGTACGAAGACCGCGTGGTGGCTTTGGCAGCAGAGCTGAAAACCCTGGGTATACAAACGATACTGATAAATCCCAACGACCCGGGATTAAGCCCCGACGACTCGGTTGAAAAAATGAAGGCCAAGGCAAGGGAAAAAGGATACACCTTTCCTTACCTCTCCGATAAACAACAGCAAGGCGCCAAACTGCTACAAGCGCAAAAAACCCCTGAAGCAATCCTGCTGAAACCAACCGGCAACGGCTACGAGGTGGTTTATCGCGGTGCTTTCGACGACAACCCAATGGCCGCTGCAGAGGTAAAAGAACCTTACCTGGAAACAGCCGCCAAAGCCCTTGCCGCCGGCCGAATGCCCACAAAAAGAGAAACAAGGCCTACTGGGTGCATGATTAAGAGTAGGTAGAAGGAGGCGATAGTCCATAGTCGATTGTCGATAGCAGGTTAGCTGTTTCGATATGTCTGCGGCAGGGTTTGGCTCAATGTTGGAGTGGATAAGTCGACAGCTCACCGCAGATTCGTATTGAGTTTAGATTCGTCTTTTGAAAACCGAATGGCAGGTTGGCTGCACCAAACTCAAGCTGCCGCAGCGTCATTTACGCTCCACCCGGCTTGTCAGTGCTGCCTGCAACAGCGTTGATTGATTATGACCATTTGTTCCGCTATTTTTGTCTCCTCAGGAAAGAATTTTGAATATGAAGGTAACGCTCAATATCGCAGAAGATAAATTTCAGTTCTTTATGGAGTTAGTGAAAAATTTTGACTTCGTGCAGGTTGAAAATGAGGCTGATACCAGAGAAGAAATTATCGCCAATATAAAAGAAGGGTTCCGGGAAATGAAGCTTTACAAAGAAGGTAAAGCGCAGGGTACTACTTTGAAACACTTCCTCGATGAGATTTGAGGTTATACTTTCCAACAATTTCAAAAAAGAAGCCAAACGTCTGATTAAGAAGTACCCTTCCCTCAAAATTGAACTTGAAGTCCTTGGCGATGAGTTAGAAAACAATCCTGCCCTTGGCATCTCGCTTGGAAATGATGTTTACAAGATTAGGTTTGCGATAAAATCCAAAGGAAAAGGGAAATCCGGAGGTGCAAGAGTGATTACTTACGTAAAATTTGCAAATGGAACAGTTTTGCTACTTTCCATCTATGACAAGGGGGAGAAAGATTCCATTTCCGATAAAGAAATAAAGGAACTACTCAAGGAATTTCTTTAGCTTCGAATCCACTGCTACCCGATGTCCGCTGTAATGAATATAAGCTCGATAAGGTATTGCTTCGGAAGGTTCATTACTAAACTGAACAGCGAAAATCCAACAAGCCACGGAGCAAGGTGCTTAATGAAGCGGCCATAATTTGCCTCATTGATGGTCTGCGATAGCGAGACATAAAACAGCAGAGAAAACGGAGCCAAAAGCCTGTAGTTGAGAGAGTCGACGGGCACTATCTTAGTCATGACAATGATGCCCGCCAGATAGGCAAATGCTACTGCCATTACACTTTTTGACCGGGACGAGACAACGAAAGTAAGCCCGGCTTGTTTAATTTCTTTAACCAAAACCAGCAGTACCCCAAATTGAACAGCAATAGCGAATAACAAAACCGGCTCCCAATGCCCCCAGTAATTACGCGGAATCAAAAACACGTTGAGCGTCCCTTTCAGCACTAGTCCGGCAAAAAAGACTATCGGCTCTTCATCCAGGGCTACCCTCTCCATACCTGTCCAATAACCCGTTAACCGCAGATTGTTATACAGGTAGGCTACCACAAAACCGCCGGCAATGACTAACCCTGCAAAGTAATGAAGCGATTTTCTGTACTCCTTTTTATAAAAATGAAATATCATCCATCCCGATACGACCCCGAAAAATATGATACCGGCATACCGCAGCAAAAAAATGGAGGTGAGCAAAAGGAAGACCCAAAAGAAGGATAATGAAGAACCGGAAGCACTTCTATTTTTCTCCAGAAAGTAGCAGAGCAGTACTGCGAAAAACAAAAACGGCCCCTCAGACCAGGTATGCGAGTAAACCTCCAGCATTGCATAAGAGCAGAAGTATAGCGAGGGCAGCCAGGCCAAATAACCCATCCATTTCCATAAAAGCCAAAGTGTTAATGCCAGAAATATGAGGTTAACTGCTTTGGAAGCAGCCAATGGAGGAAGCGTGGTGACTGCACTTACCACTGCAATCAACAGTGGATAGCCTGCAGGAAAAATCGCCAGATACGTTTGTCGACCGCCATTGTTGTTTCCTGGTGCGTCGGTCTTCATCCATAAGCCATTGCCCTCCAGAATACTTTCTGCAGCTGCGAGATAATAACCAGAATCGGGAGTAGTGTAATGGGCAGGCTCAACCATTACCCGCAGCGAAATAGTGAGAACCAGCAGGATGTAAATTGAGGTGAGAATTAACGGACCGTTACTTGGCTTGAGCAGTTTAACCATGCGTGGTTAGGTTCGTAGTATCATTTGCTTTGTTGCAACAGACCAGGGGCCATGGGCTTTTTTGATTCAATGAATACTGTTTTCGATTTCTTCCCTTCAACCGTCGGCTAACGTATAACTATTGTCATTGATATGTCTTTTTGCTGAACGCAATGTACCATCGACAGTGGACCGTCGACTGTCGTCCTTTTCACCCCCAATCCTATTCAAAAACGAGTTCCTTTTCGCCAATCGAAATCAGCCATCGACTATCGACTGTGGACTACCGACTCCTTCAGTACATCTCCTCATCCCCCAGCACCTTCAGCAGGGTTTTCACCTCGTCGGAGCGCTGGTAGTCGCCAAGTTTTTCGAACGATACGATGAGGTTTCGCAGCACCCGCTTGATCATCTCCTGGTTGGAGCATGGCTGATAGTAATATTCCTGCGGTGCCAGGTGCAGGTGGTCGATATAGTTGTCGATGTCCTCCTTGCTAAAAATAAGCCCCCTGTTAAAGGCATTGATGTAAAACTGCAGCTTGTCGGTCTTGTAAGTGAGTATAAAAAGATTCGGCAGGTTCACTCCTTTAATTGGCACATCAAGCTTCTGCGCAATCAGCATATAAATGGCACAAAGCGAGATAGGATTGCCTTTGCGTGTTTCCAGCACTGCGTTGATCATAGAATTGGCCGGCGAGTGGAAATTTTTGGTGTTAGCACTAAACTTAAGTTTACCAAAAATGGCGCTGTTAAGCAGCTTTACCTGGTCGAATGGATTGAGGTCCGGGTTAAATTCGGTCCACACATCATAATACAGCTGCTCCAGGTCTTTCACCAGCTTGCTGTATTCGAGGTCGGGGTATTGGTACGTGGCCACCAGCCACAGTCCTTCCAGCAGGTCGTTTTCGTGCACGTCGCGCCAGAGCGTCAATCGTTCTTTTAGCTGCTCAAACTGCAACACGTGGATCATGTCTTCCAGCTTGCGCTGCACCTGGGGATTAAAAATGCGTTCCCATTCACTCTCCAGAAAAGGAATAATGGCCGTACCCAGCGACATAATCTTCTCTTCCACATGTGAACTCACCTCGGTGTCCTCATCGTCCAGCAACGAGACAAGCGCCTTCAGTTCCTTTTCGTTATTAAAATCCTCTCCCATCTACTGCTCTTCCTCCAGGTTTTTTAGTTTAAAATCAAAACCGTCACTTTCATAACAATGTCTTAAAAAAATCGACAATTATTTATCGAAAAAGCGAATAAATAATTGATCGGATGGCCTTTGGGCTTTGTTTGCTGATCACTGCGTCTGTTCGGTCCATTGCCCTCCAAACAGTCCAAATCCGCCCGATGCCGCCACCTTCTTTCTACCGCACCCTACTACGGACTCCGGCCGCTACTGATATTTTACCCCGATGGGGCAACGATTTGTCTAATTTCTGCTCGATCTCCTGCCGCTACCCATATTTTTGCCCCGATGAGGCACTGCTTCGTGCTACGCTACTGCCTGCAGCCACTGTCTCCTGCCTTTTCTTCTTCCGTCTCCGGTCTTCGCTCTTCTGACTTCCTGCCTACTGCCGCTGCTATCCCTTCCTGCCTACTGCCACTGCCTACTGCCGCTTTCTTCTTCCGACTCCGGTCTTCCGACTCCCAACCTCCTTCTCCTCAGGTCTGTATTACCCCTACATTAAAAGGCTTAGCTATCGGCGAATGATTGGCCGCCTCAATGCCCATCGAAATCACCTTCCTTGTGTCCAGCGGATCGATTACTCCATCCACCCATAGCTGAGAGGCAGCATAGTAAGGGCTCAGCTTTTCGTTGTAAGCCGAGGTAATTTCGTCGAGCAGCTTCTTTTCTTCCTCTGCCGTTATTTCCTTTCCCTTAGCTTTCAAGCCCGAAACCTTTATTTGCAACAAGGTTTTGGCCGCTGAGTTGCCGCTCATTACTGCTATTTGTGCTGTGGGCCATGCGAATATAAGGCGGGGATCGTAAGCCTTGCCACACATGGCGTAGTTGCCGGCGCCGTAAGAGTTGCCCAATATGAAGCTGAATTTTGGCACCACCGAATTTGCCACCGCGTTCACCATTTTGGCGCCATCTTTTATTATGCCGCCCTGCTCGGCACGGCTTCCCACCATAAAGCCACTTACGTCGTGGAGAAAAACCAGCGGGATTTTACGCTGATTGCAGTTCATTATAAACCTGGCTGCCTTATCCGCAGAGTCGGAGTAGATAACACCCCCCATTTGCACCTCCGAGGTGCTAGTACCTTTTTTTGCCTTCACCATCTTCCGCTGGTTTGCCACAATGCCCACCGCCCAGCCGTCGACCCTACCAAAGCCGCAGATCAGGGTTTTTCCGTACTCTTTTTTATACTCATCAAATTCAGAATTATCCACCAGCCTTTCAATGACCTCCATCATGTCGTAGGGCTTTACCCGGTCTACCGGAAAAAGGCCGTACAGATCGGCTTCACTTTTGGTTGGCATAGCCGGTTTCGTACGATCAAATCCCGCGTTTTCCGGTGCCCCCATCTTGTCAAATATTTTTTTGATTGCGTCCAGACAAGCCTCGTCGTTGGGGTACTTATTGTCGGTAACTCCCGAAATCTCACAGTGCGTGGTGGCACCCCCCAGCGTCTCATTATCCACATCCTCTCCAATGGCGGCTTTAACCAGGTAGCTGCCCGCCAAAAAAATCGAGCCGGTTCCGTCGACAATTAGCGCTTCGTCCGACATGATGGGCAAATAGGCGCCGCCCGCCACGCAGCTGCCCATAATAGCCGCCACCTGCACAATGCCCATAGCCGACATCACGGCGTTGTTGCGAAACTGCCTGCCAAAATGCTCCTTGTCTGGAAAAATCTCATCCTGCATGGGAAGGAAAACCCCGGCGCTGTCTACCAGGTAAATGATCGGAAGCTTGTTTTCGATGGCTATTTCCTGTGCTCTGAGGTTTTTCTTTGCCGTGATGGGAAACCAGGCTCCGGCTTTTACGGTGGCATCGTTGGCCACAATAACACACTGCCGCTTGCTTACATAGCCAATACCCGCCACCACACCTGCAGCCGGGCAGCCTCCATGCTCTTTGTACATGCCTTCACCAGCAAAAATACCTATCTCCAAAAAGTCTGAGTTGTCGTCTGTGAGGTACTGTATCCGCTCTCTGGCGGTTAGCTTTCCTTTTTGGTGTTGCGCTAAAATTTTGCTATCGCCCCCTCCTTTTACTACCACTGCTAGCTTCTTTTGCAGGTTGCTTATGAGCAGCTTTAGCTCATCTTCATTTTTGTTGGTTTCAATATCCATTAATGTCAGTCTGGGTTAAGTTCAAAGTCTAAAATTGATAACGAACGCCTACAGCTAGTATTTGCGGGCTTTTTCATGGCATTTTCAGCCACGTCACTCAACAACCTCACCCCTCACAACCGTATCGACACCCAAAATAGTGGAAACGAACAGAATATTGCTGCTGCATGCGTGGCGAATTCCTAAAAACCCATTCTTTTCTTCCGCAAAGCTTAGCGTATTTGGCCGGCGCATTTCAGCGCATCGCTCCTACGGGGCACATGCCAGGCAGGGGGGAGGGAAATGAATTACTTGCGATTTTTCTCCATTTCACGCTCGATCTTTTTCCGGCTTTTGCCAAGAGGAGCAAAAAAATGTTTGGGATAGGTATTGATGTGAACAATCAAACTGTCGAGGTCGCTGATGGTGCGGTTGAGATTTGAATAGATCGAATCTTCTTTCAAAAGACGTCCTACGGTTCCTTCACTTTTGTTGAACATATCAAGCGTTTGATTGACGTGTGCCAGCACCTGCTGCGTTTCAGTGAGCGTTTGTTGAAGATCAAGCGTGTTCACCTTTTCCAACGCCCCGTTGGCATTCTCCAGTACGGGGTCGACCTTGCTGATAGTAACACTGAGTTGCCGCGTAATTCGCTGCAAACCACTCATTATTTCGCCCGTTTTAGCCCGGTTATCGCTTATTATTCCGTTCACCTGTGTGGCCATCACTTCAATTTGTCCAATGGCAGCGTTTATCCGGCTGATGGTTATTGCCAGGGTATCGGCCACCGGCAGGGCACTTTTTTTGATAAATTCCGTCAGCCCCTTATCAACTTCCGAAACCAGCGTATCGCCATCTTCGAGCGGTGTTTCAATTGAACCTATAGATAGCTCGATTGCCTTGCTACCCAAAAAATCGGTGCTATAAAGCTTGGCAGTTGTCGACTTTCCCAGCAGAATATCCTCATCAATCCGCATCTCCACCAGCACCAGATTATTCCTATCTTGCAGAATTTTTATGCGGCTCACCCTTCCCACCGAATATCCGTTGATGATTACAGGGTTCGAAACCTTTAATCCATCAACAGTTTCATACAAAGCGTAATAATGGCTGGTGGATGAAAAAAAGTCTGTTCCCTTTAAAAAGTTAAACCCGAAATAAAGCATTGCTGCCGTAACGATTGTCAGCACGCCAATCTTAAATTCTTTTGAGACTTTCACTTATTCTGGTTTAGTTCATTGATTCAATTTCCTGCTTGTAATCTCGAAAAGCCCGGAAAATGCCTGAAGCTATATACGTTTGCTGAAGGGGATCGTTCAAATCTTTTTCTTCCTGGGAGTTGCTAAGGTATCCGGTTTCGACCAACACACTGGGTAAAGAAGTACGCCAAAGCACCACAAACCCGGCCATTTTTACACCGCGGCTCTTTCGGCCCACCCGGGTTTTAAATTGGTCTTCAATTTTAGCAGCCAATGCCAGGCTGTTTTCCTGGTAGGCGCTTTGCGTAAGGCTAAACAAAATATAGGATTCAGGCGAATTTGGGTCGAAGCCCTCGTACACCTGTTCAAAATTATCTTCGTACAAGATCACAGCATTTTCCCTCTTGGCCACATCAAAGTTTCGCTCCGAGGTGTGTAGCCCCATCACGTAGGTTTCGGTACCGTCAATAGCCGGGTTGCTCACCCAATTGCAATGTATTGAAATAAACACATCTGCATTATTGCGGTTGGCGATGGCCGCCCTGTCCGAAAGCTCAACAAACCGGTCGTCTTTTCTGGTATATATCACCTCCACATCCGGCAAATATTTTCCTATTATTTCACCTACTTCGAGGGCAATTTTTAGGGCAATATCTTTTTCTCTCGAAAATTTACCTGAAGTGCCCGGGTCTTTGCCGCCGTGCCCTGCATCTATGACAACTTTTCGTATCCGATAGTTGTGAAGACCTACCGGCGACGATGAAACTGCAACAATGAGAAGTGAAAAGGAGAGAATAAAGACAATATTTCTCACTACAGTTCGGTTGTTATGCTGAAACGGAATATTTTTACGCAAAATTGATAATTTTTATCAGAAACTGAAATCCGGCTGTCCATTTCAAATGCGCCTTATCAAAAATGTTCTTCTTTGCTTTCTCGTATCATTTTCTTTTGAAGGACATGGACAAACACCAGGCCAGAAAGCAACTCCCGATACTGCTGCCTTCAGGCAAACCACGCCTGTTTTAAAGGCAGATACGCTCGTTCCCAAACCCGAACAGTACTTCGAAGGAAGCGATACTGTTTCGCTTCCCCTTTTCGAACCACAGCTGGAACCGACCGTAAACCTCGACTCGCTGCTGGACAGGGCGATAACAAAAGACTCCATCTCAAACGACTCGGCAAGGCGAACGGCAGCAGCAAAAAGAGGCGACATAGAAACAGCGATAAAGTACCAGGCCACGGATTCGATTTTTCTGGATGCTAAAAACCAGAACGTAATACTTTACGGCGATGGGGTGATCGACTACGGAAATATTAAGCTACAAGGCAGCCGGATCGAAATTGAATGGCCAAAAAACACCATAAAAGCCAATTACACGCTCGATTCGGCAGGAAAAAAGGTGGGTGTGCCCGTATTTACAGAAGGGGCCGAAAGCTACAACGCCCAGGATATGATCTATAATTTCCGCACACGAAAAGCCCTCGTAAACGGAATTGTGACCACACAAGGCGACGCCTACATGCACGGCGAAAGGGTAAAAATGAATTCGAACAACGAACTGTTTATCCGAAATGCCAAATACACTACCTGCAACCTGGAAGACCCGCACTTTCACATCAATGCGTCGAAGCTAAAGGTGATACCTGGCAACAAGGTAGTGTCGGGGCCGTTCAACCTCCATTTTCGGTCCATTCCCACGCCCCTTGGTTTTGCTTTTGGAATGTTTCCACAGCCCAAAAAGAAAGCGTCGGGAGTACTTGTACCAAAGTATGGTGAAGAAAGGCGGCGGGGCTTTTTTTTAAGAGACGGCGGCTACTATTTTGCCATTAACGAATACATGGACCTGGCCCTCACCGGCTCTTTGTACAGCAAAGGAAGCTACGGCCTCACCGGCAACTACAATTACAAAAAACGATATGCATACAACGGGAGCATGAACCTGACCTATAGCCGGTTTAAGGGCGAGCGGGAAGAGGATAGCTTGTCGACGAAAGATTACTGGATCAGGTGGAACCATACGCCCGAAACCAAAGGCACATTCAGAATCTCGGGTTCGGTAAACGCCGGTAGTTCAAGCTTCAGCCAAAACAACTACCAAAACCCGCAGTTCAATACCAACGCGCAGTTTAACTCGAGCGTGAGCATGAGCAAAACCTTCCCAGGAACACCGTTCAATGCTTCGCTCAACCTCAGGCAAAGCCAAAACGTAAGGACGAAATCAATGACGATGGCATTGCCGGAATTTACGCTCAACACCAACCGGTTTTTCCCGCTTGCGTGGATCACCGAAGGAAACGGCTCGGTACTGGACAAGCTCAGTGTGTCGCACAACTTCTCGCTGAAGAACGAATTCAACAATATCAATCCCAACTACTCAGCGGGCGTGGAGGGCTCTGAGCAGTACTTTGAAGTAAACTCCGACAATTTCTCCCGCCTGCTTAAAAATTCAAAATCGGGTGGGCGACATTCTGTGCCTGTTTCCACCACCTTCAACGTGGCTAAACACATAAGTGTAAGCCCCGGATTTAATTACACCGAATGGTGGTACTTGCAGGAATTAAAATACAGGTACGATCCGGAGCTTGGCGCTGCGGTTGCCGACACAGTAAAAGGCTTTTCCCGCGCCGGTTCCTACAACTTTGGCACCAGCTTCACCTCGCGGTTGTACGGGATACTGTTTGTAAAAGGCAAAAACGTGGAAGCCATCAGGCACGTGATCACTCCCAGTGTATCGCTATCGTACGCTCCGGATTTTTCAGACGAAAAATATGGTGTATACCAGCGGGTGCAGGTGGACTCGCTGGGTAACGAACGGCTTTTTTCAAAATACGACCGGTTCGTTTTTGGGGGCCCTACGCAGGGGCGGTCCGGAAGCATTGGGTTTTCGCTCAGCAACAACTTCGAAATGAAGGTGCGTGACCGCAAGGATAGCACGCAACAATTTAAAAAAGTAAAACTGCTGGACAACCTGGGTATTAGCTCGGGCTACAACCTGCTGGCCGATTCTCTGAAGCTGGGCAATATTTCCATAAGCACACGTACGTTGCTGTTCAACAAGCTCGACATCAACTACCGCATGTCGCTGGACCCATACTTGTATGTGCTCGACAGCGTTACAACCAATACCGCTGGGGAAAGAAGGGTATCGCAACGCAGAATTGACGAGTTTACCTGGAACCACGGCCAGGGACTGGGCAACCTGAACAGTGCCGGTATTGCCGTAAGTACCAGCCTGAACCCCAAGGCCAGAAACGAGCAAAACAAAGAGAAGGAAAGTGCATTCGGAACCGAGGAAGAGCTGGACTACATCCGTACCCACCCCGACCAGTATGTGGATTTTAATGTGCCGTGGGATTTGCGGGTAAGCTACACAATAGACTACAGAAGAACAGGCTACCAGGACCCCGTGATTAGTCAATCGATGACCTTCAACGGCAACGTGTCGCTAACTGACAACACAAAAGTAACTTTCAATAGTGGCTTCGATTTTCAGCAAAAGGAATTCACCCAAACCCGTCTGGGTATTATCCGCGACATCCACTGCTGGGAGCTGTCGGTAGACTGGACGCCTTTTGGGCGATTTACCTCCTACTCTGTTACCCTGCGGGCCAAATCTGCACTGCTTCAAGACCTGAAGCTAAGCAAGCAGAGAAGCTTCTTCGATAGCTTTAGCAACTAAGCCCCGGCTAGTTGTTGGTCTTTATTGCTCCGCTGCCAATGGCAAACTGGTCGCCCGCTTTTACGGCTTTGCCATTGCTAAACTGGATTTCCAGCATTTTCTCACTGCCTACATAGTTGTTGTTCTCATCTACCAGGGTGGTGAGTATCTTACGTGTTTTTATATCAATCACTTCTCCGCTTGACGGGTAAGCGTATTTGCCGTCAACGCTGAAGGTGATCCAACCGGGCATGTCCTGCAAAGGGATAGTGGTAAGCTGCTGATAAGGCGCTGTGGCCTTAAAAACATGAATCCGCATATTGTAGCCATCGCTTACCCACAACTCTTTTTCATCGGGTGTTAGCGCAATGCCATGGCTGGGGCAACCATGCCTCCTTACGGGGCCTTTGGTCCAGCCCTCTACAGTCACGCTCGCCAGTTTCTTTCCTGTCTTAAGATCGCCCACCTCAAAGCCCAGCAGGTCGTTCACATTCACGAACACAAGCGTTTCGGCTCCATTGATGGTAAACGGACGTATACCACCACTAAATGGCCCCACCTTTTGTGCCAGCGTATGTGTTTTGGCATCGGAAATGTTTAGAAATGGGGTACCGATATCGGCGAGGTACACGCTTTCCCCGGACGGCCCATAAATAGTATTGTGCGCCCGGGTAAACACCTCAATTTTTTTAATAATTGCTCCGGTTTCGCACTCCACCACATTCCAAAAGTCTTTTTCGAGCGATGGCAGGTACATCGTTTTTCCATCTGGTGAAACAGACATCCGGTCGCAGCCTCCTTCAAATGGAATTTCCCATACCACTTTTTCGGTGGTTAGGTCAATCCGCTGCAAGGTTTCGAGAGTACTTATATAGATGCTATTTGTGGCAATGCTAACCTCAATCCCTTTCACGTTTGATGGTGTGCCGTCGGGGTGCAAACCGCCTGTTTTTATTCTCTTTACAAAACGGTGGTTGTCGTTGATATCGAACACCAGGATGCCATGGCCACCGTAGCCCAGGTAGTCTCTAATGCCGGGCGTTGCTACATAGAGGTAGCGTTGGGTTGCTTGGTCCAGCTCAGGCGGATACGGCAGAGTAGCAGGCCGGTTTGGCCTCCATGCTACAGTAATTACCATGATGATGATACTGAAGAATACTAAAGCCGGGAAGTTGCTTTTCATAAGAAGCCGGGTTTAAGGATAACAGACTGTATAGAAAGATAGCCCAAAATCCTGACAGATCAAGCTCCAGGTGTGGTCCCGTTTGCCAAAAGGTTGACAATAAACCACTACAACTTCATCCCGTGAGTACAGGTATAACTGCGAGATGGCACAAAAAAAGCCCGATCCAAAGCGGGCTTCTGCTGATATTCCGGTATAATAATGAGATAAGCTTCAAAGCATGCTATTTGGCCGCAGCTTCAATCCATCCCTGAACCTCCTCAAGCGTTGGATTCTTCACATCTTCAAGCTTCATCTTTTTCCGGGTACCACATACATCGTTAAACAGCTTGCTGTCTTTGCTGTTGGCCAGGGCCTCCGTGGTGGTAATATTCAGCTTTTGCAAAATCGGCACCAACTCTGCACGCACGCCCAGCTTTTCGTAGTCTTTCTCCATTAGCTCAACCACCTGCTTCTCAGGCCGCATCTGAGGAAAAAAGATCACTTCCTGGATGGAAGGCGAGTTGGTCATAATCATCGACAGGCGGTCAATACCCACACCCAGCCCTGCTGTAGGCGGCATGCCGTATTCCAACGCCCGCAAAAAGTCTTCATCAAGCATCATGGCCTCGTCGTCGCCCCTAAGCCCCAGCTCCAGCTGCTCTTCAAATCGCTTCCGCTGGTCAATGGGGTCATTCAGCTCCGAAAATGCATTGCATATTTCCTTGCCATTGCAAATGGCCTCAAAGCGCTCCACCAGGCCTTCCTTGCTGCGGTGGCGTTTTGCCAGCGGCGACATCTCCACCGGATAGTCGGTAATGAAAGTTGGCTGAATGAGGAAGGGCTCGCACTTTTCTCCGAAAATCTCATCAATCAGCTTTCCCTTGCCCATGGTGTTGTCTACCGGCACGTTCAGCTTTTGGGCTGTTGCCCGCAATTCTGCCTCATTCATATCGGTAATGTCGATGCCGGTAAATTCCTTAATGGCTTCAAACATGGTAAACCGCTTCCAGGGACGCTGAAAGTCGATCACGTTCTCCCCCACTTTTATTTGCGTGGTGCCGTGCAGATCAAGCGCTACCTTCTCGATCATCTCCTCCACGGTATCCATCATCCAGTTATAGTCTTTGTAGGCAACGTACAACTCTACCTGCGTAAATTCCGGGTTATGGAAACGCGACATACCTTCATTTCTGAAATCCTTCGAAAACTCGTACACTCCGTCAAATCCGCCCACAATCAGCCGCTTCAGGTACAGCTCGTTGGCTATCCGGAGGTACAGCGTCATGTCGAGGGTGTTGTGGTGCGTCTTAAAAGGCCGTGCAGCTGCTCCGCCGTAAAGAGGCTGAAGAATGGGCGTTTCTACTTCTAAATAGCCCTTTTTGTTGAGGTATTCCCGCATGGAGTTAACCAGCATCGACCGCTTGACAAAAATATCCCGCACATGAGGGTTTACGATCAGGTCTACATACCGCTGCCGGTAACGCAGCTCGGGGTCGGTAAAGGCATCGTAAGTTTTCACATTCCCCTGCTCATCCTCCGCTTCTTTTACAATCGGCAGTGGCTTCAGCGACTTCGTAAGCAGCTTAAATTCAGTTACATGAATGGAGATTTCTCCTGTTTGCGTAGTAAAAACAAACCCTTTAACGCCAATTATATCACCGATGCCCAGCTTTTTCTTAAAAACATCATTGTAAAGCGATTTGTCATCACCAGGGCAAATGTCATCGCGGCGAATGTATATCTGAATGCGCCCTGTGGCATCTTGCAGTTCGGCAAAGGAGGCTGAGCCCATGATACGGCGGCTCATGAGGCGCCCGGCAATGGAGATGCTTTTGTAGTCTGTTTTTCTCTTCTCGTAGTTTTCGTGTATATCCTTCGCAGATACGTTGATCTCGTAAGTTTCTGACGGATAAGGATTGATATTGGCTGCTATCAGCTCTTCCCGCTCCTTTCTTCTTAAAATCTCCTGTTCGCTTAAGTGCATTACCTGGTTTTTTTAGCCCGTAAAAAGGGCAGTTACGAAATGAGGTGCAAATTTAAGCGAAAAGTCCTGATTTATTCCCTATTCACCGCAAGATAGATGCAGGCAATCCACCTGACGAATTGCCTGCAAAAAAGACCAAACGCACGTCCACATCGTTATCTGTGAAATTTTATTCCGACCAGCGCAGCCATGAATATTGTCAGAATCATCTTTTCGATCATTTTACCTCCTCTGGGAGTGTTTCTAACCGTCGGTCTTGGCGGGGCCTTCTGGCTCAACATCCTCCTCACGCTTCTGGGCTACATCCCCGGCATTGTTCACGCAGTTTGGATCATCGCAAAAAAATCAAACTGATGTCGGTATTTGCCTATTGCATCATTGCACTTTCGGTGTTTTTTATTCTAGCCACAGCCGCTACGCTTACAAAATGGGATTACTGGTGGGTAAGGATCTTTGATTTTCCGAGGTTTCAGATTGCATGTATTCTTATTGTGTTAATTATAGCCTCAGGGCTTACCTATACATTTACGAGCACCTGGCATTGGGTGCTCTCAAGCCTGCTTGTCGTTAGCCTGATTTACCAGGGAGCCCAAATATTCCCATACACCATACTATCACCAAAAGAGGTAAAAAAACCTGCCAGCATACGCCGGGAAGACTCTTTTTCAGTTATTGCAAGTAACGTATTAACGCCAAACCGCAACTCTGGCAAGCTGATAGCATTGGTAAGCAAGCTGAAGCCCGATATGGTGCTCACCCTGGAGTCTGACAAATGGTGGGAAAAGCAACTGGAAGTGCTTGAAAAAGAACACCCGTATACCGTTAAAATACCTCTCGACAACCTCTACGGTATGCACCTTTATTCGAAGCTGAAGCTTCACAACACAAAGGTGAACTACCTGTTCGACAAAGAGGTGCCTTCCATTGAGACGCATGTGGAACTGGAATCGGGCGAACGAATTAAAGTCTTCTGCCTGCATCCGATGCCGCCAGTGCCTACCCAGGGAGACAGCTCGTCCACCAAGCGCGACGCCGAGCTCCTGCTGGTGGGTAAAAAGATAGAAAAAGCTGATGAACCAGTGCTGGTTTTCGGCGATCTGAACGACGTGGCGTGGTCGCGTACTACCCGCCTTTTTCAGAAAATAAGCAACACCCTGGACCCGCGAATCGGCAGAGGCTTTTTTAGTACTTATCATGCGAAGTATCCTGTTTTCCGATGGCCGCTCGATCATATCTTCCACTCCAGCGAGTTTATGTTGCTGAACATTAGCGTATTGCCCGACATCGGGTCCGACCATTTCCCGATCTACTTTTCGTTGCAGTATAATCCGCAGGCCAAAGCCGTACAGGAAGAACCCGAGGCCGACCGGGAAGAGGAGGAATGGTCGGATGAGAAAATTGAAAAGGCGCAGGAACAAAAAAGTTAAAACCGGCTCCCTCGGCCTGCCATACTATTCGGCCCTGTGCTGCGTTGTGCATTGCAACAACAATTTCCTATCTATGAAGACAATTTTTTGCCTTGTAGCGTTACTTTTCAGCATATCATTTTGTTCGGCCCAGAAAGTGGGGATTGGGATGGGCACCGCCGGTGTCAACTTTAAGTCAGGTTCAATAAAAAACGTTAAACTAATCGGAAGAATAAACCCTTTATTGACAGACCGTCCCCTAAAAGCCACCATTATCAACGGAAGCTTGGTGGTGGGCTATGCATTGCTGGAGGAAGCTGCCGGTTTAGTGTACCTCGGAGCGGGTGTCGGCACTGCAACAACCGAAAATGCCGGGCTTATTAAAGAAAACAAATGGTATGTTAATCTGCCGGCTGGCATAGAGTTTTTTCCCTTTTCTGCGAAACGGCTAAGCCTGACTGCCGAGATGGGCCCATGCCTCGACATCGACAGCGCTGCGGATACCCATCGATTCTCCTTTAAAGGCCTTTTCGAGTTTTCCTACTATTTAGGCCGCTGAAGACTTCTCACTTCCGCTTCCGGCGCTCAATCTCTTTTTTAATCAGAGAAAACTCTCTTCCGGTTTGCCCGGCAATGGATGTGTTTTCCTCAGCCCGCCTAAACAGGTAGGGCAGCACTTTTTCCACCGGACCGTAAGGCACATATTTTGCCACGTTATACCCTTCTTTCGATAGTCTGAAGGAGATGTTGTCACTCATTCCATAAAGCTGGCCAAAGAACACGTTGGGGTGGTTTTTGGCAATGCCGTATTTTTCCATCAGCTCCGTAAGCAGCACATTCGATGCCTCGTTGTGCGTACCCGAGCAAAAAGCTATTTCCCGGTGCCTTGCGGCGCAATACTCCACGGCCTTATTATAATCGCTGTCGGTAGCCGCCTTCGTTGGTTGAATCGGGTCTTCATACCCCATTTCCTCTGCTCTCTCCCGCTCCTTTTCCATATAGGCCCCACGAACCAGCTTCACGCCCAGGTAATAGCCTCTTTCGCCGGCTATTTCGTGCGCCTTCACCATCTTTTGATAGGCGTCTTTTCTATAAAGCTGGTAAGTATTGAACACTATCGCCCGTTCACGATTATACCGCTCCATCATCTCTGTGGCAAGGTCATCTATCGTATCCTGGTAGGCGTAATCTTCAGCATCAATAAATATCCGAACATTAAGCTCATGAGCCTTGCTGCAAAGCTCCTCCACCCGCCGATGCAGGCTGGCAAAAGCACGCTGCTCGGCATCATTCAGTTGTATGCCATCCTGCACTTTTGTCATCAATTCTTCCGACCCCAAACCGGAGACTTTCATCACCGCAAATGGTATGTGCGCCGTGGTGGCAGCGTTAAGAATTGTATGTATTATCTCCTCCTTATTGGCCTCAAAACCTACCTCCGTTTTTTCACCCTCGGCCGAATAGTCGAGTATGGTGCCTATGCCCGAGGCGCCGAGTTTCGCAATCGTTTGCTTACACTCATGTATAGTCTCTCCCCCGCAAAAATGACTGAAAAGCGATTTTTTTATGAGTTTTTTGATGGGCAATTTCAATTTTAGTGCTAATATTACCGCTTGCGTTCCAAAGCGTACAAGGAAATTGCTATTCATCGAAGCGAAAAGCCAGTACATTTTGCGTAATTCCTGATCCGATTTCGAGGCGAAAGCTACTTCGGTATCATCGAAGGTCATGGGGTGAGATACTTCCATTAATGTTGTTTATTTGGAACTGCAATATTAGTAAAGAACACGTTTATAGTTTTTTGATTTTTAAAAATAAGTTTGGTGGGTATGGAGCTTACTATTGACAAATTAGAATCATGGTCGCCGGTGAAAGAACGGCCGTTGATCATTTCAGGACCTTGTAGTGCTGAAACAGAAGAACAACTTTTAGATACCTGTACCCAGCTTTATCAGGAAGGTATTAGGGTAATGAGAGCCGGTGTGTGGAAGCCACGGACCCGCCCCGGTGGGTTTGAGGGAATTGGGAAGGAAGCCCTGGGCTGGATTAACAATGTGAAGCGCGAACTGGGCGTAAAGTTTGCCGTGGAAGTTGGCAATCCCGAACACGTAGAGGCATGCCTTAAAGCCGGTATCGACATCCTTTGGGTAGGCGCCCGCTCCACCGTGAACCCTTTTACCGTGCAGGAAATTGCCGATGCTCTTCGCGGGGTAGATGTACCCGTACTCGTAAAGAACCCGATAAATCCCGACCTGGCTTTGTGGCTGGGGGCAATCGAGCGAATCAATAAAGCGGGGATCACCAAAATCGGCGCCATTCACCGCGGTTTCTCTTCATTTCAAAAAACAAAATACCGCAACGTGCCTGCGTGGCAATTCCCAATTGAATTGAAAAGAGAGTTTCCGGATATGCCGCTATTGGGCGACCCTAGCCACATATGCGGAAACCGCGAAATGCTGATGGACGTTGCCCAAAAAGCACTGGACCTCAACTACGATGGCCTGATGATCGAGTCGCACCGCGACCCCGACAATGCCTGGAGCGACGCCAAGCAGCAGGTGACGCCTGCCAGATTGGGCGAGATGGTGAGAGAGCTGAAGCCTAAAGAGGCACACTCCACCAGCGTTACGTTCAACAACTTTATGGACGAAATGCGCGACCAAATCGACAATGCCGACCGTGAGATTTTGGAGGCGCTGGCCAACAGGATGAGAATGGTGGAGAAAATCGGAGAATTTAAGCGCGACAACAACGTAACGATTTTCCAGGTAGACCGGTGGAACGAAATTTACCGCAGCCGCGCCGAATGGGGCAAGTCGCTTTCGCTAACACCCGATTTTGTGGAGGAAATGTATAAATTGATTCACGTAGCATCAATCAAACGCCAAACCGAAATCATGAGTAGTGTGCCGGCTGGCTCAAAAGAGTAATGACTTTAGGTAACATCGAAATAACAGATAACCTCCCCGAGTCATTGGGGAGGTTTTTTTCAGCCCATGACTTTTCGCAGGTGGCAGTGCTTGTGGATGAAAATACGGAAAAGCAGTGCTACAATGTTGTATCTGATCATCTGCCAAAGCATACCCTCATCCGCATAAAAAGCGGGGAAGCAGAGAAGAACCTGGCTACCTGTGAACAGATATGGGGACACCTCACCGACGCTGAGTTTGACAGGAAAGGTCTGCTGGTTAATCTTGGAGGTGGCGTTATCGGCGATATGGGAGGCTTTTGTGCCGCTACATACAAGAGAGGCATTGCCTTTCTCAACTTGCCCACCACGTTGCTGGCACAGGTAGACGCCAGCGTGGGTGGAAAGCTCGGCATCGATTTTAACGGACTAAAAAACCACATTGGTTTGTTTAAAGAGCCGCAGCGAGTAATAATATGGCCCGGTTTTTTAAGGTCTTTGCCGGAAAGAGAGCTGCGGTCGGGCTATGCCGAAGTACTAAAGCATTCGCTGATTGCCGATGCAGCCTACTGGCAAAAGCTAATTGCGAGGCCGTTTGAAGCTCAGCCATGGAAGGAGCATATTGAACACTCGGTAAAAATAAAAGCCGATGTTGTGGCTGCTGACCCCACCGAAAAAGGGCTGCGTAAAATTCTGAATTTCGGCCATACCATAGGGCACGCCATTGAAACCGCCCTGCTCAATACCGATAACCACCTGCTACACGGTGAGGCCATTGCAATTGGAATGATTTCGGAAGCTTATTTATCAGTAAAAAAGTGTAGCCTTTCTCCACAGGCGTACCACGACATCAGAATGGCGATCGGCAACATCTATCAATTGGCACCTGTTGGTGAGGATACGATTGAGAAAGCATTGAAACTGATTGTACAGGATAAGAAAAATGAAAAAGCTACCATAAAGGGTAGCTTACTAAATGCACTGGGAAAGGCTGTATATGATGTAAATATTTCTCTGGAGGAAGTAAGGGAGTCGCTGGAAGAGTTTAACTCAATAGCAAATCCGGCAGCTTCTAGATAAAGAAATGTACGTCATCATCCTTCTTATGAACAGGCGTAGTTTTTGCAATTTTGGATACTCTTACTTTATTAACCACAGACTTGATAGGGTTAACTCCAATAAATGTAACTGCACCAGCAACTGCTCCGGCCAATAGTGTTGTTATGGTTTTTGATGTGTTCATATAATCGAGTTTAACATGATGGTAAAGACAACAACGGTGCCAAAAGTATTTTGTTGTGAAAAAACTAAAAAGAAACCTAATTTTTAAGCGTTACTTAAAAAACAATTTCGAATCTCCTTTCCACTACTGCTGATGAAAAAAATTATGCTCGCCTCCGGGCCTGACAAACCGCACGACACCACCATTCAACTGAGCTCTTCAAAAAGCGAAAGCAACAGGGCGCTTATAATCAAGGCTTTATCCAAACAACCCATTAAGCTTCACAATGTTTCAGATGCACGGGATTCGCAAACCATGATGCGCCTGCTGGCCTCGAAAGACAAGGAACTCGATGTTCTCGATGCGGGCACTACCATGAGGTTTCTTACAGCGTACCTGGCTATTACCGGCGAAAACCACACCATTACCGGCACCGAGCGAATGCAGCAGCGGCCGATCAAAATACTTGTAGACGCCCTGAAAGAGCTCGGCACCCAAATTGAGTACCTGAAAAATGAGGGCTTTCCACCACTACGGATATCCAGAATAGCGGCCCAGAAAAGCAAACATCTGAAGGTACAAGGCAACATTAGCAGTCAGTACATCTCTGCTTTGCTAATGATAGCGCCTACTCTGCCAGAAGGCCTGACGGTGGAATTGGTAGGGGAAGTTTTTAGCCGCCCGTACATAGAAATGACGCTCGGGCTAATGAAACAATTTGGCGTTGAGCACCAATGGAAGGAGAACTTGATTACAATTGCTCCGCAAGAATACACCTCCGGCGAATATACCATTGAATCGGATTGGTCGGGTGCAAGTTATTGGCTGAGCATGGCAGCGCTTTCGAAAAACAATACCATACGATTGAAGGGCCTGAGGGAAAATTCGTACCAGGGCGATATCCGAATCAGAGAAATTATGCACGGGCTCGGCCTAACCACGAGGTTTGAAGCTGACGAGCTGGTAATAGAAAAAAGTACGACGGTGGCTCCTATGGCTATCGACTTCAGAACCTGCCCCGACCTGGCACAAACGGTAATGGTGGCGGCTGCCGGGCTCAAAACCGGTCTGCAAATGACGGGCCTCGAAAGCCTGAGAATAAAGGAAACCGACCGTATAGCGGCAATGCAAACCGAGCTGGCCAAATTTGGCATTAAACTAACCGAAGAAACACCCGGTTTCTGGGAAATGGAAAGAAGCGAAAAACTACCCGAAGGCCCCGTAACAATCCGGACCTACGAAGACCACCGAATGGCCATGGCCTTTGCACCACTGGCTCAGTTGGTGCCGCTAGAAATAGAGGAACCAGATGTAGTTAAAAAATCGTATCCTGGCTTTTGGGATGACTGCCGGAAATACGGATTAAAGGTTACCGGGATTTAATTGATCTTTGCTGCTCAACAACGTTATTCTTAATGATCTCATATAAAAAAGAAGAAGATCTGTGTGCCCACGAATTTCGGGAGCTTCTCATCAGTTCCACGTTGGGAGAACGGCGGCCGATTGACGAGCCCGACCGCCTGGAAGCAATGCTGCAAAATGCCAATCTCGTTATCACAGCAAGGCACGACGGCAAACTGGTGGGAGTAGCCCGTAGCCTCACCGATTTTGTTTACGCCACGTATCTCTCCGACCTGGCCGTTCACAAAGACTACCAGCACCGGGGGATTGGTAAGGAGCTGATAAGGCAAACAAAACTAAGCACACCGCAAGCGTCCGTTATCCTGCTTTCGGCCCCTGCTGCCGTCAACTACTACCCCAAAATAGGAATGGACCATCATCCACACGCTTTCTGGCTCAAGGATATTGAAAAGCTGAAGTGATACCAGAATAAGTTATCTTTATTGGGTGTAAATCAGACCCCCCATGAAAAAGATATTTTTTTACTTGTTCGGCGTCTATTCCCTGTTATTCCAGGCGTGTAGCTCCCCATCTTCTACCGGCTCAGCCTGGGAACCTTTATTCAACGGTGCCGACCTTACTGGCTGGGACACCTACCTCGGCCCCCAATGGACGCAGGTGAACGATTCTACATTTCAGCCTGCCGGTGAGCCTTTTGGACTCAACAATGACCCAGGGGACATTTTTTCAGTAGTTGAAGTTGACGGAGAACCGGCAATTCGCATAAGTGGAGAGCAGTGGGGAGGCATTTCAACCCAAAAAGAGTTCGAGAATTATCACCTGAAGCTGGAGTTTAAGTGGGGAGAACAAAAACACCGCCCCCGTGACAAAGCCAAAAGAGACAGCGGCTTGTTGTACCATGCTGTTGGAAGCCACGGTGCCGATTTCGGTTTCTGGATGCGCTCTCAGGAGTTTCAGGTGCAAGAGGGCGATTGCGGCGACTATTGGGGAGTAGCAGGCGGTATTATGGATGTTCCGGCCCGGCAAATCGGCGATCAGGGTTTTATCTATGACCCCACTTCGCCAAGGGTAACCTTTAGCGAGAAAAGCACAGCAGGCAGGCGCTGCATTAAAAACCCGGACGCAGAAAAGCCAACCGGTGAATGGAATACACTGGAGCTTATTTGTCTTGGCGACAGCGCCTTGCACATTGTAAACGGCAAGGTTACGATGAAACTGTTCAACTCAGGGCAACTAAACGCTGATGGTTCGGAAACACCATTGGCGAAGGGGAAATTACAAATTCAGTCTGAAGGTGCAGAGGTGTTTTACCGTAAAATCGCGATAAAGTCAATAAAAGAGGTGCCTGCAGAATTTGTTCAATAACGCCGTTCCACCGAAAATCCCCCTGTTTGGGCGAATACTCGCGCTTTCTATTCTGCGCGGCTTTTAGGATATTGAAGCTGCTACACATGTGCACCCAAACACCGGAATATGAACACCCTCAAGTATGCTCTCCGCAATATCCGCAGGCAAGTTCTATTTTCAACGATTAACCTCGCCGGGCTTGCCCTGGGGATCGCCTGTTCTTTCCTGATCGGCCTTCATATTCTGGATGAGCTGAAGTACGATCGGTTTCACACAAACAGTGGGCGAATTTTCCGAATTGTTACCACCTTCACGTCTTCCGGCGGCGCAAACACCTACAGCAATTCAGCCACTCCAATCGGCCCACTGCTTTATTCGGAAGTGCCTGACGTTGCCAGTGCGTGCAGGTTATACGGGAGGCAAGCCGCCATTCGGCTGCTGCCCGGCAAAAATGAGGATCAACCGGGTGAGAAATTCAGAGAAGCAAATTTCTATTTCGCAGACTCATCAGTTTTCAATGTTTTTTCTTTCCAGTTCCTTAAAGGAGACCCGGAAAGCCCTTTTGCCAATCAGAATTCGATTGTTCTGTCTGAAAAAATTGCGCTGAAGTACTTTGGAACCACCGACGTACTGGGAAAATCGATTGTTTTTGAAGAAAAGTTAACCTTCCATGTAGCCGGGGTTTTTAAAACCTGGCCTAACCAATCGCACATACAGGTGGATTTTCTGGCTCCTTTCGAAAATTTTTTCCTCGTGGAAGACCCCGCAACGGCAAATTACCTCAAAACCGATTGGACCTACACGCCGGTTAGCACCTATGTGATATTACGGAAAAATGCATCACCATCCGCGGTAGAAGGCAAACTCAAACTGCTGGTCCAAAAACATGCTGACGACTTCACAAAAAACCGAGTGAGCCACAAACTGCAGGCCCTCACCTCAATCAGGCTCTACTCCGACTTTACTGGTGATTCGGGAATGCTGGTTAAAGAACTCTTTGTAATAGGGCTTGTTGGTGTGCTTACGCTTTTGGTCGCCTGTTTCAATTTTGTCAATCTTTCTGTTGTAGCTTCTCTCAAACGAGCCAGGGAAGCAGGAATAAAGAAAGCGCTGGGAGCAAGCAAAAAAGCGCTGGCATTTCAGTTTCTGGTCGAGTCCGCCATTATCGTTTTGCTGGGTGCAGGCATAGGATTGCTCATTTCTGCTTACTGTCTTCCCCTTCTTAATGAATTAACCGGCAAGGGTTTCGCGATAGCCGACTTGTTGCATCCGCAACTTTTGGCCACCTATTTCTGCCTGATGCTTTTGATCATAATAGGTGCATGCACTTATCCTTCACTTTACTTTTCATCTATTAACCCGATTCAGGGCCTCAAAGGAAAACTTTCGCAGGGGCCTGCAAAAGGAACATCGCTGAGGCGGGTACTGGTAGTTACACAGTTGGGTATCTCCATGGCCCTGCTTGCAGCTACCCTCGTAGTTCTGCAGCAAATTAACTACATCCGCAACGCCCCGCTGGGGTTTCAGAAACAGCACATGCTGCTGATCCCGCTCTTTAGCCAAAATTTGAACAATATCCTGGGCGGCGGCGTTGACGGACCTCTTCGGCAAAGAATGAACAACTTTGAAGATGCGCTAGCCAAACACCCACAAATTGAGTCGAGCACCCTGTCTTCTGCCCTTCCGGGCCAGGGCATTGTGAGCGCTCTTGTTACGACCGATGACATAAAGCGCGACGACAACGTGTTTATGTCGGCCATGGCGGTAGACTACGACTACCTCGACACCTACAAAATAGAATTATTGGCCGGGAGAGCCTTTTCGAAGGAATTCGGGACCGACCATCTATCGGCTTTCATTGTCAATGAGCAAGCCCTGCGGCCATTGGGCTGGCTGACGCCGGAAGAAGCTATCGGGCAAAACCTGGAGGCCCTCGGAAAACCCGGAAAGGTGGTGGGTGTAATCAAAAACCATCATTTTCAGGGACTGAGAGAGGCTATGAGGCCACTGGTGCTGGAGGTTGCCGCCTCTAAATTCGTCACCTTTACGGTGCGGCTTAAAGGTGAGAACATACGGCAATCTATAGTCACTTTGCAGGAGGAGTGGGAGCAGGTCTTTCCCGACAAGGTTTTTGAATACAGTTTTCTTGACAGCGAGCTCGACCAGATTTATAGAAGCGAAAAGAGGCTGAGCCAGCTGGTGAGCTCCTTTTCCATTATTTCCTTCCTCATTTCGTGCATCGGCCTCTTTGGCATCGCTTCTTATATGCACCTACGAAGAACACGGGAGATTGGCGTAAGAAAAGTGCTTGGCGCAAGTTTGAGGCAATTATTTGCTACACTGTCAAGGGAGTTTGCCTACCTGACAGGGGCTGCCATTTTGGTTTTTAGCCCCATGGTTTACCTATCAATGCAAGCATGGCTGGATGGCTTTGCTTACCGCATCAATCTCAATTTCGTCCCCTTCTTATTAGCCGCCACTATTTGTACAATTGTGGTTTTTGTTACCATTGCCTTTCAAACTGTAAGGGCTGCCGCTATCGATCCGGTAAAAGCTTTGAAGCACGAGTAGGATCAGTGCAGCAGCTTTTGGAAATCGCCGAAGTAAGCAGTGGATTTTAGTAGCCTACTGCCGTACCAGCTAAACATTTCGCCATCAACCAAATGGATACGGGAAGCCGGCAAGAAATTCTGAAACTCCCTGACGTGCTTTTGGCGAAAGGGATAAGGCTCTGATGAAAGAAAAACATAATCAGCCGTCGATGCCAGCGAGTCGAGTCTATTTATTTCGGGATACCGGGATTGGGCAACTACGTTTTCGAAGCCAAGCCACTCCAGCATTGAGTTAATGAAGGTGTAGCTCCCGGCCGCCATCCACGGGTTTTGCCAGATCAGGTAAAGCACCTTGCCTGTGAAAATGCCTTTTACTGCAGCTAATTCTTTAGAAATATCTGCAGCCATTGCAATCGACCGGTCGCCGTCGCCGATAAGCGTTCCAAAGTCGTGTACAGTTTTCAATGCGTCCGCCACTGTAACGATGTCCGTCAGCCAAACCGGAAACTGCCTGCGCAAGTCTTCGATCTGCTCCTTGTCATTTTCTTCTTTGTTTCCAATGATAAGATCCGGTTCAATGGCCTTTATGAGGTCTGATCGCAAATTTTTTGTGCCTCCTACTGCCTGCACATGCTTTACGGCGGCTTCCGGATGTATGCAAAACTTGGTGCGGCCAACCAGGCGCCCGGCAAGGCCGAGGTCGAGAAGGAGCTCTGTTTGCGACGGAACGAGCGAAACGATGCGTTGGGGTGGGAACGCAAAGCGAACCTTTTCCCCGGTTTGGTCTGTACTTGTTTGGAAATTTCGCATTGCCAATGGTAGCTCATCAAAACGCAACTTGCCATACCTTAATACCGTGGCATGGCAAGTTCAATTATTTCAAATGCAGCGTTGCAGCTATTTAATATACCGGAAGTCGTGTCCCTCCTGCAAATCGATGAGAAACTCGTACATCAACCTAATCACGTTTTCGATATCCTCCTTGTGGGCCATCTCCACTGTAGTATGCATGTACTTGAGTGGCAATGAGATCAACGCCGATGCCACCCCTTCGGCGGAATAAGCAAATGCATCGGTGTCGGTGCCTGTGGCCCTGCTTGCAGAAGCTTTCTGAAAGGCGATTTCTTTTTTGTTGGCGACGGCAATAACCATCTTCAGCAGATTATTCTGAACGGCCGGCCCGTAGGTCAGCACGGGCCCCCTGCCTGCCTTCAGATCGCCCTGCTGCTTCTTCTCGTACATAGGCGAGTGGGTATCGTGGCACACATCGGTTACAATGGCCACATCGGGCTTAATCCGGCGAGAGATCATCTCCGCACCTTTCAGGCCGATTTCTTCCTGCACTGAGTTGACTACATAAAGCCCAAACGGAAGCTTTACTCCATTTTCCTTTAGCCGGCGTGCTACTTCGGCAATCATAAATCCGCCTAAGCGGTTGTCGAGCGCCCTGCCACAAAGAAATTTTTCACCCAGCTCTATCAGCTCATCCTCAAACACCATCACGCTACCAACATGCACCCCCATTTTTTCCACTTCATCTTTGGAGGTAGCACCCACATCTACAAATATGTTTTTCAGCGAAGGCCCCTCCTCCTTGGCAGAGTCACGCACATGTATGGCCGGCCAGCCAAAAACTCCTTTCACAATACCCTTATCAGTATAAATATTCACCCTTTTCGAAGGAGCAATCTGGTGATCGGATCCGCCGTTCCTGCGCACATAAATGTAACCGTCGTCGGTAATGTAGTTAACAAACCAGGAAATCTCGTCGGCATGAGCTTCGATAACCACTTTATATGGTGCATCCGGATTAATCACTCCCACCACTGTGCCGTAGGTGTCCGAAATATAGGTGTCGATGTATGGCTTCACGTAGTCGAGCCAAATCTGCTGTCCCG
>CBFGTI010000047.1:0-35038 GCA_965651695.1 uncultured Imperialibacter sp. | reverse complement strand
TATGGCCCAAACTCTCCAAATGGCACATTAATTTATTGCTTACCTGGCTGTTGGCGTGTTCATGGCTACCTGCCTTTACTCAGAAAGATATCAAATTCGGAAAAGTTTCGCTCGAAGAATTGCAGATGACGACATACGAAAATGATTCATCTGCCGGCGCCGTTATCCTTTCAGACATCGGGCGATTCAACGGGCGTACGATCGAATTTACCAGACATATCCGCGTAAAGATTCTAAAAAAATCTGGCCTTACCTGGGGCAACTGGGTATTCAACACACCTACGAAAGGCGACTTTAAAGTCTTTGTATTTAATCTTGTAAACGGTGAAATCATAAAGGAAAAAGCCGCAAATAGTTCTATCTACACGGAAGAGGTAGTGGATGGTTTTGAGGTATACAAAGTTTTTGCGCCAAATGTAGTAGTAGGGAGCGTAATAGATATTTTTTACTCACACATAGGCATCCCGTTTGAATGGAGGTTTCAGGAAAGAATCCCCGTAAAGTTTAGCAATTTAAGTATTGGAACCTCAACCTTTGTAGTTTATAATAAAACCGCATATGGATTTGAAAAGATACAAACGATATCTCCGTCTGAATGGCAAGCGGAGAATATGCCTGCGTTTAAGATAGAGCCATTCCTAAACGATTACGGCAATTATATAACCAAACTTCAATTCCAGATTGAATCAATAGGCCGACCGGGTCTCGTAATTTCCTACAGCACTTCATGGAAACAGGTAATCGAAAACCTGCTGAGGTATGAGAGATTTGGTGGTGTTCTCAACGGTTCTGCATACCTTAATGATTTTGCCAAAGAGCTTAGCAGCAAAGAGATCACAGCGGAAGAAAAAATTGGTCTGGCTTACGAGTACATCAGGGAAAACCTTAAATGGAATGGTAGTAAAACCATTTTTGCGTCAGCCAACCTCAAGCAAAACTTCAAAACCACCCACAGCGGAAACAGTGCAGAAATCAACCTTTCACTAATTGCTTTATTGAACAAAATCGGCGTGCGAACACTTCCAGTTGTTCTAAGTACGAGAGACAACGGCATAATAGTGCCTTATTCACCGGCAATGGACAAGTTGAACTATGTGATCGGGTATATTAATGACGGCGACATTGAAATGATGATAGACGCGACCTCCGACTACCTGAGACCGGGCATTCTCCCTTTCAATTGCCTGAATGGCAACGGATTGATTGTGAAGAAAGATGCCGAAAGCTGGCTTGAGCTAACTACTGCTTTCAGCGATGTGAAGCGGCAGTTTGTATCGATAAGCCTCGACCCGGAAGCACCACCGAAAGCCACCATTACACAACATAACAGCGGCTACGGCTTTCTAAATTGGTCGGAGAAGCGCAACGCAAGCAGCAACAACGACGAGATATACCTGGGGCATTTGCAAACTGCGCATCCCAATGTGAAATTTCAGGCGTATGAAGTGAGCAAAATCGACAAAGAAAAATTAAACGCCAGCGAGAAACTGGAAGTAGACATTTCCGACCAGCTTGTGGACGTAGGCAACGGATTTATTTTTAATCCTATCGTTTTGTTCGACTACGCGGAAAATCCTTTCAAGGCTGAGGAGCGAAAGTACCCGGTTGATTTTGGTATTTCTAAAGAGGTAAATACGACAGTCGTAGTGCCGCTACCAAAAAACCTTACTGTGAAATCGGTGCCGCAGGGCCTTAAGCTTTCCAACTCCGATGGCACAGCTACATTTACCTACCTCTCGCACGCCGACAACAACGGGCTTCAGTTTAGAGTGATTTTAAAAATTGATAAGCGCGTTTTCACCGAAGTAGAATACCAGGAGCTCAGGCAGTTTTTCAGCCAGATTGTGAGCAAACTTAACGAGCCTGTTGAACTTCTGAAGAGCACGTAATTATGAAAAAGCTACTACTTCTGATCACCCTCTGCCTGCCGGGCAGCGTTTTTGCCCAGGAGCACGCCAGAATTCTCGACCACTTCACCCGGTACACTATCATCGATAGCAAAAACGTGGAAATTGAAGAAAGCTACCGTATCCGGATCAATTCTGAGAAGGGCTATCAATTCGGCATCTACCGCGACTATTTCGATCGTTTCAGGAAGATAAAGGATGTTTCGATTACCATCCTGGACAAGAATGGTAATAAAGTTAAAAAGCTGAAACGAAGCGATGGCAGAGAGATAGGGTTCAGTCCTTCGTACGAAATAAACGACAGTAAAATACTGGTGATCGATCCGCAATTTCAGCAGTACCCATTTACGATGGAGGTAACCAGCAAGGTGAAGCTGGAAGGCTACCTTTCACTACCAACCTGGGTGCCACGCTCGTATTTTAATCTTGCAGTAGACCGCTCCACACTTGAGGTGGTGAGACCGACTGATTTAAAAGTAAATCTTCGTGAGCAACACGTAAACGGGCAAACCGAAACCAGTGGAGCCTTATCGAAGACCAGTTTCACGGTTTCGAACCTCCAATCGATAGAAAAGAAGCTCCGGTACGAAGATTTCTATGAAGAGCAGCCGAAAGTATTTGTAACGCCGGAACAGTTTACACTGGAAAATACGCCGGGCAGCAATGCCAGCTGGACTGCTTTCGGAGACTGGTTTGTATCGCTGAACAGCGAGCCGTATACGCTTACTCCGAAGACGATGGAGTTTATTGACGGGCTGAACAAAAACGATCGGGAAACTCTCATCAGAGCCATTTACGAGTATATGCAAGACAAAACCCGCTATGTGTCGATTCAGCTTGGCATTGGCGGATTTAAATCGTTGCCTACGGAAGAGGTAGAAAAATACGGCTACGGCGACTGCAAGGCCCTTACCACCTATATGAAGAACATGCTCGACTACGCTGGCGTTAAATCGAATTACGTTCTTGTAAGAGCCGGGGATGACGTGCCGGATGTGATAGCCGACCTGCCAGGCAATCAGTTTAACCACGTGTATTTGGGCATACCTGACAAGAAAGACACAGTGTACCTGGAATGCACAACACAAACGGGCCCCTCCAACTATACAGGCACCTTTACCGATGACAGGAATGTGCTGTGGATCGAAAAGAATAGCAGCGCAATTATACGGTCGAGAGTGTATTCGCACGAAAATAATTTGCAGCTCAATAAAACCAGCCTGAAGGTAGATGAGAAAGGGAATGCTGTTGTTGAAATTAACTCCACCAACAAGGGGATTTTCTTCGACGAAGCTATGATATTTTCCTCAGCTCCTGATGATTACATCGAAAACTACAATCAGAGGAAGTTCAATTACAAAGACTTTACGGTGAAGGGATTCAAGTTTGATCAGCCTGCCCGAAGCACTGCGGAGTTTACATCGAACTATGTGTTGGAAGTGAACGGACTCGGAAAAACTGTGGGAGACAAATTAATACTGCCAGTTTCGCTTACAGCCCCTGTTTCCAGCTTTATCGACCACAACGCAATGATGAGGTATTTTTCCATCAAAAGAGGTTTAACAGTGACGGACGAGATAGAAGTGGCGCTGCCTCAAAACTATTGGATATACAATTTGCCGGAAGCCGAAATGATTGAAACGCCTTATGGTAAATACGAGCTATCGATTGAGACGGAGGCAAATAAGCTGATTGTGAAACGGAAAGTCATTCTATACAAGGGCAACTATACGAAGGAAGGTTTTGATGAGTTCAAAACATTTTACGACCAGATTGAAAAGCTTGAGAGCAGAAAGCTGGTGTTGGACTCAAAGACCTGATGCCGGGTTGGTGTATAATGGCTGCTGAAAGAACGAGCGATGAAAGCCTTCGGGTGATAGATAATTCTGCAGTTTTGGGGTAGGTCACTGCTTTGCACGGTCGGCAGCGCAGCGCAGCGGCTGCTCCACGACGGCTGCTCCACGACGGCACCCGATTAAGATGGACCACTGCCAGAATGGCGATGGGACTTTCGTATATGAACTACCGCATCAATTGCACCGTACCCCTTAGTACCTTTTTGTCGCCTTCGCAGCTGGTATAGCTAACGTTCCAGAAATAAACGGCAGGCAAGGCCCCATCACCCGTCCAGCCCCGGGTGGCTTTGCCGGTAAATATGTTTTCCCCGTTACGGTTGTAAACAGTAAGCACGGCCTGCTCCTGGTTTGTGAATACTTCAAACGTTTCGTTGTACCCATCGCCATTGGGGCTGAAAACATTGGGTACCCACAAGGAGTCTTTCGGCTGTATAAATACCTGTTTCCTTGGCATATCCACCTTACAGATGCCGGACTCTACCGTGGCATAATAGCTTCCGCTTTTATCGGCCGTCAGCTTACTGGTGGTGGTGGAAAGTTGCTCAGGGTCCTCTTCGGGTGTTTCTGCAAAGTACCAGCTATAGCGGTGATGGGATGCGCCGGTAAAAGCCAGCTCAGCTGCTTGCCCGTAACAAAGGTCGATAACAGGTGCTGCCGGGGTGAATGTGAACTTGAAGGTGGAATCAGATATGTTGAGGATGTTTGAATCCACCGCGCACTCGCCATCGGTATGGTAGAGCTTGTAAGCACCCCTTGCCACTGCTGTAAGCGTACCTTCTCCTTCCACATCTGTAAAATCCGCAGCACCTTCAGCCCTATGCCGCCACTGGTACAACAGCCCACCCTGTACGCCGCCATTTAATTGGAGAGTCACCTCCCCTTCTTCGCACAAATGCCCGTCGCCCCGGCTTATAATGGGCACGGGCAGGCGCTCGAGCAGGAGACTAACGGTATCAGCAAACTTACAGCCGAGGTCGGAAACATACATGTACCGCAACGCATGCAGGCCATCATCTATATTTTTAGTAAACAGCCTGTTTGCAACCACCCCTGGCCCACTCCATCTGCCTCCTTCGGGTGTGGCTGTTAGCTCTATACTCTCGGCTTCATCGGTACAAATCCTCGCCAGCGAATCGAGAACCAGCGGCACATGCTGATACCGGACAGAAACCACCTCCGAAAAAGCCTGGCAAGCCTCATTGTTTACCCGCAACTGGTACTCGCCAACTTTGGTGGCCAGCACCGATGTTCCCAATTGCTCATAGCGATGGAAAGGCGCCTCTTCGGTTTCGCGATAATACCAGCGATAGGTGTTTCCTTCTTCAGAATTGCCCTGCAAACTAACACTTACAGGATTTTCTTCGCAGGTAAGAAATACATCATCTCCACTAATGGCAGCCGTTGGAGGCGACTCAACGTGCACTTTTAAAAGACCCTTGTTAGCACAGCTTTCGGTAGCGTAGGCCAGGTAATGACTTCCTGGTCCGGCTACCGCGGGGTCGAATATTCCCCTTTCTGCATCTACAATACCGGGGCCGCTCCATGTGCCATTGAAGGGATAGCCGAGTAGCTGAACGGGGGTGTTCTCATTGCAAATGGGTGGTACGAGACGAACCATTGGTGGAGCGGGTGTAACGTAGACAGAGCCAGAAAGCTGACCTGTGTTTGTGTCTTCAATAGATGCAGAAATAACAAAATCGCTTTCATCGAGCGTCACATCAAGGCCGAAGTAATCTTTTTTAAAGGTATCACCGGTGAAATCGACCAATGGAGTAGCGTCTTGCCAGAAATAATCGCTGGACTGGAAGACATAGGCCCTTCCAGGAAGATTTCGGCCTGTGCCATTGAGGTTGTAGTCAGAGCCGGGCGCACCTACGATTAGCGTGTTTTCGAAGGCTTTAATAGAGTAGCCAAACAGTTCCCGCTCTTCCACTACCCGCGGAAGTAGCTTCGCTGACTCAGTACGCGAACTCCAGTTTTCCCAGGGCTTTTTTGTGTAAACATATACAGCACCAACATCTTGTTTACCCTCATGATCTTTGGTCGGGGCGCTTATAAAAATAGTATTGCCGTCAATATCTACATCATGCCCGAAGGTAGCGCCATTGGTTACCCAGTGAGTGAAATCCGGGGACATTCTCATTGCTTCAGGGTCTGAGGGAGTAAGAATGTGTTTTGGCACCCATTGGTCAGTTGCAGCCTCCCACTCCAAAAGGTTCGTACCAATGATAATGATGTTTTCCTCGATGTCCACTGCCAGGCTTGCAGACTTTGCAAACAAATTGGCTAATCCTGCCACTACACGTTGATGAAATTCCCATTTGTCACCGTTGTAGCGGTAAATGGCAAGCACTGTCCGAAACGGGTTGCTCTGCACATACGGGATTAGGAGCCATTCTCCATTCATCGCAAGGTGGTCTCCGGAAGCGCTTACGTCCAAACTATCAGCCGCGAGGTCTATCTCCTGCCATAGTTCGGGGTCAGACCAGTTGCTGTTTTTCTTTTTGTACAAAAACACCCGTCCCGAGGGTTCGAAGCCCAATGCGCCTATTGCAAGAAAATTGTCACTCAGCGCAAGTGCGGAACCAAACACATCATCGTAAGCTCCATCTATGCGAGGGAGAATTTTCCCCGTCTGTTGCCATGCATTGCCAACCTTCCGGTAGGAGTACACTGCACCTCCGTACTCTTTCACTGTGGCATCGTTGCTGGCGGAGACAAAAAGGTGCTCGCCGCGGGTTACCATACGAGCACCATACCGGTGTCCGGCCGTACTTTTATCGCTTGTGTAAATAAGTTGTTTCTCCCACGTGTTGTCGGGTAATTTTGCAAGCACCCGTATGGCTAACTGCGCCTGCAAGCTTTCCGGATGTGGGAGCATGCCAATTGCAGCAAAGGGCACCTGGCTGCTTGTCATTATGTCTCCGTAATCAAAAACATACTGATCCGGCTCCGGCATATACGAATCGATCAGCTCGGTTTGGGCATGGCACCAGCCACCTGCACCTTTACGGATTAACCTTAAGGTGCCGCCGCCATCCCTGCTTTGGATAGAAGCCAGAATACCGTCTTCACTCTCAGATAGCTTGATGTAGGGATAGAGGTTATCGTCTGTGAATGTATACAAATGGCAGGTCGGTGTAGCATCGACCCAGTTGCCAGAGCCCGGCTTTTCGAAAAAATGGACCGTACGCCCCAACGGCGGATTAATGAGCTGCGATGAGGAGAAGATGCCGTCGTCAGTAAAAATGAAGTTTGTATATCCGGAGAAAATGGACTGTTCCTGAGTGCCTGACGAGAGCCTCGCTTCTAAGGTGACATTGGAAAATTGACCGGTGATATCCTGGTAGAGGTAAATCATGCCATTGCCGTTAGGACCGTAAGGCATGGCAACTGCAATCCGGTCGCCCATAATTTCCACCCCTCCCCTTCCGAAATCAACGGCCGTTTCCTCGGGCGGCAGCAGCTTCAGGGGAGTTTCAGCGCCGTCCCACTCCTCGTGCACCTGTTTGTGATAGATAAAAACGGCTCCATGCTGCTTATTTGGCGATTCGCCTGTAACCAGGTAGTAATCAGCAATGGCGATGGTTTGCTCGTCGGGGGAAATTTCGATAGTTTGACTACCCAGGCTCCCAAAATAGCTGGTGCCTGTTACTGCAAAGGTGGCTATCTCTGTCTGGTTTGTCCACCCCCCTGATGTCTTTTTAAAAAGATACACCCTACCGCCGTAGCCCGAGGCCCCCACAGCCAGATAATTTTGCGATATGCCAAGGGTGGCTCCAAAACGCAGGCCGTCTGCAGGATCTGAAGGCGCTAGGGTAGCTACATGAGACCAGCCGACAGGCAGTTTCTGGTATATATAAACAAGGCCAGCCAGCCGACCGAGGCTATCGTGGTTTGCAATACCCACCGCGAGGTAATCGTCGTACATAGCCAATGCACTGCCAAAACCCTGGGCGTAATCAAGAGCGGGTTCAGGCAATAATTTTGTAAAGTCGGTAAGGCATTGGGCAGTAGCGGAGCGTAAGCCGGTCCAACAGAAAATAAAAAGCAGAAGACACAAGCGAGCAGCTGGAATCATAGGTCAGACAAAATACCTCCCAATTTTGTAATTTTTTTTTCACATTATCAACGTAACAAAATTAGAGGCTACTTGATGCTCTCCCCTATGGGCGGAGGAACGGCTCGATAATTGTTTTAATCAACTACCAGCTCGCCTATCAGCAATTGACCATCATGTTGAAATCTTCCGTTATAAACGCCTTGCCGCCCGTTGTTCACCTGAACTGTTATTTCCTGCTCCTCTGCTATTCCTGAAGCAACTGTTCCGCTTGTAAATACTACTGCCCCCCCCCCTTACTCCTGCAAGAAGTCGATATTGTGGTAAAGGCTCACCCGAAAAATGTGGCGGCTTTGGTAGGCGTAGGGCGAATTGTCGTGCCTGAAGGTCCATTGGTAGCCGGTTTGCAGCTGCCAGTTTTCGTCGAAAATATACCCAAAGCCTGCGAATACCCGGTTGTCTTCAAAATGGTCGTAGATGATAGGTTTACCAGCCTGTATGAATATTTCCTCGTAGGCCGAAAGAAATAAGCTACCAGGCCCAAGATGCTCCATATTGAGGGGGTAATACATGGTGAGTTTGTACCGGAAGCGGTGCGTGAGTTTGAACGGTGAGTCTTTTTTATAATCTCTTTTGAATCGCTGCTCGGTGCGTATCTGGTGGTAGAGCTTCATCCGGTCGAAGGGCATTACAAACAACAGCTGCTGCCATCCTCTGAATTGCGGTACTACTTTGTCGATGTGCGGATCATTTTGGTTGGGAGCCCAGTAGTATGGATTCACAACACCAGCGGTAAACTCGAAGTGCTTGCTTACCAGGTAAGACAACCCAAACCGGAGGTAAACCTGCCCCATATCAGAAAAGCCGTCCCGTCTCCTTAAATGATACTCGCCGTAGTAAAACAGTTTTTCCCTGATCCGGTATTTTGTGTACAGCCCCAGCCACACTTCAGATGCCGGGCTGATGCTCTTTTTTTCCGGGAGCTCGCTTCCAACCTCCTGCCCCATCGACGCCAGATGAGCCATCAACATGGCTACAGAAAAAATCAATACCTTCACTTGCATGAACGATTAGGTTAGATACTTAAAAGTGCCTCAATTCTTTGGGGGTTGTCTTCGTTTCTTAATTTTTTCTCCAGCTGTGTCGTATCTTCATCCAGCAACTCCATAAGCCGCTCCTGCAACTGACGAATAGATGCAATACGGTCGCTAAGCTTACTGTAGTCGGTTTCGTTTACCAGGGCCGAAACGTAGTGGCCAAAAAGGAGCTCTGCCCCACTTTCATAGATTCGCTTTTTCTTCCTGGTCTTAAAGTCGTAGTTGAACGTATAGGGGTCTAGCTTTACTACTGTATACGCATCATCAATTTCCTTTTGGCGAATGTATATTGAATCGATGAGCTCGGGCAAGGTGACGCCTAAGTCGAGCATATCCAGTATCGTATAGCCATGCGAGAGCTTCTCATCAAAATCCTGCTCGTTGGTATACTGCAGCAGTATCAATGCGTATTTTTCAACCAAAAATGACGAATGAAGTGCTTCGGCGATTGTTTTGGCATGTGCTGAGTTATATTCAGCCTTGCGGAAAACAGAATCGGCCCGCAGCTTGCCGCTCAAGATCATCTGTTCCATTTGCCTCATTTGCTCCGACCTGTTCACCTGCCCTAATTTAAGATCGGAATAAGCATACAGTGCCCGCAGTAGCTTCAGGTCGGATCGGAGCCTTTTTTCAAGCCCGTGAATACTGGGAGAAAATACTTCGCCGAAATCAATGTTCCTGGTTCTGCGCTCACCTTTGAAGGAATAGGAGATTGAATTGGCTTCAGGAAAATATGAACTGAATGACTGTGTGTAAATAACAGGGTTTACATAACGAAAAGCAGAGCTTCCCATAAACCGAATGTCGGCGCCGATTTCGTCGAGCCGGTTTTTATAGGTTTCCACAAAAACCGAGATCCAGGCAAGTGAATCGGAAATTTCCTCATTCAGCTGGAACACCCTGTTGCGATCGAACAGGTGAATAAAGCTGGAAAGAGAATCGAAATGATGCCTTATTTGGTTAAGTGTGGATCTTTCATCTGGTGTGGGATCGTACTCGAATCGTGCCGAAGCAAAAAGAAAATTGGAATCTCTGTGAAGAGAAGTATCCCTGTCGGCTATCTCAGTAAGAATTTTTTCAAGAAAAGTGTTGGCATGAAGCTGTTCACTCAACGCTGGAAAATTATGGGGATACCCATGGTCGAAAGTAATTGGAAAATGACGTGCCGAACGAAACACGCTCTTGTTTTCACCAGCACCTTCGATAAGTTCAAGCTTAGATCTCACGTCGTCATAATACAACTGCGATAGCGTATCGGCGTCCGAAATCTTGATAAGGCTCAGTAAAAAGCCATCTTTATATTCCCTCACCTCTTCAACCAGCCTGCCGCCAATCCCATAGCCGAAACGCCAGGTGCTATCAAGGAATCCCGAAGCATTAACACGGCCGTTTATGACAAAAGGTATTGAGTCGGCAGCCGAGCTATAGCTAATCGACCGTACCTTACCACCCGAAAAATCAATATCTGAAACGGCCAGGTTTTTTTGAAAATCGCCGTTTTTGACCGACGAGATCCTGTACTTCCAGTTGGCTGCATGCAACCCGTTGTCAAAGCTGCCCGCCAGCACTTCTTCAGTGCTGAGAATATCATATTGCAACTGATACGAGTCGATGCCCTTTACCACCAGGTCGTGCAGGCGTTTTTCAAACAACCAATCGCCGTCCCTTTGGTTATTTTTGTACGTCCCGCTCCAGCTTTCCTTAGAAAAAGAAAGCTGATTGATGGAATCAGATTGCTGTATCACGAGCATGTAATTGCCATTGAGAACTTTAGAACCCCGGCTCTCTGAAAACTGATAAGTAGCGGTGCCGGATTTTCCGTCGAAGACCTCCACAGTACCCTCAAATTCGGAGATCTTTTGTGCCGTTGCTGTAGTGCAAACACCAATCAAAAAAAGCCATGTTAGCTTCTTTACAAACATAAGCTGATTTAAAAAATTACCTTTTTGCAGATTCTGCATAATGGATGAAAAGGTGAATTAAACAGAGATAATTATATATTCCAACAATTAATTGGAGGTTGTCGACAACGGCAGCTTGTATTTTTGAAACAGGCAGGTGGCTTAATAGTTTTGCCTGCATTGGTGAGCCCGGTGCTTAGATTGTCAGCGCACTGTGACAGTGGTTGCCTGGTACGAAGCTATCCCACTCCCGTGACGTTGGCAAACCATTTAACTGGTCAATCGCTCCAAACGTCGAAATGGTGGCAGGAAAACGCCCAATAATGATTATCTTTCTTCTTTTAGTACGACTACCATTTTTCAGATGAAGATATTTTTAAAGCAGGCGTTGCTGGCCTGCTTCTGTCTGGGCATACAATTTAGTATCGTTTCCACAGGCTACACCCAGGTAAAAGAAGATGTGGACCCGAATTTTTTTTCCGGCATGAATTACCGCAACGCGGGGCCCAGCCGCGGGGGCAGGGTAACCGCCGTGGCGGGCGTTCCTCAAAAGCCTTTTACCTTTTATATGGGCGCTGCAGGTGGCGGCGTGTGGCGTACCGACGATGCCGGCTGGAATTGGCGCAATATAAGCGACGGAAAGATTGGCGCCGGCTCCATTGGGGCCCTGGCAGTTGCCCCCTCCGACCCCGGCACAATCTACGCTGGCACCGGCTCGGCTTGTATTCGTGGAAATGTTTCTCCGGGTGTCGGAGTGTACAAAACCACCAACGAAGGCAAAAGCTGGCAATTCGTGGGCCTGCCAAAAGCCGGGCAAATCGGTAAAATAGTGGTTCACCCGGCCAATCCCGACATTGCTTTTGTGGCTGCTCTGGGTAATGCTTTCGGGCCAAACCCGGAGCGTGGTGTGTACAAAACAACAGATGGCGGGCAAACCTGGGTAAAATCACTCTTCGTAAGTGACAGCACCGGGGCTATCGACATAGAGATGAACCCCAAAAACCCGAAGGTACTGTATGCTGGCATGTGGCGTGCGGAGCGCAAACCATGGACGCTTATCGACGGCGGACAGGAAGGAGGCATCTGGCGCTCAACCGATATGGGGGAGACATGGCAAAAGCTGGGTGGTGGACTGCCCAGGGGGCTGCTGGGCCGTATTGGCTTAGCTGTGTCGCCGGCCCGCCCCAGCCGTGTGTGGGCCATTGTGCAGGCAGCGGAAGAAGAAAAAGGTGGGCTGTATCGGTCCGACGACGGCGGCGACACCTGGGAAAGGATCAACCGCGACCATGAGCTGCGGCAGCGTGGGTGGTACTATTCGCATATTACCGCCGACCCCAAAGATGCAAATACGGTATACGCCAGCAATGTTAATCTATACAAATCAGCTGACGGGGGCCGTACGTTCAATTACAGGATAAGGACCCCCCATAGCGACAACCACGGCCTTTGGATAAACCCCGACAACACTGACCTGATGGTGCAGTGCAACGACGGCGGCGCCAACGTAAGTCTGAACGGGGGCAAGACATGGTCGACGCAGGAGAACCAGCCCACTGCGGAGCTGTTCAGGGTTACCGTCGACAATCAGTTTCCTTACCGCTTGTATGCCGGGCAGCAAGACAACACCACCATTTCTGTGCCCTCCTGCTCGCTGCCTCATTCGCTCACTTCTACCTCCGACTGGCACGATATAGGTGGAGGCGAGTCGGCCGACGTGGCGGTAAATCCTGCCAACGCTGATGAAATATATGCTACCAGCTACAGCGGCGAAATTACCTATTACAACAGGAAAACCGGGGAAACACACCAGGTATCGGCCTACCCACACTATACCGAAGGCACCGAGCAACGCAACCTGAAATACCGGTGGCAATGGAATTTCCCGGTGCTCGTTTCAAAGTTCGAGCCAGCCGTGGTATACATTGCTTCCAACTACGTGCATCGCTCTACTGATAAGGGCCAGTCGTGGGAAATTGTAAGCCCCGACCTTACCACCCGCTACGCCGAAAAGCTCGGAATCCCGGGCGGACCCATTCAGCACGACGCCAGCGGTGTGGAAGTGTATTCGTCCATCTTTGCATTGGAGGAATCTCCCCTAAACAAGGGTGAGCTATGGGCCGGCACCGACGACGGGCAGATCCACATAACCCGCGATGGCGGCAAAACATGGAAAAATATCACTCCTCCGGCAATGCCTGCAATGGGCACGGTAAATAAAATTGAATTAAGCACACTCCAGGCGGGGCGGGCGCTGGTAGCCGTGCAAAAGTACCGGCAGCAGGATTTTACGCCGTACATCTTTTTAACCAACGACTTCGGCGCCAGCTGGAAGTTGCTCACCAGCGGGGAGAATGGAATTCCGCAAGGCCACTTCGTAAGAGCCATAGCCGAGGACCCCGATAGAAAAGGGTTGCTGTATGCAGGTACTGAGTTTGGCATGTATGTCTCTTTTAGCGAAGGAAAAAACTGGCAACCCCTGCAGCTCAACCTGCCAGTTACGCCCATCACAGATATAGAGGTGCACGAAAAAGATCTCGTCCTCAGCACCCAGGGCAGGTCCTTCTGGATTCTCGACGACCTTACGCCGCTCCATCAGCTCACCGAAAGGCTTGTTGCGAGGCAAAAGTTTCTGATGAAACCCGCCGATGCCTACCGGACCGACATTGGCAGTGGCTACCAGCAGCAAGCCAGGATCAGGTTTTTTCTGAAGCAGGTACCTGCCAAAGACACCGTACGCCTGCAGATTACAGATGCCAGCGGCAGTGTAGCTGCGGTATATTCCAACAAGCCGGACCGAAATCGGAATGAATTGCGGCTCACGCTGCGCGAGGGAATGAACCAGGTGCTATGGGACCTCACCTATCCGGCCCCTGCCATGACCGATGGTTTTGTGTCGATGGTATTTAGTGCCGGCCAGGTGCCGGGGCCGAAGGCAGTGCCCGGCACCTACACCGTACAGCTGAAAGCAGGCAGGTGGAGCGAAACACAGACGTTCCGGATTAAACAAGACCCCCGGTGGAGCCACATTTCAGTTGCCGACTACAAGGCACAGTTTGAGCTGGCTATGGAAATAGGTGGGCTACTGAGCGAGTCGCAAAACCTCATAAAAACCATACGCTCGCTGAGGCAACAAGCCCGCGAAATTGCCGAAAATGCGGGCCCGGCGGGCTACTCCGCCAAAATTAAAGAGATGGCTGCCTCTCTGGATAGACAACTATTGAATACCGAGGAGGCTCTTTTTCAGCACAGAATCGAAACCAGCCAGGATGAGATCAACTATGAAAGAAAATTCAGCAACCATATAGCGCTGCTGTACGGTACGGTGGTGGCTGAGCACAACCGGCCCACTGCAGGAATGCTGGAGCGCTACGAGGACCTGAAAAGAGACTTTGAAGACTTGCGGCGCCCGTACGACCAGTTGATGGTAACTGAGTTTGACGAATTTAACGCCCTGCTGGAAAGCGAAAACGTGCCGCGGGTGGTGATTGGAAAATGACAATCATGCCATTGTTCCTCCCCCCACGGTTCTTAGTCTGGCCAACGGCCCAGGTCATTGTTATAGCGCAGTGGGATCTTCTGCGGAAATGCAGCCCGGGAGGCTGGTGCACGCCGACTTCTACATAACGAAATTCGTAAGGGTGATGCAATAGGCGGCTCGTCCACACTTCCTACAAACAAGGATGATGAGGGATTGACCTGCCGCTAGCTTTTCTGCACAACATTTAGGGTATTCGCCTTTCTGGCTCCCGCCCATTTCTCCAAAAGAACCACAAGATCCTGAATCTTAATGGGCTTGGAAATGTAGTCGTCCATACCTGCATTCAAGCATTCGTCCCGGTCGCCTTGCATGGCATTGGCAGTCATGGCAATAATTACAGGCTGTGGTATCGGATTTGTCCTTAGTATGCGGGTGGCCTCAAGCCCGTCCATTACCGGCATCTGCACATCCATTAGCACGAGGTCGTACTGCCGATTCTCCACGGCACTCACGGCCAGCTCACCATTTGCCACAATATCCGGCGTGTAACCGAGCTTGGTAAGGACCCGCTCTGTTAGCTTCTGATTTACCAGGTTGTCTTCCACCACCAGAATGGTCATCGGATATTTCCGGGAAAAGTCTGATTCCAGCCCCTGCTTTGCAGAAGCCTCCTCGGCAACCACTCTGCTGTTCTCCTTGAACTGGGCAAAAATGTGCTTGTACAGCATGTTTTGCTTAACCGGCTTGGTAAGCACCGACGCAAACAGATCCTTCCGCGCCTTGTAGCTATCGTCGCCCAGCGAGCTAAGAAGGATTATTTTTAGCCCCGGCATCTGCGCCTTTATCCGGCCGGCAAGCTCCAGTCCGTCCATATTTGGCATATGCATGTCGGTAAGCACCAGGTCAAAATCCTTATCAGTTGCCAGAATACTTAGCGCCTCTTCTGCAGAGGCAGCCAGCGCAGTCCGAAGCTTCCATTGGCTCAGCTGGTTTTTCAGGATGTTGAGGTTGGTTGCATTGTCGTCAACCACCAGCACCCTTTTTCCCTCCAGGCCGGCAACGTTGTAATGAACATAGGTGCGCAACACCTGCTGGCTAATCTGGCTTTGGATGGTAAAAGCGAAAGTAGTTCCGAGGCCCTCTGTGCTTTTCACCTGAATTGCTCCACCCATCAGGTCCACCAGCTTTTTACATATAACCAGGCCAAGGCCTGTACCGCCGTATTGCCGGGTGGTAGAACTATCGACTTGAGAAAATGCCTTGAAAAGCCTGCCGAGTTTAGCCTCGGGAATACCAATGCCGGTATCGCTAACCTCAAAGGCCAGCGTCACCATTTCGCCCCTTACTTCTGCCAGTCGCACCCCAATGAAAACCTCTCCCTTCTTCGTAAACTTCAATGCATTGCCCACCAGGTTCGTCAAAACCTGCCGTAAACGCAGGCTGTCTCCTACTATTTGAGCAGGCACGTTGTAGTCAATCTCGTAAATAAGATCCAGCGACGAATCAGCCGCCTTTCCGGCAAAAATTTCCAGCACTTCCTCAATACAGCTGCGCAGATCAAAAGCAACATTCTCCAGCTCAAGCTTACCCGACTCAATTTTGGAGTAGTCGAGGATGTCGTTGATGACTCCGAGCAGCCCTTCGCCGCAGTTGCGGATGGTATCGGTGTACTCCTGTTGCTCAGGTGTAAGATTTGTTTCAGCCAGCAAAGAGGCCATCCCTATCACACCGTTCATCGGGGTTCGTATTTCATGGCTCATAGTGGCCAGAAATACGCTCTTTGCTTTGTTTGCCTGCTCAGCCTCGTGCCTGGCCTGCCTTTCAAGTTGCGTAGAAGCCTCCAACTGCCTGGTTCGTTCCTTTACTTCCTGTATCAGCTGCTGCCGGTGGCGTTTGATGGAGCTCACCCGTTTCTTGTAGAAACCGATAAGACCCATAACTACTGCCAGCGCGCTCAATGCCCTGAACCACCAGGTTTTCCAAAACGGAGGGGTGATCATGATACCCAGCCGGGCTTTTTTTTCAGACCAGCTGCCATCGTTTTTAAGGCCTTTTACCACAAAGGTGTATGCTCCTGGATCAAGGTTGGTATAAGTGGCAGTGTGTGTGCCATTCCTGGCCTCATTCCAGTGGGTATCAAACCCTTCCAGCATATACAAATATTGCTTCCGCGAAGGATCAGTGAAGTTTAGAGAAGCAAATTCGATGGTAAATACCGACTGCCGATGGTTGAGGGTAATTAATCCCGACTCTGAAATATGCTTTTGAAGGGGTGTACTACCATCGGCAGCTATTTCAACTTCTTTATTGAACAGTCTGAAGCCCGTGAGGAGGATGGGTGGGTCGAAGGTAACTGATTGTATGCTATCGGGATGAAACTCGTTGAAGCCATTATTGCCACCAAAATACATGGTGCCGCGTTTAGTCTTGCAAAAGGCATCTGCTTTAAATTCCCCCTCCTGCAAACCGTCGGCCGAGCTGTAATGCACAAAAGTCTTGTTAACCGGGTCGAACTTCGAGAGTCCTGAATTTGTGCTTATCCACAAAAATCCCTGGTCGTCTTCGAGAATGCCGTGAACCATGTTGTTCGACAAACCATCGCGGGTACGGTAAACCGTAAATTCCATGGTGCTCTTATCAAGGAAATTAAGTCCGGCGTCTGAGGCAATCCAGAGATTTCCGTTGCGATCCTCGAGTATATGATCCACCCTGTCGCTGCTTACATTGCTTTTTCCCTTCCGGCTTCGAAAACTTGTAAACTCGCCCGTTTTGCGATCCATCTTCAGTAGTCCGGCGCCGTTTGTTCCCAGCCAGAAGTTTCCACTTGTGTCTTCATAAATCGACAGTACCACGTTGGCTCCAATGCTGGCGGCATCGGTCTTGTCATGCACATATCTGCTAAACGTGCCTGTGTTTTTGTCGTACCGGTTCAGGCCCCCTCCTACGGTTCCTATCCACACCACCCCTTCACTATCCTCATAAATTTCCCACGCCTTATTATCACTCAGGCTGTGCGGATCTGAAGGATCGTTTTTGTAATGCCTGAAAGTGTTCTTTTCCAGGTTTAGCACGGTGACGCCATCGGCCCAGGTGCCCACCCATATATTACCCTCGCTGTCTTCGAGCACGTTAAGCACGTAGTTGCCACAGATGGAGTTAGGTTCGCCATCCTCATGCTTGTAGTGCGTAAAAGCGCCCGATTTTCTGTCGAAAAGATTAAGCCCTCCGCCATCCGTTGCTATCCATATATTCCCCTTTGAGTCTTCGTAGATGCTCAGCACTTTGTTGCTGCTAAGGCTGTTTTCTGATGGGCTGTAAGTGTAGTGTGCAAACTTTTGGGCGTCATTGTCCACGTAGTTTATCCCCCCGTTGAAGGTGCCAATCCACATTGTGCCCTTCACGTCGCGCTTAATCGCCCAAATCGAATTGCTATTGAGGCCCAGTAGGTTATCACTTTCAACAAATGCACTGAATCGCTGCTTTTCAGCATCAAAAACGTTCAAGCCGCCGTTTTCAGTGCCAATCCAAAGCCGCCCGGCACCATCCTCCTCAATTGCATAAATGATATCGCTCAGCAATCCACCATCGCTCTTTTTGTAATGAATAAATTTTTCTTCGTCAACGTCGAACAAATTAAAGCCACCGCCTTTGGTGCCAACCCAGATGCGGCCTTTGCTATCCTCAAAAATTTCGCTAATCGAATTGCTGCTTAATGCACCTGCCTCTTCGGGGTTGTGCATATAATGTTTGAAGCTGTTTTTCCCGGAAAACAATACATACAATCCTTCAGTCTCCGTTCCAACCCACATATTTTGGCGGCTATCTTCAAAAATTTCGCTCACAGCTTCTTCACCCGGGTGCACAGTTACTCTCCCTGAATTTTCTGTATTGCCCCTGGTGGGTGAAAAATGACTGAAACTATTGCTGCCAACATTTAGTATGTCCACGCCGCGGGTAGAAGTTCCCACCCAAATATTGCCTCGCTGATCTATCTCAATGCTGTAGAGCAGGTTGTCTGAAAGGCTGTTAGTGTCGCTTTCGCTGTGGGTGTACCGTACAAAATAATTCCCTTCCCTGTCATACTTATTTAGGCCTCCGCCCCATGTAGCTATCCAAATATCACCCTGTTCATCTTCCACAATATCCATGACGGTATTGTGTGCAAGCGTGGTGGTGTCGTCAGCGTCATTTTTAAACACGGTAAAGCGATAGCCGTCGTATTTATTGAGGCCGTCTCTTGTACCAAACCACATAAAACCGCGGCTGTCTTGCAAAATGCAGCTGATGTTACTATGGGAAAGGCCGGCCCGGGTGCCCACTTTCTCAAACTTGTAGTTTTGAGAAAAAGCGACAAATGAAAAAAATAATATTACCGTGAAGATTGAGAGTGAGGGTAGTTTCATAGCTCAGGATGTTAGGGAGAAGAGAATCAGGTCAACCCGCGTTTTTTGTATCGCATGTGAGTTTTGGTTAAGTAGTTATATTCATCATGCACCCTGTTTTGCCAAAGCAGCAGGATTAACCGCAAACTGCCTCATTTACAAGCAAATGTAGGTGCATCACCACCGTAGTTCCGTGCAGTTTTGAGGCAGAAGTTACACCGGAGGTGATTGGGTGCATTTCCTGCAGAAAGTAGCCAAAGGCCGCTGTTATTTTAGTGAGGCAATGGAGGAAAATTAGCCGACAGGCTGGCTCACGGGTAATACGATATACTAACGAAAGCGGAATATTGTAGCCGATGGACACCTGTGGACCAATGCGTTCTTTGAAGAATCGATGTTACCTTACTGCTCCATTTCAGATTATTTCACTACCGAAAACGATTGCACAAACTTCCGCCAACGTATGAGTAGCAACCGAAATCTCTCTTTCTGAAAAAAAACTGACATCATTGAGCGCCCGGCGCCGGAGAATGTCAGCGAAGATTTACGGGTATCGCTAGTTTGATAAACGGCATATTAAATCCGAAGAAGGTTTGAAATCGCATTCCCGGGCAAATAATCATCAGGCACTATTTAGCGACTTCCTTGTTAAACACATTCAGCAACAGGCTGAGCCCTATTACGCCCACACAACCTATCACATTATACCAGAGGTAGGCTATATCTGTGGTTTTGAATAGAATAATGACAATGGTTTGCGACAACACTGCTGCCCAAAACACCGCGGTACCCTTCACGAATTTCAAAAAGAAAGCCACGAGAAATATGCCGAGAATATTGCCGTAGAAGATGGAACCAAGAATATTTACCGCCTCAATCAGGTTCTCAACCAGGTGTGCAAACAGCGCAAAGCAAATAGCCACAATTCCCCAAAAGGCCGTCATCAACTTTGATATGAGCACAAAGTGCCTTTCAGAACCGTCCCGTTTTACCAGCCGCATGTAAAAGTCGACCGTTGAAGTAGAAGCCAACGCATTCAGTTCTGAAGAGGTAGACGACATTGCTGCAGAAAAAATTACCGCGAGCAGCAGCCCAATCACCCCCACAGGCAGGTACTCAAGTATGAAAGAGAGGAAGACATAGTCGGAATCTTTTGTTTCCACTGCCGGGTCAATCGATTTAAGGAGGTCTTTTACTTCTTGCCGGGTGGCTTCCGTTTGTGCCTGGTAGCCCTTCACTATCTCAGTCGCCTTGGCAACCTCCTCCTCATCGCCTTTCTCCCTTGCCACCTCAAGGTACTGAAGCGCTTCTTTCTTCTGGTCAAAAATGCGCCGGTGCTTTTCCTCCAACTGTAGGTATTTGCCAGCCTCCGCCGACTCCTGCACCATTTCAACATTAGAAACTTTAAAATGAACGGGCGGCAACGTGAACTGGTAGAAAACAAACACCATTACGCCAACCAGCAGAATAAAAAACTGCATGGGGATCTTAAGAATAGCATTAAACATAAGCCCCATGCGGCTTTCGGTTACATTTTTACCCGACAAATAGCGCGAAACCTGCGACTGGTCGGTGCCGAAGTAAGAGAGTGAAAGAAAAAAACCGCCGGCGATACCATTCCAGATCGTATATCTCTCGTCCAGATCAAAGGAAAAATTGACCGCCTGAAGCTTGTCCATACTTCCTGCGAGATGCAGGGCGTTTCCGAAAGAAATGTGATCAGAAAGCAAATAGACCAGGATACCGAAGGCTGCAAACATACCGAGCATTATTACTGTCATCTGCTGCTTTTGTGTGGCGCTAACCGCTTTGGTACCGCCCGAAACAGTGTAAATAACTACCAACCCCCCGCAAATGAGAATTGTATAAGAAAGATCCCAATGAAGAACTGTTGAAATGATAATGGCCGGAGCGTAGATGGTGATTCCCGCTGCAAGACCCCGCTGAAGAAGAAAAAGGAAGGCGCCCAGGAGGCGAGTTTTCAGGTCAAACCTCTTTTCGAGATACTCATAGGCCGTGTATACCTTCAGCTTATAATAGATGGGTATGAATACCACCGAAACCATGATAAGCGCCAGCGGAAGCCCAAAATAATTCTGTACAAAGGCCATCCCGCTGTCGTACGCCTGCCCTGGTGTAGACAGGAAAGTAATGGCCGACGCTTGCGTAGCCATTACCGACAGGCCGATAGTGCCCCATTTCAGGCTTTTGTCGCCCAGCAGGTAGCCGTCGATATTCTGGTGTTTACGGTGTTTCCAGCTTCCGTAAGCCACAATAAAAATCAGGGTGCCAAAAAGTACTACCAGGTCAATGTTACTCATCTTCGGGAGCTTGGGTTAATCAACTAAAAGAGACCGTAAACCAGTAAAAAAGTGCCACGACTATCACAAAAAAGACCATCACAAAACCGTAGATCTTATTCCATGAGCCAAACAGAGGCGCTTTGTCCAAATCCTCTTCATTTTCCTTGTGCATAGTGTTTATTCTTTTCCGAGAGAGATCAAATTCGTAAAAATGCGATACGCACCAGGCACGCCTGCCGGCAACTCTCTGAACCACGAATAGCCCGTGTACACATAGTAGCCCTTCCCGTATTTGCCTATCAACAGCCCCCCCTCCAATGGCTTTTCGCCGGGGTCGCTGCTGGATAATACAGGCTCAAACTTCTCATCCCATTCCGACGCAAAGTACAATCCGCGTTCCTGCACCCATCCCTCAAAGTCTTTGGCGGTGATCTTGTTCGGCGAATTAAGCACCGGATGCTTTGGATTTACAAAATTTACGGGGGCCTCTTCTACTGTCACCCTGTCCCTGCCAATTTTTAGTGGAAAAGGGGCAAGCTTATCGGTTACCATACCGCCTGAAGTGATATACTGGACTATGAGGGTACCGCCATTTTCCACATACTGAAAAAGCTTTTCGTTGTCGTACCTGAGCTTATCCTGTGTGTTGAAAGCCCTTACACCAAGAATAACTGCATCGTACTTCTGCAGGTCTTCCACAGTAAGTCCGTTGGCTCCGATTATATCTACGGTGTAGCCAATCTCCCGAAGACTGGCAGGTATTGCGTCGCCTGCACCCATGACGTAGCCTATCAATTGCCCCTTTCGCTCCAGGTCAATTTTAGCTACCCGGGCGCTCGCTTCAGGAAAAAGCGTTTGCACAGGTATGTGGGAGTAAGAAATTTCCAGCAGCGACTTAGAATAGCTCTTCCCGTCAACCGTAGCTATGGCTGCCACATCACCTGTACCCTGCTTTTTTGGAGGAGTAACGGTGAACACGAAGCTCTGCTCCTGCCCTTTTACCGGCAGCGAAAATTCATAAAAGTCGGGTGAAGCCTTCCAACCCTGCGGTAGCGCCAGCGACACTTTCCCCGCAAGTTCTTTTTTTCCTGCCCTTACCGTAACCGACACCTCCTTTGGTTCATTACCACCAAACACATACACCTTTTCCTTTACGGTAGAGAACACAGGCGGCGTAATCACAAAAGGGCGATAAACCTCGCCGTCCACTGGGTCGTTTCGTTTAAAAATCAGCGGCACTTCCAGGTCCATCTCAAGGCCCATTACACTCACCACAAAGTTTACTGTGATGGCGGGCGGTGTTTCGGGTAGCCCTCTCAGCATCTGCTCATCTACCTTGTACATGCCGGTGGTCCCTTCCTTCGCCAGCCAATAAGGCTGCGTATACGGAAGGTTTTGAGAAAGTTTATATTTTTTCTCGAGCTGGAATCCCCTGTTGTTTTCGAGTTTCTGGTCAAGCGAAAACTGATCAGTCAGGTTGTTGACGACTATCTTTTTAAGCGTGAGAGAAGCCGGAGAACGATTGATTGCTTCAAAGTTCACCGTGAGGGAGTCGCCGGGTGCAACCGCGTATTCGTTTGCCCTGGCCTCTACAAACAGCCCGGTTATTGCTTTAATAATATTTTTTATTTCCTCCTGCTTTACTTCTCTCCAATACACCTCGCTTACCGACTGCAGCGCCTGATAGGCCTGTAACAAATCCGGCAGGATGATGCTCGGATTCTCAGCATCGAAATTGAGGTATGCATTTTCGGTGTGAAAACCGACCTTCTCGCCACCTTTTACCCGGCCCCACGAGGTATCTACTCCCTCCATTACATCGGTGCGGGCCGAGTCACCAGCCAGCTGTACCAGGTATTCCGTTTCGGTGCCACGGCTGCCGGTGGCGCCAAAGCCCTGGCTCTTGTGCATACTGCGGCTTTCGGCCGATAGCTCTGTATAAGATTTTCCCAGCAAGGGGCTGTAGGCACCTACATCTACAGGTATTTTTCCGGTGGGGTCAAATTCACGGCCCGTCATCCGGTAAAACCACCACGAGGTGTTCCAGAAAATTCTTTTGGGCTGCCATACCGACACATCCTTGAGCTGTTCAGGAAAGCGCTTTGGGTCGGCAGCTGCGGAAAAAGCCTCCCTGGCAAGAATGGCGGAAGCAGTATGGTGACCATGGGTAACGCCGGGTTCCAGCGAGAACCGGGTGATAAGCACATCGGGCCGGAATTTGCGTATGTTCCACACCATATCGGCCAGCACCTGCTCTTTGTTCCAAATGTTAAAGGTTTCGTCGGGGTGCTTGGAATAGCCGAAGTCGTTGGCTCGGGAAAAAAACTGCTCCCCACCATCAATCCGCCGGGCCGCCAGCAGTTCCTGGGTTCTGATTACCCCGAGCAACTCGCTCATTTCGGGACCGATCAGGTTTTGGCCGCCGTCGCCACGTGTGCACGACATGTAGGCAGTTTGGTACAGCCTTTCGTTGGCCATATACGCTATCATTTGAGTATTCTCATCGTCAGGGTGCGCTGCGATGTACATCACTGATCCGAGCACATTCAGTTTTTTGAGCATCAACTTAACTTCGGCAGCATTGTATCTCCTGGGTTTTTGGGAATAAGCAGCGGAAAAAGAAGTTTGAAGAAGAAAAAATAAAATGAAAGTCCGATAAAAATAAGAATGTCTTAAAGGCATATTGGGCGGTTTAACTTGCAACTTAAACGCCCCAAAGGTAGGAAAGTTTAGAAAATTGATCGGGTGGTTAATTAAGTGTTTAAGTGTTTAAGTTGGGGGTGTTTGAGTGCACAAGATGTTTGTGTGCAGGTTTACAGTGTTTGGGTATTTAGGTTGAGGCTTTTCACAAAGTGCTGCCGGTATAGGCAAAAAAAAGAGGCGGTAGAAACGCCTCTCGTGTTTGGAAAGTCCGGCCTTACAAATTGGGCTGAGGCGTCAACCTCAGGTAGGGCTTCACTTTTTTATAACCTTTCGGAAACTTCTTATCGGCGTCTTCATCGCTTATGGCAGGCGCAATCACCACTTCCTGCCCGTGCTCCCAGTTGGCCGGGGTTGCTACCGAGTAGTTGGCGGTCAGCTGAAGACTGTCGATCACCCTTAGCAGCTCATTGAAGTTTCTGCCCGTAGAAGCGGGATAGGTGATCATAAGCTTGATCCTCTTATCGGGACCAATTACAAACACCGACCTTACCGTGAGCTTCTCGTTTGCATTTGGGTGGATCATGTCGTACAGCTCAGCTACTTTTCGGTTTTCATCGGCAATAATGGGGAAGTCGACATTGCAGTTCTGCGTTTCGTTAATATCGCCAACCCATTTTTTGTGACTGTCCAAAGGGTCTACACTCAACGCCACTACCTTGGTATTGCGCTTGGCAAATTCACCTTTAAGCTTCGCTGTGGTACCCAACTCAGTAGTACACACGGGGGTGAAATCTGCAGGGTGAGAAAAGAGAACACCCCAGCCGTTGCCAAGCCACTCGTGGAAGCTGATCGGGCCTTCAGTTGTTTCCGCCTTAAAGTCGGGCGCAATGTCTCCTAGTCTTAGTGTTGCCATATAAATTGCTTGTTTCTAAAGTGGATAAATAAAAGTATCAACCTGTAAACGCCGTTATGTGCAAAAGAGTTTTGCAGATTTTTTGAACGGACGGCGGAGGCCGTTATGCAGCGGTTAATTACCCGTTGAATCGGCCGGCTGCAGGGGTAGCTCGTCGACGTTTTCTTTCTTTCTCCTGTTAAAAAGCCCTCGCTTCTCCTGCTGTGTGGACGCGGTGTCGGCTGCCTGTGGCGTTACATCGGTGGCTGGCTGCGACTGAGGAGTGGATTTTTGGATAAAGAGCTCGCCAAAGTGCTTGTTGTAAAATTCCTGCTCCTGGTTAAACTTGTCTTTCGGATCGTATTTGCGAATGTATGTAGGCTGCTTTTTAGACGGCGGAGAGGTAACGGGCTTGTCGAGCAGCGACGAATCGCTCTCTACCATCAGCGAGTCGGGCACCAACAATTGATCCTCAAACTGAAGAGAATCTACCGGAGGGGGAAGAAATTGATTTTCCATTCTCACCACCCTCAGCGCATAATTTTTTCTCCAGTATGGGTCGTGGTCAATAATGCCGTTTTTGTTTTTTCTCGAAACCGAGCTGTATTTCGGCTGCGAGTCGGGGCCGAATGGAGAAAAAGCAAGCAAGCGAAGCGAGTCGTCGAGAATGTAGGTGCTTTGGAAGGCAGGGCATATTACATTGCTTTTACAGGAGAGCAGACCGGCAAAAACAACTAACACAAATATTCTCAGGCCAAAGCGTTTTCTCATTAACTGCCCATTGAGGGTTGATGGTAATGCTCCTTAAACTTGGTGCAATAAGACTAGCCGGCTTCTCTGTTTCAGAATCTAAACATCAAAGATATAAATATTATTGAAGCTGAAAAAAGGCGCTACCGGTTAAGCTTCGCACGAACAACAGGCAAAATCCGGGCCACCCACTGCGAGTACATCCTGCCCGAAGGGTGCAACTCATCGTTTGCAATGAGATCGGGTTCTTCCTTTGCTCTTCTCGAACCCGGCGTGATATCGACAAAATCGACGTTGTATGCTCCGGCTATTTCCTTCGCTGCGGCATTAAATGCATCTATTTCGCTTCCTATTTTTTGAGGGTCGCGGCTGGCTGCAAATGGAGTGACGCCGTAGTCGGGAATGGACACCACAAATACCCTGGATGCGTCGTTTCCGGCAAATGCGATGGCCTGTTCCAGCAATCCTTCGAACTGCTGCCTGTACTCTTCTAACGATCGCCCCCGGTATTGATTGTTAACGCCGATTAATAACGAAACCAGGTCGAAAGGTCCCTCAGGGTTTTCCCTGGCTATTCCGTCTTTAAGCTCGCCGGTGGTCCACCCGGTTGTGGCTATTATTTGCGGAGCTGCGAAAGAAAAGCCGCTGGCATTCAGCGAGTCGATCAACTGAACCGGCCATCTTTCCTTTTCGCTTACACTTTCTCCGATAGTGTAAGAATCGCCAAGGGCCAAAAATCTTTTTTCCTTCTCTTTCTCAATCATTTTGGTATCGGTTTGTTTGCAAGCTCCTACCTCCTGAGCAGCAAGAACCAAAAATAAGAAAGGCAGAATATTTTTCGGTCTAAAGTGCAAGCAGCTCATTTTTTAGTTTTTTGGGCAGGCTGTTCACCACAAGTTCATAGGAGTGGTCTATCAGTTCGTAGCACAGTTTGTCGGGGATAGACCCATCCATCGCCACAGTATTCCAGTGCTGCTTATTCATATGGTAGCCTGGTACAATCCCTTCAAATGCTTCCCGTAGTTGAAGCGCCCTTTCCGGATCGCATTTCAGATTGACGCTATTAAAATGATCCACATCGGCCAGCGCAAACATTTTCCCCATAACCTTGAAAACAAGCGTGTTTTCATCAAAGGGAAATTCCTCTGTTACACCCTGCTTTCTGATGCAGTATTCCCTGTACTCCTCAATATTCATGGGGCCGCTATTGGTTATGGGTTACGGGTTATCAGTTGTTGGTTATCCGTCTGAGATTGTTCGTCGCCTTTTGTCACGCATAGTTTTTTCATGGGACCTTCTCGCCATTAACAAATAACGGTGAACTATTAACTTACAAAAAAAGGCGCCGTACCAGCCAAACACAGAAGGCAATCAAAAACATGATGATGGATATCTTGTTAATGCCATGCATCATTCGCAGGCTGAAATTGGGCTTATTGTTAGGATCTTTCTTTCTGAAATAATACCGGAATACTTCACTAAAGTCGAAATAATTCGTCTTCTGTTCTTCCTCTTGTTTTTTAATATCTTCCATGCTACGCTTCTACTTTTTCAGGTTCAATCCACTTGCCGTCTTCCCTTATTATCTCAATCAGCTCATCTACCGCTTTATGCGAAGGCACCGATTTTTTCACTACCTCCTTGCCTTTATACAGTGTTATCCTTCCTTTACCTGAGCCAACATAGCCGTAGTCGGCATCGGCCATTTCCCCAGGCCCGTTCACTATGCAACCCATAATGCCGATCTTCACTCCTTTCAGGTGGTCGGTCCGCTTACGGATCATGGCGGTGGTTTCCTGCAAATCGAACAATGTACGGCCACAGGATGGGCAGGAAATGTACTCCGTTTTCGACATCCGGGTGCGGGCCGCCTGCAAAATGCCAAACGATGTGTCGTTATAAAGCTTGATCAACGGCTTCACAGCATCGTTTGCTGCTGCCTCAGGCTGTTGCTCCCACCCAAGAAAAATCCCATCGCCATAGCCATCGATGAGCAAGCCTCCCACATCTGTAGAGGCATATAACATCAGCTTATCGTCAGAAAGTTTCGGAAAATCCCGCCGGATAACCACCGGCACCGCCGATTGGCTTTCGAGGGCAAAGAACACCCTTCTCAGTGCTGCGTAAGCGTGGTCGTTGCTTGTCTTGAGCACGATCACTACATCCGTCCTTTTCCGTAAGGCATTCCAGTCAAAATCGAGAGCTTCCGCGTCGGTTAGCTGCAGGAAATTAAGTTCAGTGTGCAATTCGCCCTTTTGCCAGGTTTCGAGCGTGAGCAGCGGGTGGGTGTTTTTTCTATCGGGCTGCCTCCACCAAGTTTCGTAGTCAATTATCTCCTTCAACCCGTTAGGGAGCATAAACTGCACAGGATTGCTGCCGGAGTAAACATAGTCTGCCCCGTAGTCGTTCATGCGCCATTTATCGGGCTCGGGTAAATAAAAATGCCCCGTCACTTTCAAGTCCGGATAACCGGCATTTTGCAGCCTGCTTATGTCGGTTATAACCCTTGGCACATTTTCGCCGCCAAAGTTGCCCACCTCCGTGGTTTTGCGCTTTGTGTAGCTAAAGGGAGCATACGGAGGGTTTTCTACAGGCAGTATCGGTGCATGCTTCTCACGGCCGTGATACCTGTTTACCAGGTCTCTGCCCACAGGCATTTCAAACTCCGGTTCCTCGGTGAGCGATACCCGCACGGTGTCGCCGAGCCCGTCTTCGAGCAGGGTGCCAATGCCCACCGCCGACTTTATTCTGCCGTCTTCGGCCTCTCCGGCTTCGGTTACGCCAAGGTGAAGGGGATATGGCTTAAATCCCTCTGCCTGAAGCTTGTGCACCAGCAACCTGTAGGCCTGCACCATCACCTGCGTGTTGCTCGACTTCATCGAGAGCACTATGTTGTAGTAGTTGAGGTCTTCGGCAATCCGCAAAAACTCCAGCGCCGACTCTACCATTCCCAGTGGCGTATCGCCATAGCGGCTCATGATACGGTCGCTCAGTGAGCCATGATTGGTGCCGATACGCATCGCTGTGCCGTATTCTTTACATATCTTAACCAGCGGAATAAACTTCTCTCTTATCCTGCCAAGCTCCTGCTCATAGGCAGCATCCGTATACTCGATGATCTCAAATTTCTTCTTATCGGCGTAGTTGCCAGGGTTTATCCGAACTTTTTCTACAATTCTCGCGGCCAGCTCCGCAGCATTAGGGGTAAAGTGGATATCGGCAACAAGGGGAGTGTTATAGCCTCTTTTTCGCAGCTCTTTTTTTATCTCCTGCAGGTTTTGGGCTTCTTTTATGCTTGGGGCTGTTATTCGCACATACTCGCAACCGGCTTCAATCATCCTGATCGACTGCTGTACCGAACCCATGGTGTCCATGGTGTCGATGGTTGTCATCGACTGCACCCTGATCGGGTGGTGGGCGCCCATCGGTGTGTCACCAATATTCACTTCGATCGTCTGCCGGCGCGAATAAGAAGTGAGGCTATTGCAGTATCGGATTTTTGATATTACAGCATCGGCTGCTAAGGGCATGGTCTGTTTGGGTTTAAAGAACTCAGCAAAGTTAACTAATAAAAGTGTTACAGTGTTTCGGATTTTTGGAGGATGGAGGATGGAGGGTGGAGGCTAGAGGTTGGAGGCTAGAGGTTGGAAGTTGTCACATACCCGAATACTGGGTCCGACCACTGATCACCGTTTACCGCTCCCAGCCTGCTGCTTCTAAAACAAATTAACAATGCCCTGCTTGCGGAACCTGCCCAGGTCATACTCAGGCAATACCTTTCCCGCAAAGTACTTCTCCTGTATTTTTGCAAAAAACTGGTTGAGGCTGTTTGCCAACGGCCCCTCGCCACTCATGCGCCGGCCATACTCGCTGTCGTTCACCTGCCCGCCGTGCAGTTCGGCAATCTGGTTCCAGACCTTGGCTGCCCGCTGCGGGTAATGACGGTTGAGCCAGTCTTTGAAAAGCTCGCCCAGCTGCCCGTTTAGCCTAACCAGCGTGTAACTGGAAAACAAGGCCCCGTGCTCCGACGACAGCTTCAGGATTTTCCCGATTTCGTGGTTGTTGAGCCCGGGAATAATCGGCCCCATCATCACACCACAGGGTATGCCCAGCTTGCTGAACTTCTCCATCACCTTCAGCTTTTTGAGCGGGTGGGCGGTACGGGGTTCAAGCACTCTTCTAAGCTCTTCATCTAATGACGTAATAGTAAACAGCACTCTTACCAGCCGCTCAGCTGCCAGATCGGCTAAAATATCTATATCACGTTCTATTAGCGCATTTTTAGTGATGATGCCCAACGGGTTTCCGTACTTCTGAAATACCTTCAGCAATTCGCGCGTTATCTTGTACTTTTTTTCTGCCGGTTGGTAGCAGTCGGTGTTTCCCGAAAGCGCAACAACCTGCGGCACCCACGAACGGCTGAGGAACGATTTCTCCAAAAGACGTGGTGCATCGGGCTTTACAATAACCTTGGTTTCGAAATCGAGGCCGGAGTTAAATCCCCAATACTGGTGTGAGTTGCGGGCATAGCAGTAAATACAGCCGTGTTCGCAGCCCTGGTAAGGGTTTATTGAATAGGTAAATACTATATCGGGGCTGTCGTTTTTACTTAGTATCTTTTTGGGATGTTCCACCAGGTATTCAGTTGCAACTTTCTCAGGCAGCAATTCCTCATCCAGGCCTTCGACATGGTAGCTTCCTCTCTCCTGGTTAAAAAACCGGTTGTTCGGTTGTAATCCTGTTCCTCTTCCCTTCATTATGCAGTGAATAAAAAGCTAATTTAATTAGCTTTTAGTTTCAATTCAAATGTAGTTAGCTAAATTTTTTAGCTGCAAGAAAATGTGTTATCTTTTAGAAAGGTTTAAGCGCTTGCCTTATTTTTGGCGCTGAAATTTTTGAGGACTATGATCGACTTTATAGAAGAGCTGAAATGGAGAGGGATGCTGCACGACATGATGCCGGGCACTGAAGAGCAGCTGAAAAAAGAGATGACCGCCGCTTACATTGGTTTTGATCCAACGGCGTCGTCGCTCCATATTGGCAACCTGGCCACGCTTATGTTGCTGGTGCATTTACAGCGGGCGGGTCACAAACCCTATGCGCTTGTAGGTGGTGCCACAGGCATGGTGGGCGACCCCTCGGGCAAGTCGGAGGAGCGGAAGCTGCTGGATGAAGAAACACTTAGGCACAACCAGGCTTGCGTGAAAGCCCAGCTGGAGAAATTCCTGGACTTTAGCGGAGTAAAAAATGCTGCTGTGATGGTGAACAACTACGATTGGTTCAAAAATTTCGGGTTCCTGGAGTTTTTGAGAGATGCCGGCAAGCACATCACCGTAAACTATATGATGGCCAAAGACTCGGTAAAAAACAGGCTGGAAACCGGTCTTTCATTTACAGAGTTCTCCTACCAGCTGCTGCAGGGGTACGATTTTTACCACCTCTACTCCCACCACAATGTGAAACTACAGATGGGGGGCAGCGACCAATGGGGCAATATTACTACCGGCACCGAATTTATCAGAAGGAAGGCAGGTGGCGAAGCATACGCACTAACAGCCCCCCTTGTAACCAAAGCCGACGGAACCAAATTCGGAAAGAGCGAGGGAGGTAATATTTGGCTCGACCCCGAGATGACGAGCCCGTACAAATTTTACCAGTTTTGGCTCAATTGCTCCGACGAAGACAGCCACCGCCTGATAAGGGTGTTCACGTTGCTTGGCAAGGAGGAGATTGAAGCCCTGGAAAAGGAGCATGCAGCGGCTCCGCATCTTCGGCTTCTTCAGCAGGCCATTGCGAAAGATGTTACCATTAGGGTGCACTCAGAAGCAGACTACGAAATGGCCGTGAAAGCCTCCATGATTTTGTTTGGCAAAGACGCAACCTCGGCGCTTGAAGAAATTGATGAAAGAACACTGCTGCAGGTATTCGAGGGCGTGCCTATGGTCGAAATATCAAGGGCGGCACTGCAAGCCTCCGAATCAGTGACGGATTTGCTATCCACAGAAACCAACAATGAAATTTTTACCTCGAAGGGTGAGGCAAGGAAAATGATTCAAGGCGGCGGGGTGAGTATTAATAAGGTGAAAGTGGCAGACCCAGCCGAAAGGCCAAATTACAAGCTACTGAAAGACAAATACTTGCTAGCGCAGAAAGGGAAGAAAAATTATTACCTGATAAAGGCGATATAGAAAATGCCCGGGAAGTGTGAACAACCCGGGCATTTTTACTTTCGGGAATTACTTCTTAATTATTAGCAACCGCGGGCTTATCTTCTGCCTGCTTTGCTTGAATAGCCTCACCATCCTTCAGGCGTTTTGATACTGCCAGAAAAGGACCGGAAACTACTTCATCTCCTTCGCTCAGGCCTTCAAGCACCTGGATATTCTCAAAGTCGCTTATTCCGGTTTTTACTTCCACCTTTTTGGCTACTCCGTTGTTGTTCACAAAAACCACTTCTTTAACTTCTGCTGCCTTAGCTGGTGCTGCACTTTGTTGGGTACCCTCCGCCTCTGGCTTGGCCTCCTCGCCTTCTTTAGCATCGTCGGCGCCTCTGGTGGTTACAGCTGCCAACGGCACCGATAGCACATTTTCCCTTCTTTCGGTAATAATATCCACACTGGCCGTCATGCCTGGCCGCAACGGGTTTTTAATCTTTTTCTCTACAATCAAATCTTTAAAAGACTCATTCAGCACCCTTATGCGCACTTCAAATTCAGTAACAGCATCCGGGGAAGCCTTGTCGTTGGCCGTATTAGCTATTTGTGTTACTATGCCTTTAAACTCCTTGTCCAAATGTGCATAGCTATCGACCTGAATGAGCGCCGTATCGCCAACACCGATGCGGATGATGTCGTTTTCGTTCACGTTTACCCGTACTTCCATCTTATTAAGGTCAGCAATGCGAAGCATTTCGGTACCCGCCATCTGCTGCGTACCTACCACACGCTCCCCTTTTTCGACGCTGAGTTTTGACACCGTGCCGTTAACGGGCGACAGCACCGTAGTCAACCGAAGGTTTTCCTGTGCTTCATTTACTGAGGCCTGAGAGCTTTTTACAATAAACTCCGCTGCATTCACACCCTCTCTTGCAGACTTCAGGTCGTTGTCGGCAATCTTAAAATTAGACAGCGCCAGCTCCCAGTCGGCATCGGAAATAACCTTTTCATCGTACAGTTTCTTCTGACGGTCGTGCTCCAGCCTGGCACGCTCAAATGTTGCCTCAGCACGTGCCAGCCGTGCCTTTGCATCGGCCAGGTTGGCTTTCTGCTGATTGAGATTAGCCAGCGAGCGGTCTACCGCCGATTGCCAGTTGTCGGGCCGAATCTTGATAAGCCTTTGGCCGGCCACCACCGAGTCACCCTCCTCCACATTTAGCTCGATAATTTCGCCGGCAACGTCGGGGCTTAGTTTTACTTCTACTACGGGTTGAATAGCGCCTGAAGCACTTACTTTTTCAACAATCGTTTTCTTTGTTGCTTTGGCAAGCTCCACTTCCATGGCCTTTTTCTGACCGATCCACCCCTGGTTTTTGCCAACCATAGCTACTATTACCAACACTGCGGCAACACCAAGAAGAATGTATATGAGTTTGTTTGATTTCTTTTTCTTAGCCATTTCTTAGAAGGTTAATTCTTTACCCTGATAAAATTCTAATATTTTTAGTCTAAATAAATAGGTGTACTTGGCTTGAATTAAGCCTGACCGTGCCCTGAACAAATTATTGCTGGCCACCTGGTATTCCACAAAATTGACAGCACCGAAATTGTAACGGTTTTCAGTGTTTTTGAACGACTGCTCGAGAGCGCTTACCTGCCGCTCCGAGGCGTTGTATGATTTTAAAGCAGCCACAGCGTTGTTGTAGGCCGTTTCTATGTTCTGCCGTAACGTATTGCGGGTTTCCTGTGAAGTAATCTCCGCCGTTTTCTGCGTTACCACAGCCCGCTGAATATCCGATTGTGTAGCCCATCTGTTGAATATGGGAACCGACAAGCTTAGATTCAGCTGCTTGCTAAGGTACTCCTGAAACTGATCGAAAACGGGAAAATCGGGCTCTGTGCGCACCACACGAGGCACTGTCTGGCTGGAATAAACCAACTGGCTTGGGTCGCTTTCCAAATATCCGATAGGAAACGTCTGCACTTCTGTGCCTTCAAAAATTGGTCGTTCCCGATCCGCTATTTCTGAGTAATTTGTATTGAAGCTTCCGCCGAAAGAGAGTGTTGGCGACATGCCGCCTTGCGCAATTTTCAATCCCACCTCTGCTGCCTGCACCTGCAGTTCGGCACTTTTTATTTCGGGCATTACCTCAAGAGCCGACCGGAAAATTCCATCTACATCCTGATCAAGTTCTACCTCCTCGGGCATTTCTACTTCAGGTATCAATAGCTCAATCTCTGTATTGGCCGGCACCAGCAGCGCCTGCTTTAAATTGAGCTGCGAAAGCGCCAGATTGTTTTCGGCATTTACCAAATCCAGTTCGTTACTTGCCAGCTGCGATTCCAGGTCGAGTTGGTTGGTAATCGGCAGTGATCCGGCTTCCACTAGCTTCCTGGTTCGTTCCAGTTGGTTACGGGTCGATTCCGCCTGCAGCCTGGCAGTTTCTACCAGCTCGTGATTCAGAATCACGTTCAGGTAGAAGGTAACCACATCTACAATCACATCATTTTTAGATTTCTCGAGATCATAGCCACTGGCTTCCCTCACGAGCTGCTTTTGCTTTACATCATTGCTAAGCTGAAAGCCGCTGAACAGCGTCACATTACTGCTACCCTGGATTCCTGAGAAATAAAGAGCTTGCGTAATAAACTGGTTGGTAGTAGGGTCGATAGACCGTCCCCAGTTCCTGCCTGCGCCCACACCCATGTTAGCATTGGGCAGCCGGTTCATTTTTGATTGTTTGAGGTTAATTTCAGCACTTCTGAGGTTCAGAGTACTCCGCTGTATATTCAGATTTCGCTCCAACGCCAAATCCACTGTTTGCCTGAGATCCAGGACCAACATTTGCGGGTTTTCCGATTGACCATGCAGGAAATGAGAAACAACCATTAGTCCTAATAGAAAAATTCGTCTCATTGTTGACCTTTAAGTTATTTATCGATATCTGGTATGTATATGACTTCATTTACCCAATTCAGGTTTCTCAGGTACTCAAGAGAAAGTGGTTTGAGCCCTGAATCCATTTCTATGATCATACATGCCAGGTCGTTTTTTCCTTTCCTCGACACCGTCATTGTTGCAATGTTGCAGTCGTCGTGAGAAATAATATCTGCTATGTATGCTATGCTTCCTTTTATGTCGGCAGCTGTAATAATAAGCGTATGCGAGCTGGCTGTAAAACCTGACGCAAAGCCATTTACCTCCGTAATTTTAATGAGCCCTCCCCCCCTGCTTTCACCCACTACCTCTACGGACCGCTCGCCCCTTTTCAGATTGAGCTTAACCGTGTTGGGGTGCCTTGTAAGGGCATTTCCCACTGACTTAAAACTAAACTTCAGCCCTTCTTTTTCAGCGTAGTCAAAAGCGTTTTTTATCCGCTTGTCGTCAGTCTTAAAGTCGAGCAACCCCGCTACAATCGCCCTGTCGCTTCCATGGCCTTCGTAAGTGCGGGCAAACGAATTAAAAAAGGTAACGGCAGCTTCATCGGGAATTCCGCCCAGAATACGGATAGCAGTACGGGCTATGCGCACAACCCCCGCGGTATGCGAGCTCGACGGGCCGATCATCACCGGGCCGATCATATCAAATACGCTGCTTCTTTCTGCCACTTTTT
>CBFGTI010000046.1:0-35039 GCA_965651695.1 uncultured Imperialibacter sp. | reverse complement strand
TGCGGCAAAATCCATTGCAAAAATTGCTGCCAGCCCCACAGTTGATTATGAGATTGTTGAGCTGCAGGCGGCAGGTGGACAGTTGCTGAAGCAGCTGGTGATAGGGAAAAAAGTGGACGACCGGTTTTTGCGTGAGCTGGAGGCCACCTTTCCCTCGGAGAAAAATCTTTTGCCCGATCCGGGCATAGATGCGGCACGAAACAAATGGATGGAGCTGTGCAACAAACACCTGCCCGCCGAGCTTGTATCGCAGGTGTATACGCCGGAAGCAATTTATTACAATCACAAACCTGTGGTAACCGGCACGGCAGCTATCAGTCGCGAATATGGCTACATGGCCAGCCAGCAGTACCACCTGAAACTAACGCCCCTGCACCTTGAAATGGTTAGCAAAGACCTGGCTTTTGAGCTGGGGCAGTGCTCGGGCAGCTATGGAGGCAAATACCTGCTGATATGGGTTAGGAGCGGGGAGGGAAACTGGCAGGTAGCCCTCGATTCGAACATCTAACCGGTAAGAGAAATAGATGCAGAGCCTGGCGAAAGCAGGCTCTGCGAAAAGGGTTAGTACCTGAACACGGCATTCACTTCTGAGGTGCCGTCGGGCATGTTGCCATCTTCAACCAGATACACCGACCCACCGTTTCTCACTGTTTCCACGGCCGCTTTGTTGAGCAAATCGCTGTTACCCATGCGGTTGGCGTCGTCTACAGTTACTTTGTTTTCTGCCGGGATGTACCTTCCCCATATATGCGCATCTTTTTTCAGAAACAGCGTATCGGTGCGCCCGCCTATGGCAGCCGGAATTATCTCTTCCAGATTGAACGACGCCATGCCTGTACCCAAAAACTCTCCGAAGCGCCGGCGGGCTTTTTCGCCACCATTCTCAAAGTCTTCGCTCACTACCTGCCAGGCAAGCTCTTTAAGTTCGGTTACGCTGGTTAACTCGTGATTTCCACTAATATTTTTTTGCTTTAAGTGCTTGTAAGTATTGGCTTCCTGGTAAATAGGAAACAGGTAGTCGACGCAGGCAACAACCAGTGGCACAGACTCATCAGGCAGCATTTTCATTAATCCCTCGTTCAACTGCCTGAAAAACTTCAAAAGCTCCACCTTCTTTTCCGAGTCGGTGCCCGACCCATGGCCATGAAACTTTGCACCTCCTTCGCCGGTTTCTCCCGAGCGAAACTGCAGCGATTTTTGAACCACGTCTTCGCCCACGGCCTCCGTCAGCGACATGGGAACCAGCCCCTCAATCGACACAGGCGTGATTGTGTGCCGGGTTGCTTCAAAAAACTTCACATTGTTTACACTTAGCCCGAGTATAAAATGCCGTGCCTGCTCCTGGAGAAGTCCCGCCAGCGGCCGCAGGTATAAGTGATCGGCCACGTAGCTTATTTCTTCGAATGCGGATGGCAGCGAATAATACTCCAGCTGGTTGCTAAATATGAAAACCGCCAGCCCGTCGGATTGCCGCCCCCAGAAGTCGGAGTCGGCGTCAGCAAGGTCGTAGGCAGGCTTGAGGTAACCCTCGGCTTCATGTTTTTCGAGCCCAAAACCATTGAGCTGGGCAACTGCGTCTTTCAGCCGGTTTTTAAACCGTATTTTATTCTTTTCTCTGTTCTTGTCGCCGGCTCTGTCGGTAGGCAAATAAATGGAAACGCAATGAGGGGCGTGTACCTCAGCAAGTCTCAGGAAAGCTTTCTTTTTGAATATATCCATAATATTTTCTGATTTGCTATACAGAGAAGCATTCAAGAAGTATACCTTACATTGCCGGTATTCTTAATTTCTCCAACAAAGCCTCTCCCACGAGGCGAGCGAAAGATAGTTGCTCATAGCGGCGTTAGGAGTAGCGGCTGTTTATGGCTAAATTTCCACACATTTGTAGAATAAGCAGGCAGTTGAGACAATGGAACTGCCGGTATTGAAAATTTTTAGGAGCAAAAAGCTTATGAGCATGTACAAACTGGACCGAAGTGCATTTAAGGCCGGTTCTCATGAATCTGCCTCAGATAACCGAAAGTTTTGGGAAACACAGTCGATGGGGGAACGATTGAAAGCCGCTGCCTACCTCAACAGCGTGGCCTGGAATTACCCGGTCGACAATCCGCCGAAATTGGACAGAACTTTTTTTCGGACCAAAAAGAGAAATTGATTGGCATAGTGGTTTGCCACGGCAAAAAATGCCGCAGGGAGCCAAAGGATAAAAATGATATTGAGAACCTGGATAAGTCAAGAGAGTAGCAGCATTGAGAAACTCTTTTTTTAAACAACTAAATCCGATTGCCGGTTAGTCATCGTAAGTACCATCATATTGTCCCAACCATTATCTAACATGAGCTATAACGCCGACATTTACCTACAGGCCGACCTGGCGCAGTCTAAGCCTCAACACCAATCCGACGCCATTTTGTGGAAGCAGCTATGGAGTCTGGTAGCGCTTTATGCGTCAGTTATCATTGGCTGGATAGCCTACTACAACTACCAGCCGCGGCTTCTTGCCCAGTACAAATTTACCGATCTTACACTTCTGCTGTATATTGCGCAGGGTATTATCATGGTGGTTACGCCCCCGCTTGCAGGCAAACTCGGCGACCACTTTCGTAGGACAAAGGGCAACCGGCTCCCAATCATTAGCGCGGGTATCAGCTTTGCTGCTATGATTTTCATGTCGGTGGCGTTCACACTTATCGTGGACCCGGGCGAGAACTTCAAAGTGATCCTTCCCGTAATGATCGTGCTGTGGTTGATATCTATGAGCATTTTCACAAGCCCCGCTATTTCCACCATCGATCTTTTTGCGCCTGTACATAAGTTACCGCGAGCAATGGCCATTATAACAATTGTTTATGGAGCACTGTATGCGCTGGAGCCTAACATCATAGCCCTCGTCGATTTTCTCGGTGCACCAATCACTTTTGTAGTAGGTGGGGTAATCACAGCGGGGTCGGGCCTGCTGATGCGAAGAACTACAGGCAAAATGCTGGATGGAATTGTAGTGGATGTAAAGAAAGAAGACAAAAAGAAGTCGGATTATACCTACGCATTTATCGTGGGCATTGCATTGGGCGTCGCTACCACCATCCTGTTCAATTTTTTTCCCGATTGGATAGAAGTTAAGCTGGGCCATTCGTTCGATCTCAACGGTAGCACGGCCATTTCCATCATCCTGCTGCTTTCGGCGGTATTCTCCCTTCCCATCAGCCGCATTGTTGAAAAACGACCGCTGTACATTTCGTTGCTGGTAAGCGTATTGGCCGTTTTCGCAATTATCTATGCCATTTACTTTCTCGAAAACTCCTACGCGGTTGCTGCACTGCTTATCATGTTTGCCTTTTTCTACAGCATGGTGTCGGTTTGCGGGCTTCCGCTGGCATTAAGCGTGGTAAACGACAAAAACAAGGTGTTTGGCGTGGGCATTTTCTTTAGTGGTTTTGAGCTGCCCAACGGAATAGTGGAGGCTTACCTCGTTTCTCAAGGTCTGTGGAATTAGTTTGATACTTCAATTAAGAAATATAGAAAGGAGCTGCGTTGGCTCCTTTTTCGTTTCTGAAGAAAGACCGGGGAAGCTGTCATTCCTTCGTCATTATTCTAACTTTGCACGCAGTAAACATACATGACCCCTAACATGACCATCGAAGCAAATAATCCAAAATTGAAATCCTGGCTGGAAGTAAAACCGGGCTCAGACTTCCCCATCCAGAATCTTCCCTTCGGCATATTTAAAACCAGCTCGAAAAAAGCAAGGGTAGGCGTGGCCATTGGCGACTACATCATCGACATGGTAGAGCTAACCAATGAAGGTTTTCTCGACGATATTGATCTGCCGGCCGATGTTTTTGAAGAGCCTTTTCTGAATGAATTTATGGCACTTGGCAGGCTAAAGGCCAGAGAGGTGCGGAATCGGCTGTCGGCAATAATGAAAGACGACAACCCGGAGTTGAGAGACCAGCCCGAACTGCAGGCCGATATACTGGTGCCTCAGCATGAAGCACAAATGCAAATGCCGGTGAAAGTGGGCGATTACACCGACTTTTATTCAAGCATAGAGCACGCCACCAATGTGGGCACCATGTTCAGAGACCCGGATAACGCATTGCTTCCCAACTGGCGGCATCTGCCCGTTGGCTATCACGGTAGGGCGTCGTCCATTGTGGTGTCGGGGGTGCCTGTAAGGCGGCCAAAAGGCCAAAGCAAAACACCCGAACAGGATGCACCTGTTTTCGGGCCGAGCAAGAGGCTCGATTTTGAGTTGGAGATGGCATTTGTAACGTGCAGGCAAACGGCCCTAGGCACCAGCATTTCCACTTCGGAGGCGGAAGATTATATTTTTGGCTTTGTGCTGTTCAACGACTGGTCGGCACGCGACATACAAGCATGGGAGTATGTGCCGCTGGGGCCGTTTCTGGCCAAAAATTTTGCTTCCTCCATTTCCCCGTGGGTAGTTACGCTCGATGCCCTGGAGCCTTTTAGAGTTGCCGGGCCGCTGCAGGAACCCGCCGTGCTGCCGTACCTCAAGGTAGACGGCCCCCGCAACTTCGACATTCAACTGGAGGCTGCCATTCAGCCGAAAGGGAGCCAGGAAAAGGTGGTGGCCCGCTCCAACTTTAAATACATGTATTGGAACATCAACCAGCAGCTGGCACACCACACAGTGAATGGCTGCAACATCAACGTGGGCGACATGTACGCATCAGGCACCATTAGCGGGCCCACACCCGACAGCTACGGTTCCATGCTCGAGCTGTCGTGGAAGGGGACCAAACCGCTGCCGATGCCCGACGGCACCGAACGTAAATTTTTGCTCGACGGAGACACTGTAATAATGCGCGGCTATGCAGAAAAAGATGGCGTGAGAATTGGTTTTGGTGAGGTAAAAGCAGAAATTTTGCCTGCATCTTAGTAAAACTATGAGAAAGTCGCTGTTTATCTTGTTTTTGCTTGCATCCACAGTGGTGTATGGCCAGGTGCTGAAAGTAGCCTGCGTAGGCAACAGCATTACCGAGGGTGCCGGCATTGCCCAGGGCGAGAAATACCCCGACGTACTCGGGCAATTGCTTGGCGAAGGCTACGAAGTGCGGAACTACGGACTCGGCGGCAGAACCCTGCTGAAAAAGGGCGACAACCCCTATTGGCAGGAGCAGCTGTACCACGATGTGCTCGAGTGGCAGCCCGATATAGTGGTAATTAAGCTTGGCACCAACGACAGCAAGCCGCAGAACTGGAAATACAAGAATGACTTTGTGCAGGACTACCGCGAGTTCATCAGGTCGTTTGAGAAGCTGGCGAGTAAACCGAAAGTGTACGTTTGCCTGCCGATTCCGGTTTACAAAACCGCATGGGGAATAACCGAAGAGATTGTGAAAGGGGAGGTAATTCCCCTCATCAGAAAGGCAGCGAAAGCTGAAAAGGTCGAACTGATTGACTTGTACACGGCGCTGGTTGGTTACAGCGCGATGATTCCCGATGGGGTACACCCCAATGCAGAGGGGGCCAAAATTATTGCAGAAACTGTTTACCAGGCGATTAAATAATGGGGCAGCTTATTACAATAGATCCAAAAGATGTAAAAGTGCCCGAATTCCATGCTTTGATGCAGGGGGTGGTGGCGCCGCGACCCATCGCTTTTGCCAGCACAATCGACAAGCACGGGCAAGTGAACCTGAGCCCGTTCAGCTTTTTCAACATGTTCAGCACCAATCCGCCGATACTCATTTTTTCACCTTCGCGCAGGGTGCGCGACAATACAACCAAGCACACACTGGAAAATGTGCTGGAGTGTCCGGAAGTGGTGATCAATATTGTGAACTACGCAATGGTGCAGCAAGCCTCGCTGGCCAGCACCGAGTATGAGAAAGGTGTGAATGAGTTTGTAAAGGCGGGACTAACGGAAGCTGCTTCGCAAATTGTAAAACCACCGCGAGTAGCGGAGTCACCGGCGGCTTTCGAATGCCGGGTAAACCAGGTGGTGCCATTAGGGGAGTCTGGGGGAGCCGGCAACCTGGTAGTTTGCGAGGTTTTGCTGGCCCATTTCAAAAAGGAGATATTCGACGCCAACGGAAAAGTTGATCCGCACAAGCTGGATGCAGTGGCGCGCATGGGCGGCGACTGGTACTGCAGGGCGCATGGTGACGCGCTGTTTGAAGTGGAGAAGCCGGTGACAAAAAAAGGCTTAGGGGTGGACCAGCTACCCGACCGTATACGGCTGAGTAGTGTGCTGACCGGCAACGACCTGGGTATGCTGGCAAACGTGGAGCATCTGCCCTCGGCAGACGCAGTTAGGGAATATCATAAACACCCTAAAGTGCAGGAACTGGTTGCAGAATTTGACAGAGACCCGGTGGGACTAGAGGAAGCATTGCATAGCTTGGCACAGCGATACCTGAAGGAAGGGTATGTTGATATTGCCTGGAAGGTTTTGATGCAGATATAAATAAAAACGAATAGCGTTGGTTTCATCCAGCCCTCTCCACCAGCAACTTCTCACAAACCGTTTTGCTAAGGGTTTCGCCCGGGTGGCCATCGTAGCTAACTACCATACTTTTGTCAAACGGCTCTACGGATATCACTTTTATGGCAAGCCCGAGGCTCAGCTGCCGGCTGTTGAGGTACTTCAGAAAGTCGTCAGACGACTGGGTAAGGGCGGCTAACCTTACAGCGTCTCCTGCGAGGCAGTCGCTCAGCTTGTCGTATGATTTCCATTCTATTTTCCCGTTTTTATCGGGTATGGGCGACCCGTGCGGGTCTATCGTGGGATGCCCCATTAGCTCATCCATGCGATCGAAAAACTGGGGAGATTTGATGTGCTCCATCTGCTCGGCAATTTCATGCACCTGCTCCCAGCCGAATCCCATCTTTTCCACCAGGTACATTTCTGTTAGCCGGTGCTTTCTGATTATTAAAGCCGCGTCCTTTTTGCCTTTGGCTGTGAGCGAAAGCGGTTTGTATTTCTCGTAGTTAACCAGCCCCTTTTCGCTCAGCTTTTTTACCATGCTATTGGCTGTGGGTGTACTCACCTCCAGCATGTTGCTTAACTCGGAAAGGTTTATTTCCCCATTCGTCGAAGAAAGCGTAAACATCGCTTTCAGGTAGTTTTCCTCTGTTTGAGAAGCCATAAGGCAAAAGTAAGAAAATACATATTAAATGTATTTGTTAGATTAATCTAACTTATTACATTTGCACATCTAATTATTGGATAATTATGCGTGTAACTCTGGTGTGTATGTTGGTAATCACTTTTTTTGGAGGGCTGCACGCCCAACACGGTACTATCACAGGGCGGGTGCATTCCGGTGGTGCGCCCATACAATTTGCCAGCGTTGGTGTTTCAGGCACCACAAAAGGGGCGGCAAGTGATGAGGGTGGAAAATATGAAATTCAGGCTGTGGAGTTTGGTGAATACCTGGTTACTGCATCGGCTGTAGGGTATGAACCCAGGTCGAAGAAGGTTGTTGTTAACGCTGCGCAACCAATTGCCCGGCTCGATCTTGACCTCAAAGAGTCGGTATCAGCCCTTGATGAGGTGGTGATCTCGGGCACGATGAAAGAAGTAAGCAAACTCGAAAGCCCGGTGCCTGTGGAGGTGTATGCTGCTTCTTTTTTTCGGGCAAATCCAACACCTTCCGTTTTTGAGTCGATGCAAAATGTAAACGGCGTTCGCCCGCAACTCAATTGCAACGTCTGCAACACCGGTGATATCCACATCAACGGCCTGGAAGGGCCCTATACCATGGTCTTGATCGACGGTATGCCTATCGTGAGTGGCTTATCGACAGTCTATGGCCTTACCGGAATTCCGCAGGCATTGATCGAAAGGGTGGAAATTGTAAAGGGACCGGCGTCAACGTTGTATGGCTCTGAAGCAGTGGGCGGCCTCATCAACATCATTACTAAAACTCCCGTAAATGCCCCTGTGTTTTCTACCGACGTGTTTGCTACCAGCTGGGGCGAGGTTAATGCCGATATAGGGGTAAAAACGAAGGCAGGAGAAAAGGCAGTGTCGTTGCTCGGCCTTAACTACTTCAACTATCAAAACCCTGTCGATCGTAATTCTGATGGCTTTACGGACGTCACTTTGCAAGACAGGCTCTCGGTTTTCAACAAATGGAGTTTTAAAAGAAAAAACGACCGGCGGTTTTCGGTTGCGGCACGCTACAACTACGAAGAGCGGTGGGGCGGTGAGATGGAATGGACGCCGGAATACCGTGGTGGCGACGAGCTGTACGGCGAAAGCATTTACACCAGCAGGTGGGAGGCATTTGGACTTTACGACCTGCCATTTTCTGAAAAACTCACGCTTCAGTTCAGCGCTAACGGCCACAATCAGAACTCTGTTTATGGTGTTATTCCGTACCTGGCAGATCAGTACATCGGATTTGGACAGCTGGTTTGGAATAAGGAAGCTGGCTTGCACGATCTGCTAGCCGGTGTGGCTTACCGCTACACGTTTTACGACGACAACACGCCCGCTACAAGCGAATTTGGATCCGGTGAAAACAAGGCGTCGGTTACTCATTTACCCGGGCTTTTCCTTCAGGATGAAATAACCATTAGTGGCCAAAGCAAGCTGCTTCTCGGCATGCGGTACGACTTCAATAGCCTGCACGGCGCGATTTTATCGCCAAGGGTCAACTACAAATGGAGCTCTTTAAACAAGAAAAATGTGGTGCGGCTCAGTGCCGGAAACGGATACAGGGTCGCTAATGTGTTTACCGAAGACCATGCTGCTTTAACAGGTGCCAGGCAGGTGATATTCCACGGCGAGTTGGAACCCGAAACCTCCTGGAATGCCAACATCAACCTGGTGAAAAAGATACTGACAGGCAATAACACATACATTGACCTGGATGGGACGGTGTGGTATACCTACTTCACCAATCGCATTATTCCTGATTACGAAACCAACCCAAACCAAATCATCTACAGCAACCTGGACGGCTATTCTGTTTCCAAAGGAGTTTCGTTGAATGCTGATGTAGCGTGGAACAACGGCCTCAAAACCATTGCGGGAGTTACAGTGATGGATGTGTCGCTGCATGAGAAAAACGAAACCATCCGCCAGCTCCTTACCGAGCGTGTCACCGGCACATGGACGATCGGCTACAACCTTTCAGCTTTGCAGCTTTCAGTGGACTACACGGGCAATCTGTACGGCCCGATGCGGTTGCCGCTGCTGGGAGCGCTCGACAACAGACCGGAGTATTCATCGTGGTACAGCATTCAGAACATACAGGCTACCAAACACCTGAACGGCGGCTGGCAGCTGTACGGAGGCGTGAAGAACCTTCTCAATTTCACTCCGCCTGCTTTCAGTATTGCCCGGGCATTCGACCCTTTCGACAAGGATGTGGTGTTTGATGCCAACGGCCAGGTAGTTCCGACGGACGACAACCCTAATGCGCTTACGTTCGACCCCTCTTATGTCTTCGCACCTAACCAGGGCATTCGCCTGTTTTTTGGGGTAAGGTATTCCATTAACTAGCAGGCAGGTTCAGCCTTAAAGGCGCTGATCATTGATATTGTAGGTCAGCGCCCCCGATGGGCATTTTTTAACCTGTGTGGTTATCGCAGCGGTGTCAGCACCCTGCGTATCTATCCACGGTCTTGCTTTCGGATTAAACACCCCCGGCAGGCCTTTCCAGCAGTTTGTTGAATGGGTGCATTTCGAAGCCTCCCAAACAACGGTTACTTCTCCGTTGGTGTACGTTTTTATCTTTGATTCCATGCGCTTCGTCATTTAAATAAATTGATTTTTGAATCGTCGACGATATCGAGATAGTCTTTGTGCCGCTTCAGGTAAGTAACCACGAAGGGGCACAGCGGAACAATTTTCAACTCTTTCGAGCGAATAATGTCGAGCGTGTCTTTGACCAGCCGCTCGCCATATCCACTTCCTCGCAAAGCTTGCGGTACTTCCGTATGGACAAGGAAAATCTGGTTAGTCGATTTTTTAAAGGTGTAGTCAATGAAGGCCGTTTGCCCATTTATCTCCAGTTCAAACCTTTTTTTGCTTTCATTTTGAATTGTCTGCATTTCATTTGTCATAGTACATCCCGTAGTTCAGGGTTCTTTTCAAAAACCGACCTTGCAAACGGGCAGAGTGGTATAATAGAGATTCCTTTGTTTCTGGCATATGCTACAGCTTTCAGCACCAGTTGTTTGCCCGCGTTTTTTCCCCGATGGCTTGCGGCTACGTCGGTGTGATCTATGATAATCCGGTCGCTGCCAGCTTTGCTGTAGGTCATTTCGGCTATCTTTTTTCCGCCCTCTTCAATGAAAAAAGAGCCTTTGTGGTCATCTTCCTGCTGATTTACGCTATACATCTTTTCAATATAAAGAAAAAGCCGCGGGATCAAACCTGCGGCCGTTGTGTTTACATCATTGGTACTTCCATCAGCAGTACTTTGGCATCGGAAGAAGCGGTGACTTTGCTGGAAGTTACCTCCCAAACCCCCAAGCCATCCCGCCTGCTCAGCGCCTGCCCATCTACAGCTACATTTCCTTCAATTACGAAATAGTACAGGCCGTTGCCATTCTTTTTTACTTCATACTGAAGGGAATTTCCCGCCCTAATCCTGCTCATGTGAAACCACGCATCCTGATGCACCCAAACACCCTCGTCGTCCGAATTGGGCGATAGTATCTGCTGCCATTTGTTTTCGCTGCCGGCAGGGTCGAGCGTAATCTGACCATATCGGGGCGTTACATTCTTTTTGTTGGGAAACATCCAAATCTGCAAAAACCTGACAAGGTCAGTTTCGCTGTGGTTCATCTCGCTGTGCTGAATGCCACTGCCTGCGCTCATCACCTGTATGTCGCCCTGCCTGATCACACCGCGATTGCCCATGCTGTCCTGATGCTCAAGGTCGCCGGAGAGCGGTATTGACACAATTTCCATGTTGTCGTGCGGATGCCGTCCAAAGCCCATCCCGCCAGCCACCGTATCGTCATTTAGTACCCTTAAGGCGCCAAAATGGATTCTTTCAGGGTTATGGTAGCCGGCAAAGCTGAAGGTATGGTAGCTGTTGAGCCAGCCATGATTGGCATGCCCCCGGGTCTCAGCTTTGTGAAGAACAGTTTTCATTTTTCTCCTCCTCTTTAATGTATGTATGTACATGTAAATACGTACCAAATGAAATTAGGTTGTCGTAAGTTGCCGGGCTTTGTTCTGCATTTTTAATGAAGATTTAATGTGGTATTTAGGACGTTCTTAACCGTACCGGCGAAACTGCAGCCATTACACTCCTTATATGCCTTTTGAACCTTCCATAATTGGTTGAGTCTGGCTAACAGCTTGTCAGCATCATGTGCAAGTGGCGAATATTGCCTTTGCGTGAGCAGAGTGCAGTAATCCTTTGATCAACCATTCAATGTTTTTAGCTTTAACTTGTTCTATTTGACATGAATATTCTTTTAGTTGAAGACGAAGCCAAGGTAGCCTCTTTTATAAAGCAGGGCCTTGAGGAACAAGGTTACACGGTACACCTGGCCACCAACGGGCAGGAGGGTATGTCGCTGTTTTTCAAGGGATCGTACGATATAGCGATACTTGACGTAATCATTCCTTTTATAAGTGGTGTTGAGCTATGCCGGGCTATCAAAAATGACAAGCCGGGCCTTCCTGTACTTATGCTAACGGCCTTAGGTACCACCGAAGACAAGGTAAACGGGTTTGAGGCCGGAGCAGACGACTATCTGGTAAAACCCTTCGAATTCAGAGAGTTGCTGATGCGCATACGAGCGCTCACCAGGAGAGCCAGACGAGAAGAAACTTCGACCAATTTGCTGAGGGTGGCCGACCTTACGCTCGATCTCGACAAGAAAATTGCTCAACGTGGTGAAAAACAAATAGATTTAACGGCCAAAGAATTTGCTTTGCTGGAGTACCTCATGCGCAACAGAGGCAGGGTTTTGTCGCGGATGGACATTTCGGAAAAGGTATGGGATATCAATTTCGACACAGGCACCAACGTGGTGGAGGTATATATAAATATTCTCAGAAAGAAAATCGATAAAGATTTTGAAAACAAACTGATCCACACCCGGATAGGCATGGGCTATATACTGGAGAAGAACTAATGCAAATACGTGATAAGCTTACGCTCCTTTTTCTGCTCATTGTAGCTGTCATCCTGGGTATTTCTTCTGTGGCCATCTACTACCTGTCGGCACAGTACCGCAGGGAGGAGTTTTACGAACGAATAGAGAACAAAGCCAGAAACGTAGCAAAGCTTCTGATCGAAGTAGATGAGGTAGATATCGAACTCCTTACAAAAATAGAGGAGAATAACCCAATCAGTCTGCCTAACGAGCAAATCATAATTTTTGATTATCAGAATGAGGTGATGTTTAGTTCGGGGTCGGGGCCAACTGAAACGGCAGCGATAACGCCCGCCTTGCTCAATAAGATCAGGTTGCAGGAGTCGGTCCGGTTCCGGAGCGATCAGCAGGAATTTCTCGGATTTTTGTTTGCCGACAATTACGAGAGAGTAGTGGTGGTGGCAGGCGCTACGGATATTTACGGTGTAAGAAAGCTCAACAACCTGGGCAAGGTACTTTTTATTGTTTTCGGCGCGGGAATGCTCTTCACCTTTATCTCGGGAAGGATTTTTGCCAGCCGGGTGCTTAAGCCTATTTCGAAAGTAATAACACAGGTAGACAGCATCGAGATTAATAACTTGAGCGCCCGGGTGGATGACGGCAACAAAATAGATGAGATAGCACAGCTGGCGCATACATTTAATAATATGCTCGGCAGGCTTGAGGCGGCTTTTAAACTTCAGAAAAACTTTATCGCGAATGCGTCGCACGAGCTGCGGACGCCACTTACGGCCATCACAGGCCAGCTGGAGGTTACCCTTATAAAGCCCCGGACAGCCGACGAGTACAAACAAACCCTGCAATCGGTGCTCGACGACATCAAAAACCTGAACTACCTCTCGAACCGGCTGCTGTTGCTGGCACAGGCGAGTGCTGAAAACATACAGGGTGGTTTTGAAAAGGTGCGGGTTGACGAGCTGCTATGGCAAAGCGCCAGCGAACTGCGCAAAAGAAACGAGGCTTACCGGATCAACATCTTTTTCAGCGAGAACCTGGAGGAGGATCAACTGACGGTGGTGGGCAACGAGCAGCTAATAAAAACTGCAGTGCTAAACCTCATGGACAATGCGTGCAAGTATTCCACGCCACCCGAGGCATGGGTAAATGTGTCGTTCATTAGCGGCGAGCTTGTGATAGAGGTGTCCGACAAAGGCATCGGCATTAGCGAGGAAGACAGTAAGTTAATTTTCCAGCCTTTTCACAGGGGGCGGAATGTTCAGAACATCAAAGGCCACGGCATCGGCCTGTCGTTGGTTGAGCGAATTGTAAGGCTCCATAAGGGAAGCATTCTGCTGAGTCCAAACAAAGACGCAGGCAGCACTTTTAGGTTAAGCCTTCCCACGGTTTTCAGCAGCCCCAGTGGGGAGTAAAATCATCTGCAATGCTGCTAATGAGCAGGTAACGCTGAGCTGGCGGAATCCCGTTGTCTTCTCGTCCCCGATCTTTTAATTCCGTTTTAATCCTGCACTAATTACCGCTTTAGATACCCGCCGTACAATTGCAGTGTAAACTTTTATTTGTATGAGCGAATCGAATTCAAAAATCAGAATCCTGGCTATTGTAATTACAGTATGCCTCTTTGTAAGCCTTTTTGTAGCAGGCCGCTACATTACCGTAAGTAAGCAGGTAACCGCCGATCTCAATGACGAAAAACTGAAGTCTGAGTCGCTCCTTTCTGAAAAACTGCAGCTCCAGAAAGAGATCGATAAGTTCAGGAAAGAAATTGCCTCTCTTCAGGGTAAAAACTCGGACCTGGACAAAATTTTGGCAGAAACCAGTGCCACCCTTGATAAAAAGCAGGCTGAGTTGAATGCGATCAAAAGAGACAACTCGTCTATAAGGGATCTTAAAGCGCAGATCGCCCAGCTGAATACCCTGAGAAACAACCTGGAGACGCAGATAGCTTCGCTTAACGACGACATGTACAGGTTGAAAGAGGAAAATGGCAAGCTTAAAAATGAGAATACCCTGGCAAATGCCATGATCGCTCACCTCGAGAATGAAAAGAAAGGCCTGGAAAACAATGTACGCTTGCTGTCTGCCATGACCGACGACAACCTGGTTCAGGTAATGAAGAAAAATGAAAAGCTGACCGTGAACTCGAAAAGAGCCAGAAAAATCAACTTCACCTTTGATGTACCGCAAAGCAGTCTGGGTGGGCTCGAGTTCAAGGTTGTGTCTCCCGACGCCAAAACGTTTACTAAAGGCGACGGAAGCGTATCTTACCACATGCTTGAATCGGACGGAAACCAGGTGGCAAGCATAGGCACTTATCCCGGCCAATTTGAGCTGGTGCAAAGAGTGGAGATGGTTTTCAGCCCTAAAGAAAAACTGAAAGAAGGTATCTACAAGATTGAGGTGTACAGCAATGGTGCCCACCTTGGCCGGATGCAGGTGAGATTAAGATAATGCGTAAGCTAACCCGGCATTTGGCGGCGACGCCCGAGCCGGCACTACCTTGCGTATCAGGTTGATTAGGTTTGGTTTACTAGCAAAGTGCCGGGGCTCCCGGCACTTTCTTTTCCTATGGCAACAACAAAATAGTTTCCGGTCGCTAATTTTGGCCCTGAAGCCACTCACATGGTGGATTAGCTATGTCTGCAACATCTCAAACTACCTTGCCAAACCCGGTTGAAACCAGCCGGCCATCGTCCGACGTTTCAAAAACAAGTTTTTCTATCCTGGTGGCGCTGAGCTTCTCCCACCTGCTCAACGACACCATGCAGTCGCTGATACCCTCCATTTATCCTATGGTGAAGGAGTCTTATCGGCTCACCTTTGGTCAGATCGGGCTTATCACACTCACGTTTCAGATGACTGCGTCTTTGCTGCAGCCCGTTGTCGGTGCTATCACCGATAAACGTCCGCAGCCTTTTTCACTTTCTATGGGCATGGGTTTTACGTTGCTCGGCCTGCTGCTTCTTTCTATGGCCAACAGCTTCGGTATGATCCTGGTTTGCGTGGCGCTGATAGGCCTGGGTTCTGCGGTTTTTCATCCTGAAGCCAGCCGGATGGCGCATGTGGCTTCGGGTGGCAAACATGGAATGGCGCAGAGCCTCTTCCAGGTTGGTGGCAATGCCGGCAGCGCACTTGGGCCCCTGCTTGCCGCGCTTATTATCGTGCCGCTTGGCCAATTTCACGTGATTTGGTTTTCCCTGCTCGCTTTGCTGGCGATTGTAATTTTGGCCAATGTGGGCAAATGGTACAAACTTCAGCTCTTGAAGAGGAAGCGGCAGGAGGTTTTTTCCCGTATCAAAACTGGTGTTTCCTCTCCTCTTCCTCCGAAAAAAGTGGCCTGGTCGATTGCAATCCTGCTTGTGCTCATTTTTTCGAAATACATCTACATGACGAGCCTCACCAGCTATTTTACTTTCTACCTTATCGAAAAGTTTGGAGTGTCGGTAAAGGTGTCTCAAATGTATCTATTCCTGTTTCTTTTTGCCGTGGCTGCAGGTACCTTTATTGGAGGTCCTATGGGCGATAGGTTTGGCAGAAAGTACGTAATCTGGTTTTCAATCCTTGGTGCAGCCCCATTTACGCTACTGCTTCCTTACGCAGGCCTCTTCTGGACGGGCGTGCTGAGTGTGCTTATCGGCCTCGTATTGTCTTCGGCCTTCTCGGCCATTCTCGTTTTCGCACAGGAGCTGGTGCCGGGTAAGGTAGGTATGATCGCCGGGCTTTTCTTTGGGTTGGCTTTTGGCACGGCTGGCGTAGGGTCGGCGATATTAGGAGAACTGGCCGATCGCACCAGCATTGGTTATGTATTTTGGCTGTGCTCGTTTTTACCGCTGATGGGGCTGGTTGCGGCGCTGCTGCCTGATATAAGAAGAAAAACCTCAGTTAAATAAACTGCTCTGCTTTGAGCACCACCGTCCGCTGGCGGTCGTTTGGTCGTCGCTATTTAAAATCAAATTCATTTAAATAATTGATTATGAGTTGTTTGTATTTTGGAATAATGATTGTAAAGCCATGCTAAAATCAAACACCTCCGCTAATGTTTAGAAACTTTTTGAAGTCCGCTTTTCGCAACAGCCTCCGCAATAAGGCCTATACGCTTATCAATATGCTTGGCCTCGCCATCGGGCTGAGTGTTTTTCTGCTGTTGCTATTCTACATCCGCCACGAGCAGAGCTTTAATATGTACAACTCCAAAGCCGGCAGGATTTACCGCATTGTTGAAAATGCTGGTTCGTCGGATGTGGCGGAGAGCAAAACAATATTTACCAATTGGGCGATGGCGGGCGCGCTAAAGCAGCAGTTCCCTGAAGTGGAGGAAGTTGCACGAGTTTTTCTTATTGGAAGTGCACTTAATACTATCGGCGAGAATAAATTTCTGGAGCGCAACTACTATGTGACAGAAAAATCGTACTTCAGCGTTTTTGACCATACGTTCGTTGCGGGCGACCTCAGCAGAGATGTGGGCAGCAACGGGGCCGATATTGTGTTGTCCGAATCTGCCGCGCGAAGGTACTTCGGAAATGACAACCCCATAGATCAGCTTGTATCTACCAATAGCTTTGGCAATTGCAGGGTAGCGGCCGTTTATAAGGATATGCCCCGTACCTCAAGCTTCAGCCCCGATTTCGTTTATCTGACGGACGTTCGCATGTGGTCTGAAAATGCCCAGAAGCGTTTCGCATCCTGGGAAACCCGTAATTGTGGAGCCTACGTGCTAATGAAGGAAAATGCCGGCACTGCTACGCTGGTGGCCGGAAAGGAGAGCCTCCTTAAAGCCAATCTCGGAGAGAAATGGGAGACCCGCAATTTTGAACTGCAACCTCTCGAAGATGTGCATTTGAAATCGGTAGACATTAATACGCCCACTCAAAATGCAAAGGGAAATCAGCAGTACATCGTCATTTTTGGGTTGATAGCTGTGTTCGTTTTGGTCATCGCCATTGTCAATTATATTAACCTTGCCACAGCACGGGCAATTTTCAGAAGGAGAGAAGTAGGCATTAGAAAGGTTGTAGGTGCTTCAAAATCACAACTCATTTCCCAGTTTCTGATTGAGTCGGTTATTATTTCAACAATCGCTTTGGTTATCTCGCTGTGCCTGATTGAGCTGATGTTACCATGGTTCAACTCAATGACGGAAAGAAGCATTAGCATTCCGTATGTGGAGAAGCCACAGATTCTCGCATTTCTTTTTGCTATATCATTGTTTACCGGGCTGATCTCAGGTATTGTGCCTGCCTTTATCATTTCTTCGTATCAGCCGGGCGAGGTTTTGCATGGCCATGCCTTTCATAAAGTGGGCAACCTTATCACCCGCAAAGTCCTGGTGGTTTTTCAGTTCTCCCTTTCCATTATCATGATTGTGGCAACACTGGTGGTGTATAGGCAAATGGAGTTCGTGCAAAACCGCGACATGGGTTTTGAAAAAGAGCGGAAACTTGTGATTGACATCAATTACCGGGAGGTGCGAGCTAACTTCAAGGCAATGAAGGGCGAATTTTTGGCTCACTCTGATGTGCGCAGTGTGGCAGCGGTAAGCAGAGTGCCGGGTGAGTGGAAAAATATAGAAACGGTGGCGGTAACGCAGCTCGCGGGCGAAGAGCCTGTTGAGATGAGCATGATGGGGTTTGATGCCGATGCACTCAGTACATTCGATATTTCATTAAAAACAGGAGAGGGATTTACAGGCAACGATCAGGTCGACTCTCTTCAGGTATTGATCAATGAAAAAGCCGCCTCTATGCTGGGCGGTGAGGCAATAGTGGGCCAAAAGGTGAGGGTAAAATATGGCGAAGACGAATTTACTTTTCAGGTAAAGGGGATAGTGGAGGATTTCAATTTTGAATCGCTCTACCAGGAGATCGGGCCAATGGTAATCGGTTCCTGGAACAATGGCGTTACTTACATCGATTACTTTGTATTAAGCACAATCGGCGACCCCGCCAAAGTGCTCGCTCACGCCGATGCTGTTCATCGCAAGTTCGCGCCTGAGGGCACCATCGAGTATAATTTTCTCGACCAGCAATGGGAGCGATACTACAAAGACGACGTAAAGAGAGGCTCGGTGTTTGCACTTTCTGCCGGCCTTGCTATTGTAATTGCGTGCCTTGGCTTGTTTGGCCTGGCCAGCTTCTCAACGTCGTTGCGGGTGAAGGAATTTGGGGTGAGAAAAGTGCTTGGTGCTACCGACAGGCATCTCGTGCTGCTGATTACCAGGGAGTTTCTGGTGCTTGTGCTTACCGGCTTTGCGATAGCGAGTCCCCTGGCTTATTGGCTCATGAGTAAATGGCTCTCAACGTATGCTTATAATGCGGGCATTTCATTCAACATCTTTCTTGCAACGGGAATAACCGTGGTGGTGGTAGCACTACTAACGGTAGGGTACAAATCGTTAAGTGCTGCACGCCAAAATCCTGTTAACGCGCTGAGGAATTAAAGCACCGGTGCCATACGCCCCGGTTGCTCTGATAGGGGCGGCAGGTGTTTTATATCCAATCCCGTAGGGATGCCACATGGGTAGCCTCGTAGGATCCGCATGTGTTTCATATCCAAACCCGAAGGGATGCCACATGGGTAGCCCCGGAGGATCCGCATGTGTTTCATATCCAATCCCGTAGGGATGCCACACAGGTAGCCCCGCAGCTAAATGGTTTAGGGCAACAAGAAATTTACGGATCAGAAACCCCGAAATCCGGAGTTCAGCAAGAATCAGGTTTTCAATTGCTCGGCTTTGAAGTTTTTTTGTTATAAATTTTCAATGCCATGAATGATTATCAACGTATTGCAAAAGCCATTGAATACATCCGCGAAAATTTCAGGCAGCAGCCGAGGCTGGAAGACGTGGCCGAGGCTGTGTACCTGAGTCCGTTTCATTTTCAGCGAATGTTTACACAATGGGCCGGGGTTAGTCCCAAAAAATTTCAACAGTTTCTCAGCCTTAATTTTTCGAAGGAATTGATGAAAACAGCTGATGTTCCATTAAGTGAAATAGCTTATGAAGCTGGTTTTTCCGGTGCCAGCAGGCTGCACGACCTGTTTGTGACAGTAGAGGCGATGACGCCCGGCAGCTATAAAAGCATGGGCGAGGATCTGCAAATTCAGTACAGCTTTCACGAAACGCCGTTCGGGAAAGTGGTAGTTGCTTCTACTGAAATCGGTATCTGCAAGCTGGAATTTGTGGAGCAGGAAGAGGATGGACTGGCGCTATTGGCTGCTGAGTGGCCGCTGGCATCGCTCACTTTCAAAAAGGACAGGAACGAGCAGTATGTCAAACAAATATTTTACACATCTGGCCCTGCCGAAGCTACTTTGCGCCTCAATTTAAAAGGTACTCCCTTTCAGATAAAGGTATGGGAGGCGCTTTTAAGAATTCCGGAAGGCAGACTGTCCACCTACCAGGAGATAGCCGATTTTATAGGGCATCCGAAGGCTACAAGGGCCGTTGGTACAGCCATTGGCAGCAATCCCGTTGCAGTGCTTATACCCTGCCACAGGGTAATACGCAGAGACGGCGGCTTGGGCGGATACCATTGGGGCAACGACCGCAAAGTCAGCCTCATTGCGTGGGAAAAGTGCCGCACAATGGAGGAGGTGCATGCCGCATAGTTTACAGGTAGCCGTTCCGGCCAACTTCAGCTTCAAAGAATGCCTGTGGTTTCTCGACAGAAGCTTCGACGACTGCCTGCATCAGGTGGATGCCACCTCCGTTACCAAACTGCTGCACATTAACGGGGAGCCGTTGCTTTTACGTATCGCCAGCGGCGGATCAGTCCTTAATGTGGAGGTACTGAACGGCGACAACCGCAAGACCGGCGACAATGAGGTAGTCGGGCACATTGGTGAATGGTTGGACATGCGCAGAGACATCAGCCCGGTAAGGCAGCTTGCCGAAAGCGACCCGGCTTTGCGTGAGTTGATTGAGCGCTACTGGGGCCTGAGGTTGATTTCTATACCCGACCTGTTTGAAGCGCTCTGCTGGAGCATAATTGGCCAACAAATTAATCTGAAGTTTGCTTACAAACTTAAAAGAAACCTGGTGGAGGCTGTGGGTAATTCTCTCTCCCACGGCGGCTGTATTTATCATGCGTTTCCCAAACCGGAACAGGTACTTTCGCTGTCTGTTGCCGATCTGAAGCAAATGCAGTTTTCCGAGCAAAAGGCCAACTACCTGCGGATAATTTCGCAGGCGTTTGTGGATAATGCGATAAGCAAAGAACAGCTTCTGGCGCTAAAAGATACGTCGGAAATTATTAAACATCTTACTTCAATAAAGGGCATAGGGGAGTGGACCGCCAATTACGTAGCTATGAAATGCCTGCGCCGGATGGATGCCATTACCTACACCGATGCTGGCCTGCTCAATGGCTACAAAAACCTAAAACAGCTGAGCGTTAAGCCGTTGCGTGCCGAACTGGAGGCTTTTTTCTTAAATTTTCCAGGCTGGCAGGCATATATTGTGTTTTATATCTGGCGGTCGCTAAGTTGAGGCAGGTACAGGCCGGCTTTCCATTGGCTGTAGGCTTCTTTCATGCAATTTCCACAGGGCCTGAAGCCGCGTAGCAAAGCTTCATTTTCATTTGCAAAAAACACCCGGTTTGCTGGTTTAAGCCGCTTGCCCGACTTGCAGTGGAGCGTGCCATAGATCTTGGCCGGGGCATTGCCGCCAACAGTAACCTGCCCTGAGTTTACGAGGTAGTGCAATCGCCGCAGTCGTGCGAATGGTGTGGGGCCTAATGTCAGATGGTTATAAGGCATCGTGAAAGGGTATTCCGAGCGTCATCCGATGGCCCCAATGCACGGTACTCACGCCATGCCTCATTTGAACACGGTAGTAGCCCCGACTGCCTGCTACCGGCCGCTGGTTGGTAGCAAAAATGATAAGGTCGCCCTTTTCCGGCGTCAGGCAATAACCCCGCGATTGCGCCCTTGGCCGTTGCTCCACCATCAGAAACTCTCCACCGGCGTAGTCGTTGCCAGGATGCTTCAGGAAAAACACCGCCTGAAACGGGAAGTAGATGTCGCCGTACAAATCCTGATGAAGCGTGTTATAATCTCCCTCCCGGTAGGTGAGCAGCAATGGAGTGGGACGCAGCTGCCCTTTGCTACCGCAGTTTTCGATAAACTCCACATGCGACGGTGGAAACGCCACGCCTAGATGCAGCGCGTTGGCCCAATTGTTGGCCGCAGGAGCCAGCTTTTCGTAAAGTGAGGCACGCAGCGACTGAACCACCGGTGGAAGTGGGTACTTCAGGTATTTGTACTGGCCTTTGCCAAACCTGTACCTGGCCATGTCAATCGTTTTTCTGAAAAGCGAATCGTTGGTGTAATAGCCGGCTATTTCGTCGCAAGTGCTAGTGGGCAGCACCGCCTGAATGTGGGCGAACCCCTGCTCTCGAATTTCTGTCAACGCTTTTTCCCAGCCGGAAACCTGGGGGTAGTGAATTTGCGCTTCGTGCATTTCGGAAGATAATTTCTTCCAAAACTAGCCCGCCTGCCCGTCTGCCTCAATCTGATTCTTGCTGCATTTGGTGGTCGGGCCAGTCAAAAATAGGCGCGGCGTGCGACTAAATATAAAATGAAAACGTAGTGCCCTGGCCAGGCGTAGATTTAGCCCAAATGCTGCCTCCATGCTTATCAATTATTCTTTTCACGATGGCAAGGCCCACACCGGATCCTTCAAATTTTTTGGCGGAATCGAGTCGTTTAAAAACCTTGAAGAGCTTATCGGCATCTTTCGGGTCGAACCCTATGCCGTTGTCGCTAATCGAAAACACCGGGTAGGGCTCGTTCAGCGACACTTCAATTTTAACAGAAGGTTTTTCCTTTTCACGTGAGTATTTGATGGCGTTGGAAATCAGGTTGCTCCACACCTGTTTTATAAGCGTGGGGTTGCATTTTACATCGGGCAGCTTGTCCACCACTATATTGTACTGCCCGTTCAAGCGGTAGGTAATCTTCATGTCTTCCACTACCTCCATTACCACCTTGTTCATGTCAACCTCTTCTTTTGCCAATTCATCTTCCTGGTGAGAAAAGAGCAGCAGGTCGTTTATCAGGTTATTCAGCTTCGTAACCTGGTTTTCAACCTTTTCTATCAATTCCGTGGCTTGCTTGTCCTGGGTAATGGTTTCGTTTGCCTGCAGTACCTGCGTAATTATCGAGATATTGGTTAGTGGATTCCGCAGGTCGTGGGCAACAGAGTAGGTGAAAGCATCCAGCGCCTCAAGTTCTTTCAGCTTCTTACTTAGCTGCTGGTTGAGTGCCTTTACCTTCTTCTCAGAAGCTTTCTTCTCTTTTATTTCTATCTCAAGTGCGGTGTTGGCGGCTTTCAGCTTCTGTTTTTGATTTTCCAGTATCTGATTTTTATGGCTCAGTTCTATGAAAACATTCACCTTTGCTCTCAAGAGCTCAGGAATCACCGGCTTGCTGATATAGTCAACCGCACCCACGTTAAAGGCCTTGAATATTTGGCCTTCTGTACCACGTGCTGTGAGAAAAAGGATGGGAATGTCTTTCAACTTGCTTCGCCGGGCTATGTACGACGCAGTTTCAAACCCATCCATTTCGGGCATCATTACGTCCATGAGAATGAGAGTGAAATCGGTATCGTTCAGAAGAATGCGTAATGCCTCTTTTCCCGAAAGTGCATGCACAAAAGTATAATCCTCGTCGGCCCAGATCGTTTCCAGCGACATATGATTATCCTCCCTGTCATCAACAATCAGGATCTTTACCGGAATGTTATCTATTCTCACGTTTTTGTAGTTATAACCAAAGTTTGATCAGCGAGATAAGCTCTGTGGTGTCTATGGGCTTCATTATGTAATCAGAAGCGCCCGCTTCTATACATTTTTCCCTGTCGCCCCGCATCGCTTTCGCTGTTACCGCTATAATAGGCAGCTTCGCAAATTCTTTCTTTTTCCTTATTTTCTGCATGGTTTCATAGCCATCCATTTCAGGCATCATAATATCCATCAGCACAATCTCAATGTCTTTGTGCTTGTCAAGTATATTAAGAGCCTCCTTGCCACCTTCTGCAGAATAAATGTTCGCCTCGTACTTTTCAAAAATAGTTGTCAAGGCAAAAATATTACGGATATCGTCATCTACAATCAATATTTTCCTATTCTTCAGCAGTTTGTCGGAGTCATTGAAGTTCTCAATGATTTTCCGCTTTTCTTCCGGAATTACATCATGTGGAATATGGAGATTGAGAATAATCTGATCCATTAAGTGCTCAATCGACTTATGATCTTTGGCAATGATCGTTTTGGTAACCTTGTTCAGCCGCTTCTCTTCATCTTCCGTCAGGTCTTTGGAGGTATACACTATGAATGGTGTGTCGGCCACCTTCGAAGTGTCAATGCGTTCGGCTATTTCGAATCCCGTCATATCAGGCAGCATCAGGTCCAAAATAATGGCATCGAAGTCTCCTTTATTAATATGCTGGATCGCTTCTTTGCCGTTTTTAGCAAAGGTGGTTTTAATGGCACTGAAGTTCGTATAATCTTTTAACCGTTTCACGTCGGTGATATTGTCTTCTACCACCAAAAGCTTCTTGTGCTTCCGTTTCACATATTTAATCAGCTCATCCAGCATCTTATCGAGATGCTCTCCCTCAGTTGACTCCGCAAGGAAATTTGGGCCGCTACGGGTCAGGTTTAGCTGCGTTTCGTCTTCAAGCGAGATAATGCCAATAGGCACGTGCCTGGTGTAGAGGTTATTCTTCAGGAGGTTAAGCGTTTTCCATCCGCTCAGATCACTCAGGTTAAAGTCCAGCACAATTGCACTTGGCTTATACCTCAGGGTAAGATCGGTTACTTCGTCGGACTTGGTTGTAGCCACCACTTTAAACCGGCGTTCTCTTATTTTACCAATAAGCACCTCAGCCAGTTGTCCGTCGTCTTCCACAATCAATATCGTTTGGTCACCTTTCTTTATATGGTCCCTATCGTCTTTAATTTTTATCGCCTTTTTCTCCTTCACCGGGTTTTCGGCAACCACCGTTGCTGTTTCCTGCTCAAGCGCAGGCTGGTAACGGCCATTTCCACTGGCATTGTCGCTGGCGGGTGCACTATAGTTGTATGAGTCGGCTTTCAGCGGCAGGTACAACGTGAAGGTGCTACCCTTGTGCAGCTCACTTTCAAGGTCGATAAAGCCGCCAAGCAGGTTTGCAAGACCGCGGCTGATAGACAAGCCCAGGCCGGTTCCGCCGTATTTTCTACTGGTAGAGCCTTCCGCCTGCTGAAATGCCTCGAAGATAATACGCTGCTTGTCTTTGGAGATGCCCAGGCCGGTATCTACAATCTCGAAAGCTACATAGTACTGTGAGGGGCTCAGCGGTTTGCCATACAGTTGCTCGGCAAGGTATATCTTCAGTTTGATGCTGCCCTTTTCGGTAAACTTGAAGGCGTTCGAAAGCAGGTTCTTGAGAATTTGCTTCAAACGGTGCACATCCGTTTCAACAAACTCAGGCAGCTTTTCGTCGAGCTCGATGGAAAAATTGAGCTTCTTGTACTCGGCCATGTGCCTGAAGGTGGTTTCGATGTACTCTATGATCTGATTAAAGAACATGTGGGCGGTATCGATAGTAACCACACCCGACTCAATTTTGGAGAGATCCAAAATGTCGTTAATCAGGTTGATCAGGTCGGTTCCGCATGAGTGGATCGTTTTACTGTAGCTTACCTGCTTGTCGGTCAGGTTTCCTTCCTTGTTCTCGATCAGCTGCTGCGAAAGGATAAGCAAACTGTTGAGCGGTGTGCGCAACTCGTGCGACATATTGGCAAGGAACTCCGACTTATACTGCGAAGTAATGGTAAGCTGAGCGGCTTTTTCTTCCAGCGACTTTTTAGCGAATTCAATTTCCTGGTTTTTAAGCTCCACTTCGTCCTTCTGCTTAGCCAGAAGCCTGGCTTTTTCTTCCAGTTCTTCGTTGGTCAGGCGAAGTTCTTCCTGCTGGCTCTTCAATTCACTGGCGAGCTTTTGCGACTGCTGAAGGAGCTCCTCCGTACGGGTATTGGATTCGATGGTGTTCAATACTATACCAATACTAACAGTTAGCTGCTCGAGCAGGTACATGTGGGTTTCGTTGAACTCGTCGAACGATGAAAGTTCTATCACCGCCTTAATTTCGCCCTCGAAAAGCACTGGCAGCACGATAATGTTAAGTGGCGGGGCGCTGCCCAACCCGGAGCTTATCTGGATGTAATCAGACGGCACGTTGGTCAGCAGTATCCGCTCTTTTTCAAGGGCACACTGGCCAATAAGCGCTTCTCCCAATTCATACTCATAAGAGAGATTCTCCTTTTTGCTAACTGCGTAGGAAGCCAGCAACTTCAGCTTGGGTTTCACGTCGGAGTTGTCGAGCCGGTAGAATACGCCGTGCTGCACCGATACCACGCGGGCCAGTTCGGAGAGTATCTGCATCGATACGGAATGGAGCTCTTTCTGGCCCTGGAGCATCTGCGTAAATTTAGCAAGGTTCGATTTCAGCCAGTCTTGCTCTCTGTTTCTTGTAGTGGTTGCCTTCAGGTTGGCGATCATCTGGTTAATGGTGTCCTTGAGTGCTTCCACCTCGCCCTTGGCTTGCACGTTGATAGTGCCACTCAGATCACCTTTTGTTACCGCCGAAGCCACGTCGGCAATCGCACGCACCTGCGTGGTAAGATTAGCTGCCAGCTGGTTTACGTTCTGGGTGAGGTCTTTCCAGATACCGGAAGCACCCGGCACGTTGGCCTGTCCACCCAGCTTTCCTTCGGCACCTACCTCACGTGCCACCGTGGTTACCTGGTCGGCAAATACCGCCAGTGTGTCGATCATTTCGTTAATCGTATCGGTAAGCAAGGCCACTTCGCCCTTTGCATCAATGCCAAGCTTCTGTTTCAGGTTACCTTTCGCCACCGACGTTACCACCTTGGCAATACCCCGCACCTGGTTGGTAAGGTTCGATGCCATCATGTTTACGCTGTCGGTAAGGTCTTTCCACGTACCGGCCACACCACGTACATTGGCCTGGCCACCCAGTTTTCCTTCGGTACCTACCTCACGTGCCACCCTCGTTACCTCATAGGCAAAGGAGTTGAGCTGGTCCACCATGGTATTGATGGTGTTCTTAAGGTCGAGGATCTCGCCTTTTACGTCGATCGACACCGTTTTTGAAAGGTCACCACTCGCTACCGCTTTTGTTACCTCAGCGATGTTACGCACCTGCGAGGTAAGGTTACCTGTCATTTGGTTTACGGAGTCTGTTAAGTCTTTCCATGTACCTGCTACACCGGGCACAAACGCCTGGCCACCGAGCTTACCGTCGGTACCTACTTCCCGTGCCACCCTTGTTACTTCTGAGGCAAAGGCCCGCAGCTGATCCACCATGGTGTTGAGCGTTTCCTTCAGCTGGAGAATCTCCCCACGTACGTCCACCGTAATTTTACGGGATAAGTCACCATTTGCCACGGCCACAGCCACTTCAGCAATATTTCGCACCTGTGCGGTAAGGTTACCCGCCATTTGGTTTACTGAGTCGGTCAAGTCTTTCCATGTACCGGCTACGTCGGGTACGTTGGCCTGGCCACCCAGCTTACCGTCGGTACCTACTTCCCTTGCCACCCTCGTTACTTCCGATGCAAAGGCCCGCAGCTGGTCCACCATCGTGTTGATCGTGTCCTTCAGCTCGGCAATCTCGCCTTTTACGTCCACCGTAATTTTGCGCGAAAGGTCGCCCTTGGCCACCGATATAGTTACCTCGGCAATGTTACGCACCTGGTCGGTAAGGTTGCCCGCCATCTGGTTCACGGAGTCAGTTAAGTCTTTCCATGTACCGGCCACACCGGGTACGTCGGCCTGTCCGCCGAGCTTTCCTTCCGAGCCTACCTCACGGGCTACCCTTGTTACTTCCGAACCGAAAGAGTTGAGCTGATCCACCATAGTGTTGATGGTGTTCTTTAGTTCGGCTATCTCGCCTTTTACATCCACGGTGATCTTCTTGGAGAGGTCACCTTTGGCCACCGCTGTGGTTACTTCTGCAATGTTTCGCACCTGGCCGGTAAGGTTACCCGCCATCTGGTTTACGCTTTCAGTAAGGTCTTTCCAGGTGCCTGCTACACCGGGCACGTTGGCCTGTCCGCCGAGCTTTCCTTCCGAGCCCACCTCTCTGGCCACCCTCGTTACTTCCGAGCCAAAGGAGTTGAGCTGGTCCACCATGGTGTTGATCGTATCCTTCAATTCGGCAATTTCTCCCTTCACGCCCACCGTAATTTTGCGAGAAAGGTCGCCCTTGGCCACGGCGGTTGTTACCTCGGCAATGTTACGCACCTGCGAGGTAAGGTTGCCACCCATCTGGTTTACAGAGTCGGTAAGTTCTTTCCATACGCCGCCCACGCCTTTTACGTTGGCCTGGCCACCTAGCATACCTTCTGTGCCCACTTCAAGCGCCACCCTGGTTACCTCGGATGCAAATGAGTTGAGCTGATCCACCATGGTATTGATGGTGTTCTTTAATTCGGCAATTTCTCCTTTTACGTTTACCGTAATTTTGCGCGAAAGGTCACCATTTGCCACAGCCGTGGTTACCTCGGCGATATTTCGTACCTGGCCGGTAAGGTTACTGGCCATCTGGTTTACAGAGTCTGTCAAATCCTTCCATGTACCGGCTACACCGGGCACGTTGGCCTGGCCACCAAGTTTTCCTTCGGAACCCACTTCCCGCGCCACCCTGGTTACTTCCGAGCCAAATGAGTTGAGCTGGTCCACCATGGTATTAATGGTTTCCTTCAGCTCGGCTATCTCGCCCCGCACGTTCACCGTGATCTTCCGGGAAAGGTCACCCTTGGCCACCGCGGTTGTTACTTCGGCAATGTTCCGCACCTGGCCGGTAAGGTTGCTGGCCATTTGGTTTACCGAGTCTGTCAGGTCCTTCCAGGTACCCGCTACACCGGGCACGTTGGCCTGGCCGCCGAGCTTACCTTCGGAGCCTACCTCCCTCGCCACCCTTGTTACCTCAAATCCAAAAGCGTTCAGCTGATCCACCATGGTGTTGATGGTGTTTTTCAATTCGAGGATCTCGCCTTTCACATCCACCGTAATTTTGCGGGAAAGGTCGCCTTTGGCCACGGCTGTGGTTACTTCGGCAATGTTTCGCACCTGGCCGGTAAGGTTGCTGGCCATCTGGTTCACACTGTCGGTAAGCGCTTTCCACACACCGGCCACACCACGCACGTTTGCCTGGCCGCCGAGCTTTCCTTCCGAGCCCACTTCTTTGGCCACCCTTGTTACCTCGGAGGCAAATGAGTTCAGCTGATCCACCATCGTGTTAATGGCGTCTTTCAACTCGGCTATTTCGCCCTTTACATCTACGGTAATTTTTTTGGACAAGTCGCCACGTGCCACCGCGATGGTTACGTTGGCGATGCTTCGCATTTGCGCGGTGAGGTTGCTGGCCATTTGGTTTACGCTGTCGGTGAGGTCTTTCCACACACCGGCAACGCCTTTTACCTTTGCCTGGCCGCCCAATTTACCTTCGGTACCTACTTCCCTCGCTACCCGGGTCACCTCCCACGAGAAGAGATTAAGCTGCTTCACCATGGCGTTTACGTCGCGGGCTATTCTGAGGAACTCACCCTTCAGTGGCTGGCCTTCTATGGTAAGGGGCATTTCCTCGGAGAGGTTTCCCTTTGCTACTGAGCTGATTACGTTTGCAATCTGAGTGGTGGGCTGTACCAGGTCAGTAATAAGATTGTTCACCGACTCCGCACAAACATGCCACGAGCCTCTGGCCCCGGGCATTTCAATTCTTTTGGTGAACTTTCCTTTCTTTCCGATCATATCACGCGCCTGAGTGATTTCAGAAACGAGGTGTTCATTCATTTCGATAATTCCGTTGAGGGTATCGCAGAATTTTCCTGCCAGGCCGGTTTTGTCTACAGGAAAGCGAACTGAAAAGTCACCGTTTTTGACCCGCAAAAGCATTTTATAAAGCTCGGGGTCAATAAATACCTCTTCCTTAAGTGTGGAAGTTTTCGCACTATCGACTTTTTTCATAAAGCTGGGTTGGCTTGGGGTTAATAAGAAGTAGCTATGGTTGAAAACGGAAATAGTTCTCAGATTAAGCAAAATTAGGCACAAATGAAAGTGTTTTTGTCTAATTGGGCCGAACAGGTAAAAGTCAGATCGGCTTTTTTTGGTTCCGCAGACAGGCTTTTTCATATCGTCCAAGTAAGCAGCAGATGAAAGCAATTTGGAGTTACCATTAAAAAAAATTGAGGTAAAGGCCTGTGCCCCTGGCTTATATTCATCATTTCTTCGTATCTCGCTGCCGATTTTATTCCCGGCATGAAAACTCAGACCAAAGCTTATCTGGCGCTTACTTTTATTTGTATTGTGTGGGGCACCACCTACCTAGCCATGCGGGTGGGCGTGGCGCAATTTCCGGCGTTTGCTTTTTCGGCCATCAGGCAGGTGACCGCCGGCGGCATACTGCTATTGTACGTGTGGCTTAGTGGGAGAAAAGGAGCAATAAGCTGGCAGTATTTGAAAAGACAGGCAATCCTTGGCTTTTTAATGATCACCATCGGCAATGGCCTTGTAGGATGGGCCGAAATGTACATCCCCAGCGGGTTGGCGGCATTAATTTGCGCTATGATGCCGGTATTTGTTGTCATCATCAACCTTTCGTCAAGAGCTGAAGAGAAACCAAACGCCCTTATTTACTCGGGGCTGGCTTTTGGCGTAGCGGGGCTGCTGCTCGTTTTTCGTGAGCATATAACCGACCTGGTGAATCCGGATTACCGCCTCGGCATTTTGTTCACTTTTATTGCCGTATCGGGCTGGTCGCTTGGTAGTGTGGTTATTAAGCGGATGGGTGCAGCACAAAGCCCACTCATGAACGCGGGGTTTCAGCTTTTTTTTGGTGGCGTCGGCATTTGGCTGTTCAGCTTTGCGTTCGACGACTACACTCGCTTTGCTACTGTAGACTGGCAGGGAATGAGCGCATTGTTGTATGCGATCGTATTCGGCTCGCTGGGGGCGTTTGTGTGCTATCTGTATGCACTGCAGCACCTGCCGGTAGGTTTGGCTTCAATTTACGCATATGTAAACCCCCTGGTGGCGGTGTTACTTGGTTGGTGGTTGCTCAACGAAAAGCTAAACATGCTGATTGTGCTGGCCTTTCTCATTACTGTAACGGGTATTTTCCTCGTCAACAGGGGGTATAGGTTAAAGACCTATGGAAACAAGCCGAAGTCGGTAGCCGGGTAATTGAAATGGATCTTACACTTAATTAAACGACATGGAAGTAAGAAAAGCTACTTTGAACGACCTTTCGCAGCTCGCCGTGCTGTTCGACGCCTACAGGCAATTCTATAAACAGCCGACAGATTTGGCTGGTGCCACTGCTTTTTTGGAGGAAAGACTTTTGAACAGGGAGAGCGTAATCTTTATGGCTGTGCACGAAGGGCATGTAGCGGGATTCACCCAACTCTACCCGTTGTTTAGTTCGGTGAGTATGCAGAGACAATGGCTGCTCAATGATCTATTTGTTGCACCCGCTTTTCGCGGACAGGGAGTGGGCGAAATGCTGATAGATGCAGCCAAGGGCTGGGCTCGGGCAAGTGGCGCGAAGGGCTTGCAGCTCGAAACCCAGGAGGATAACCTAACTGCACAGCGGCTGTATAACCGCGCAGGTTTCGAAAAAGAAGTGGGCTTTTACCATTATGCATGGAAAGCTTAAAGTGAAGGAAGAAGTAGGCGTGGTTTCAGTCAATTGATTGTTTTTAAACACACGCCTGAATACTTACAAATAATCACTGAAGGTGAAAAAAACATGCCGTAGAGCCGCGCTGGAGGTCTTCAGGTGATTTCTTTCTTACAAAGTCGACTCAAAATAAAAAGTTAGCTACCTTTATTGTTAATTACCTGCTATAGAAGCTTAACCAAATTGCTATGGAAACCAGATATTATGCTGCCCACCCGGGTAAGCCGGACAGTACGTTTAACTGCTCTTTGTCTAACTGGCCTGCTTTCAGGTCGCAGACCTTCTGAATTAATCAATAAACCTTTCGATTGTTGCCGCAGCTGTGTGCTGTTGCAAATGCGTTGTATTTATTCAAAACTATTGGGCAAATGAACAAAAAGCTGAAATGTGTGATGCTGATAGATGATAATCCGAATGATAATTTTTTTCACCAGCGGATTATAACCAAAGCTGATTGTGCTGAAAACGTGGTAATAAAGGAAACAGCTGTAGAAGCGCTCAACAGCATTAAAAGAAAGGAAGTGGTTCCCGAGCTGATTTTCCTGGATGTAAATATGCCGATCATGACGGGCTGGGAGTTTCTTGAAGAATACAACAAGCTCGATTTGCAGCTCCATGGCCGGGTGGTAGTGGTAATGCTTACCTCCTCCACCAATGCTGAAGATATGGAGCGGGCTGCCGGCCTTGTAATGGTGGCCGACTACCAAATAAAACCACTCACCAAACCCAAGCTTCAGGAGGTTTTGGAAAAGCATTTTCCCGATTATCTCTGATTATTTGGTTGCAGCCCCCGGCCGTCAAAGTCCTCACAACCACGTAATGTTTATGACATTGTGTAATATTTTCCCCACCCACAGGCTCTTGTCTATACGGTTATCTCAACCAGGTTGCCGTCGGGGTCCACAACCACACTTTCATAATAGCCGTCGCCTGTAAGCCGTGGTTCTCCGGCAATTGTATACCCATCGGCGCGCAACAGCGCAGTGAGTTCATCTACTTTGGCCGGCGAGCCCACAGCCATAGCGAAGTGGATCAGGCCTTTTCGGTAGTCCCCCGCATGCGCTCCGTCTACCTCAGGCCTGTGCATTATTTCAAGTCTGGGGCCGTTTTCGAACGACAGAAAATAAGAAGTAAATTTTTTAGTAGGGTTGTGATATCGCTCCCCGGCCGTAGCGCCAAAATATTTTGTGTAAAAATGCTTCAGCTCTTCCAGCTTATCCGTCCACAAAGCGAGGTGCTCAATTTTCATTGATAGTGCGTTAATTTTTAAAGAGCATCAACGCACAAGCAGGCTACGGGTTGCTTGCGGCCAGTATTATTTGGGAAAATATCTAATACCCGAGAAAAAGCTATTCGGGTAAGGTTTGTGCCGAAACCGTACATTATGTGATCACCGGGCGCTCTACATTTACATAGATTTAGTAACTTAGTAGTAAGTAAAGCACTGCTCATCAGCTTATTGCAGGTTTACTGGTCAGCCAGATTAACTTAACTATGGAATTTTATGAAAAAGCTCTTCTTCCTATCCGCGGTTTCTCTGCTTTGTAGCACAGCATCTTTTTCACAGGGAATAATTGCCAGGCAAGTTTCGGAAAAGTCTGCAGCCGGTCTCCTCAGCGGGGTGTCTCTTCAGTATGTGCTGAGCGACGGAATACAAGTAGGCGGGTTCTACACAGGCCAAACCGGGCTGGCCAAGCCGGAAGCAGGTCAATTTTCCGAAAAATACTTCTACGGACTGTTCACATCCATTCCTCTTACTCATTTCCGGCTGGTTAATTTCCATTTTCAAATGCGGGCAGGCAGCACCAACCACACCAAATTTACCTTTGCTCCGTCGCTGGCCACCAGCCTTCACCCCACAAGCCGTATAGCGGTAGAGGCGGGTATTAGCAACCGGCTGTACAGCTATGCAGCTTTTGTTGCTTTCAGGTATACCATCAAGCCGTTTAAAAATATGGAAACAAATGGTGAGCGTTCCATGGCCCGGGTTTCCAGGTACTTTTGACAGACCCCCTATTAAAACGACCTGAAGTACTGCCTCACAACCTCAGCGGGAAAGATGCCAATGGGGCCCTCGTATATTCCGGCATTGCCTCCCATGTCGGTTACCTCTACAGAAAGCACGTTTTTACCTGTCTTGTTTAAAAACTCCGTGGCAATGGGGTATATTCTTAACTCCTGGTACGACTGTGAAGAACCGAAAGGCCGGTTGTCGTTGGTGGCACCAATAAGGTTGCCGTTGAGGTAAACCTTATCGAAGTCGTCTATTCTGCCCATTAAAAGTATGAGCTCTTTGTTTTCCAGACGCGCAGGCAGGCGGAATTCTTTGCGGTACCACGCTATACTTTGCCAGCTTTTTTTTCCCAGGCTTCGCCAAAAGCCAGGCACCATTATTACGCCCCAATCGTCGTCTTTGTAATCTGGCTTTTTCCACTCGGTGTGGTAGCCCTCGGCGAAGTTCCAGACCCCTTCGAGCAGGAGGCCGTCGTCCCATACGGACCACGAGGCAAAAAGGCCTACGTCTCCCGAAACTATGCCGCCTCCATGGATGGTGTCGAATACCCGCACGGCAATTAAATTGGGGCCATAGGGGTTAAGTATTTCTTTGGGCACGAAATACCAGCGGCGGCCATTATACGCCGTGCTGAACCGGGGCGGGAAGGTGCCCGAAAAACCCACCAAATGACCGTTAATATATACCTGGTCTACGTCGTCAATGTATCCGAGGTTAAGATACAGGTTATTGAATCGGGCGGTTTTAGTGCCGTCAAAAGTTTTTCGATACCAGGCGTATCCGTCGTATCCGTGGTAGCCCTGGGCCTCCCACTCGGAAGGTACACTAATCTCCTCCCAGCTCTGGTCTTTCAGGTCGGGGGAAATCCATTCCATATTGTCTCCGATTTTAAACTTCCATTGCCCACGCAAATCAAGAATCCGCTGCATCTCAGGTGCCTGCGCCCAAGCCACGGGAAGTCCGGTGATAAAGAAGCATAAAAAAATATAAGTGTGGCGATACATTGGGTATACTTACGGTTGTTTATTCAGGAGGCTGGAGCCTTTCGTTTCTTTTCGCCTTACCAAAGCAATATCTCTGCGAATTTCTTCTTTTCAAAGCATTATGCCTTACCCGGCGGGTCAATTGATGTAAAATGATGTCATTTAAAAAATCCCGCTTTTGTGGGCGGGACTTTCTCCAAACAACTATCAAACTACTTATAAGACATGCGCTTAAAAGGATACTCTTTTCGATTTGTGATCGGCCGAGACTTCAAAAGTGAAGCCCGATGAGGTTACTTTTGACAGGTCGTATACCTTGCTGAATCCGTTTTTAAATTCCACGTCTTCGGAAAATACCAGGACGCCCGACTCGTCGTATATGCCCACCGAAGCCATCGACCCCGCCCAGTCTTTGTAGATTACCTGGTATTTATTGGCGGTTAGCCTATTCACGGCAAATTCTTCGGTTGTGCCAACCTGTGCGATGAGGCTTGTTTCGCCCTCACTATCTGCAACCACGATCCTGTAAGTGCCAGCGTCCAGGTTTTTCATATCGTAGGGTTGCTTAAATCCTTTTTTGTTCTTGATTTTGTCTGTTCTCAGCAGGTGATTTTTAGAATCGTAAACTTTCACAACCACGTCGCCGGGGGTGTTGTCGGTGTAAATGAGGTTGTATTTGCCCTTTTGCGCTGTGTTTACAAGAGTAGCTTTTGCTCCGTTGTTTCCATTGCCTGTGGCAAAGCTTGCAGTGCTTATAGCTGCTATAAGTGCTGCTGTTAAAATAGTTCTTTTCATTTTGTGTGAGTTTTTGACTTTGAAAAAATTATAAGGGATTTAACGGTTGCAGGGCTGCAGGTTTGTCATGGTGCGGTAAAGCACTGTCACCGATTGTCATTGTTGTGTTGAGAAGTGTAAAAGGGGAGGAGGTTGGAAGTCGGAAGACCGGAGTCTGGAGTGGGAAGCGTGAAGTCGGGAGTGAGAAGTCGGCGGGAGGCAGTGGCAGGAAGGAGGAGGCAGGAAGCAGTGGCAGGAGGCAGCGGCAGGAAGCAGGAAACGGCGGCAGGAGGGAGGATGCAGTGGCAGGAAGCCGGAAGGAGGAGGCAGCGGCAGGGAAGCAGGAGGTAGCGGCAGGGAAGCAGGAGGAAGGAGGAGGCAGTGGCAGGATCGCACCACCGCAGTCTATTTGATGTATCTGCTTCGGTTGCCAGCCAAGTTTAGTAAGCTGATGAACCTGAAA
>CBFGTI010000045.1:0-35089 GCA_965651695.1 uncultured Imperialibacter sp. | reverse complement strand
GAAGCGAAATCAGTTCGATGGAGGAGCTGCTGAAACAGGCACGCTACAGGTGGCTTACCGAAGCAGAGAGGCTTTCGGAAGTAGAACAGAACCACCAGTTGCAGGAAATAAAGGTGGGAGCCAGCTTCGAAATAGAGAACCTCTTTTTTGACGTGGCCAAAGCGAGCCTCAGGCCCGAGTCGAAAGCAACACTCGACCAGCTGTATGGCATCATGAGCAAAAGTGAGATGGTGGTTGAATTTGGTGGCCACACCGACGACACCGGCTCCGACGATGCCAACATGAAGCTTTCGCAAGACAGGGTAAACTCGGTGGTAAGCTACCTGGCCGAGAAAGGCATTGACCCCAACCGGATGAATGCCGTGGGATACGGCGAAACCACACCCATAGCCGATAACACCACTGAAGATGGCAGGCAAAAGAACCGGCGGGTGGAACTGAAAATAACCCAGCTAAGGCTGCAAAGGGAAGGTTCCGGCGAGATTTCGGCCGAAGAGGAGTACGACAAGATAAGGGAACAGGAGCAAAAGCTACTGGCCGCCAACGACCCCGAAGAGTTGCTTAACAACCTGCGCAATGCGGCCATGCTGGGCGGGCTTCCTCCAAACAGCCCTTGCTCTACAGCTATTACCGTGGCATCAAATACCTCTACCAGCGACGAAGAGGCCTTCAAAAGCAAGCGCAGAAAAAAGGATAAGAAGGTAAGAGAGAAAAAGCAGCGGACAAGGCTTGCGAAGACCAGAAAGTCGAAGAAGTCGAACGACTACGTGGCAAGCGACGATACGCAGTCGTCTCAGTACAACGACCAGTCTCGCAACAATACACAAAGCTATCAGCAGAGCGGCTCCGGCAGCTCATCCAGCCTCGATATATTCGATGTTGACGTGGATATTGATGAGTATATCTATAAGTCATTCAACCCGGCGCTGTATACCTACGGAACACACGAATACGGGGGTTCTGCCGGAGTGGGAGCCAATTTTGTGAAAAAGAAAAACCTGAGGGAGTTTTATATGAAGTACCATTTTGCAAATCCTGACAATGTAAAGGGAATTGCAAACCTGGGCTGGTTGTGGGCATTTCCGCTGGCAAATATTGCCGACAATCCGTTGATTTTCCACGCGGGTATCGATTACAATTTAATGATCGTGAACAACCCGTTAGACAACACAACCGATACCAGAAGCTACTTTAATCTCCCGCTCGGCTTCAGGTATATCATGAACTTCGGCGGCCTGGTGGTAGGCCCGCAGATTATGTACAACATCCAGTTGGCAGCTAGCGACGACATCAAGAATTACCTGGGAGGCAGCAAGTCGAGCTACCTCGATTTGGGGGTTAACGCACGCTGGAAAATATTCCAGGGGGGTATTTTCTACAATGCCGGCGACTATGTGAAGTACACAGGGTTAAGAGCCGGCTTGTCATTCTAAAAGTGTAGTTGTAGTAGTTTTGAAGGTGGACGATGTCATGTCGTCCACCTTTTTCTTTTTTGGAGGGCTAAGCGCAACGGCAAATTTGAAGACCTGGCACATGTGTCAGACAGAAACTGCCCCAAACTTGACCCTGTAGTCTTCAATGGCCGTTTTTACAATATCCATTGCTATTTGCTTATCGAGAAAATCCTCCACTTTTACCGTCTTCTGCTCCAGCTTTTTGTAGTCTTCAAAAAAGTTTTTGATCTCTCTTTTAAAGTGGCTGGGAAGCTCGCTTATATCGTTGTAATGGTTCCAGCTCATATCGTGCAGCGCCACGGCTATTATCTTGTCGTCGGCTTCACCCTGATCCAGCATCCGCATTACACCTATTACTTTAGCTGGCACAATACACAGTGGCACCACTTCAATTTGCGAAAGCACCAGTATATCGAGCGGATCCTGGTCGTCGCAGTAGGTGCGGGGTATGAAGCCATAGTTGGCAGGGTAATAAACTGAAGAATACAGCACCCTGTCGAGCATTAGCAGGCCGCTTTTTTTGTCCAACTCGTATTTGGCCCGTGTATTTTTAGGTATTTCAATAATTCCATTTACAATTTCAGGAACGCTGTCTCCAACTTCCACATGGTGCCACGGGTTCATCATAAGTCTGTTTTTTTGATAGTAAGTAAAGTTACGCATCCGACTCAAGAAAGAGAAACGCATGTTTAGGTGGCCGAAATTGCCGCTTTGCTTTTTTAAATTTCTTAAAACGCAACCAGCCCGGTGTAACCTTTGTCTTTGTGCAAGGTATTCTGCAAAACTCCCTCCATGCTCAAAAACTACCTGACCACCGCAATGCGAAGCCTCCTTCGCCAAAAAGGATATTCGTTTATCAACATTATGGGGCTTGCCATAGGCATCTCCGCCTGCCTGCTCATTATCCAATATGCCCGGTTTGAGCTAAGTTACGACCGGTTTTTACCGCAATCCGACCAGGTGTACCGCATGCGCCTCGACCGGTACAACTCCGGTGAGCTTGGTTCGCAATGGGCCGCCGGTTGCTCCGCAATTGGTAAGGCCCTGAAGGAGGAGTTTCCGGAGGTAGAGGCCTACGCACGGCTGAGCCGTCGGTCGGCCGTTATTCGGTTTGGGGAAAATATTTTTAAGGAAGAAAACATCTACTACGCCTCCGAAGACTTCTTCAAGGTTTTTCAGTACCAAATGCTGGCCGGTAATTCCGAAAATGCACTTGCCGAGCCTTATACCGCGGTTGTTACCGCCTCCACAGCCAGGAAATACTTCGGTTCGGAAGACCCCATCGGCAAGGTAATAAGGTACAACGACCGCTATAGCTTCAAAATAACCGGCCTGGTGGCAGACCAGCCGCGCAATACCCACCTTAAATTTGGCATGTTGCTGTCTTTCGTCACCTTTATTGAGCTGGTGCCCAGCGTAGACAACGCCTGGCAATGGGATGGTTTTCTCAATTATATCAAGCTGCGGGAAGGCACAAACCCAGCCGAATTTGAAGCTAAGATTCCCGCCCTGGTAGAAGCCCGAATCGGCGAGGAAAACAGGCAGTCGGATCACAAAATGGTTTTTTCGCTGCAGCCTTTAAAAGATATACACCTTTATTCGAGGCTTATGGCTGAAACAGAACCGGGTGGCGATGGCGACACAGTGTATGCGCTGCTTGCCATTGGCTTCTTTATCATCGTCATCGCATGGATCAACTACATCAACCTTTCCACCGCCCGTTCTATGCACAGGGCCCGGGAGGTGGGCGTTCGCAAGGTAATGGGCTCCTACAAACGCCAGCTGGAAGGCCAGTTTATGCTTGAGTCGGCACTTACAAATGCCCTCGCAGTATTGCTGGCGCTATTAATACTGATAACCGCACTGCCTTTCTTTAGCGAGCTCACCCATCAGCAGCTTTCTTTCGCTTTTCTGTTGGATGGCACCTTCTGGCTGGTAGTGTTGTTTTTTCTGTTCGCCGGCGCATTGCTGTCAGGGTTTTATCCAGCCTTTGTGTTGGCCCGATTTCAGCCCTCGCATGTACTGAAAGGGAAAATGAGCACGTCTCCCCGCGGAATTGCTCTGAGAAAAGGGCTCGTGGTATTGCAAATTACCGCTTCCGTTTTTCTAATGACGGGCACGTTGGTGGTGCAGCGGCAACTCAATTTCATGCAAAACCAGGAATTAGGCATTAATATCGACCAAACCCTTGTAATAAAAGGCCCGAATGTAACCGACTCCACTTATACCGACAGGATTTCGAGCTTCAAAAACCGCATGCTGGCGCAAAGCAATATAAAAAGCATGACAGCCTCCAGCTCGGTGCCCGGCAGGCAGCCCGGCTGGAATGCCGGTGGCATAAAATTGACGACCCAGGGGGAAACAGAGACCAAACAGTACCGGATAATCGGGATGGACCACGATTTTATAGATGCTTATGGCCTGGAACTGATAGCCGGACGAAAGTTCTTGAAAGAATTTGGCGCCGAGACTTCCAACGTAATTTTTAACGAAACAGCCCTGCGGTGGATTGGCTTCGACGACCCCGAACAGCTGCTCGGTAAGAAAATAGACTTCTGGGGCAATCAGTACACTGTGATCGGCGTGGTAAAAGATTATCATCAGCGAAGCCTGCGCGATGAGCACGAGCCCCTCATTTTCAGGCTCATCCCCGACATCGGTGGCTTTTATTCTCTCAAAATGTCTGCGGCCGACCTCAATGCCAATATCGATTTTATAAAAGAAGCCTACACCGCCACGTTTCCCGGCAATGTATTCGAGTACTTCTTTCTCGACGACTATTTCAGCCAGCAGTATGAAACAGAGCAAACTTTTGGTACAGTCGTAGCCTTATTTTCAGGCCTTTCCATCTTTGTAGCTTGTCTCGGGCTGGTTGGCCTTACGTCGTTTTCGGCTTCGGTGCGCACCAAAGAAATCGGGATAAGGAAAGTATTGGGAGCCACTGAGGGCTCGATACTTGCATTACTGGTGAGGGAATTTTTTGTTCTTATTGCAGTAAGCTCCGTGCTGGCTATCCCACTCTCGTGGTTTATATATCAATCGTGGCTTGAGGATTTTGCCAACAGAATCGCCCTTTCCCCCTGGTTGCTGTTGGCACCTGGCCTCATTGTGGCGGCAATAGCCCTTGCGAGCGCAGGCTCTCAAACAATCTCGGCGGCCAAATCCAATCCGGTAAAAGCGTTACGTTACGAGTAATCCCCGGCAAAAAATTGTCAGCGTCATTAGCTGGCTTCTTCCCGTATTTCTGAAAAGTGATGGCTCGGAGAGATTTCTGTGGTAAAACAAAATTTTATACGCGATAAGGGTGACAGCTACTCCCTTCTCAGCCCATCAACAGGGTTTGCCTTTGCCGACTTCAACGACTGCAGGCTAACAGTAAGCAAACCCAAAAACAGCACCAGCACTCCCGGCACCACAAAGTATAACCAACTCACAGGCATCTGGTAGGCAAATTTCGACATCCATTCGGTGATAACGTAGTCGGCCAGCGGAACCGAAATAACGAAAGCAATAATGATGAGCTTGAAGTAGTCCCTGGAAAACAACATCACTATGGCAGGCACTGAAGCACCCAGCACCTTGCGAATACTTATTTCCTTGGCTTTGCGGCTGGCAGTGAAAGCCGAAAGCCCAATTAAGCCGAGCAGGGAAATAAAAATGCAGATGTATGAAAGCGATGAAATCAATTGTTGCTGAGTTTGGTCGGCCCGGTACTGCCGTCCAAACGCCTGATCGAGAAATGTATATTCAAATGGATGATTGGGGTCGAATTTCGACATCACACCTTCTACATATTCTATTGTTTGGGGCAAATCGGTACCCTTCAGCCTGATGTGCAACCTACCTCCCCTGTGGCTGGTAAGAACGATAAACAAAGGCCCGATGGGGCTGTGAAGTGATTGAAAGTTGAAGTCTTTTATTACACCAACCACATGCGCATCTTGCTCGCCATGAAAAAACCGAACTCTCTTCCCGACCGCATTCTCGGCCCATCCGAGCTCCCTGGCGCCGGTTTCGTTTACCAGGAACGACCGGTGGTATTCGTTTTCGGTATCTTTCCTGAAACCTCTGCCATCCACCAATTCAATTCCCATTGTTTCCACAAAATCGTGCCCAGCCCATATCAGGTTCATGTTTTGCTGTGCCAGTACTGAGTCGCGTTCTACCCTGAAAACATTGCTGCCAACGCCCAAACCGGGTGTTCCGTGGCCGGTGGCGGCAGCTACAATATTTGGGTTCTTAAGAAGCTCAGCTTTTATCGACTCCATCCGGTTTTCGGTAGCGGTGTCGCGAATGTCGATCAGCAATATGTTGTCTTTGGTAAAGCCCAATTCCTTCCTTTGCACAAAATCAATTTGCCGGTCCATCAGCACCGTGCAGATAATCACCAAAAGGGATATAACGAACTGCGTCACAATTAAGGTCTTCCGCAGAACAGCGCCTGTTTTATCGCCGGTAAAAGTGCCTTTTAAGGCAACCACTACCGGTACCGACGGTATATATACTGCGGGATAAATGCCTGCGAGCACACCCACAAGTGCAGTTATGGTGAGTGTTCCTGTCAACAGCAGCGGATTGCTGAAAAAATTGAGTGTAAGCTTCTTTTCAATCAGGCTATTGAAGGGTGTGGCTTCCAATACCATATATGCAAGCACTATGCCCACTAGCATGGCAAAAAAGGCCATAAGCAGTGCTTCAAGCATCACATTTCGAAAAAGCGCAGCCTTCGAAAATCCCAACACTTTTCTCACTCCCATTTCCGACGTGCGCACTACCGACCGGGCAGTAGCCATATTCATATAGTTGATGCATGCCAGCAGCATGATAAAAATGCCAATGCCACTGAAAGCATACACGTAAGCGAGGTTGCCGGCCGGCTCGTCATCATCATAGCCGGCATGAAAATGAATATCGGCAAGTGGTTGTATGCGGGGCGTTACTGTTCCGTTAATCTGCTTTGCGAAAACGCCGAATGTCTTTTCAAAAATGACCTCGTGAAACTTTTGATAGAACGTGGATGGGTCGTAGCTGGGCGGTAGTAAAAGATACGTGTAAGAGTCGGGATTCCAGAATCCTTCAGATTTGCGGCTGGCATCGCCTTCTGCTACCCAAGGTCGCGGCGGAATGTGGGAGAGAAGCATCTCGTACTTAAAATGGGTGTTGTCGGGCAGGTCGGACACTACGGCCGATACCTCGCGGAGCTCATTTCCGGGGAAAACCAGCATTTTGCCCACAGCCGGCCCATCTCCAAAATACTTCCACGCAACCGACTCAGTAAGTACTACTTTGTTGGTTCCCTGCAGGCAGGTGCGGGCGTCTCCTTCAATAAACCGGTGGGTGAAAAAAGAAAAAGCAGTGCTATCAGCCGTAAATATCCTTTCCTCATAAAACTGCTTTCTGCTCCCGTCATCACTTTTCGACTGCACCATTACAGTGGGGAACCGAATAAAACGGGCGTAGTCGAGCACTTCGGGTAGCTCCTCTTTTAGTACCGGAGCCAGCTCCCTGGCTGCCACTGATGTATTAAAATCAGCGCCGTCTGCTTTCAGGTGGTGTGTTAGCCTGTAAATCTGCTCATGCTTTTGGTGGTGGCGGTCGTAGGTAAACTCGCTTTGCAGGTAAAGCAAGAGAATAATACCAACAGCAATGCCCAAGGCGAGGCCGAGGATGTTGAGTATAGAGTAGACGCTGTCTTTGAGAAACAAACGGACGGCAAATTTGATGTGGTTTAGCAGCATGGGAGGTGGTTTTAGATATTTAAGCTACAATTTATTTCTCAGGAGCCTGAATTTTTTATTGATAAAGTGTTGTTAAACAAGCTTTGCTTCACGCCATTGATGTACACGGCCTACTGCTAAAAAAATTACATATACTGAGATTACCTACTTAAAACATTTTTTTTGACACTGCCTGAGCAAGTGCGGGGGGGAGAGACTCAATGATGTCGGAAGCTATGATGCCGTATTCGCCTTTAGTTTCCTTAGCGATGTCGCCGGCAAGTCCATGAAAAAATACGCCCATCCTGGCGCTTCGCTCCGCAGAAAAACCCTGAGCCAGAAAAGCTGCTATTATGCCGGTAAGCACATCGCCACTACCGCCCTTGGCCATTCCCGGATTGCCGGTGCTATTGAAGTAAACCTCTCCGGCCGGGGTGCAAATTGTAGTATGGGCACCTTTTACTATAGTGATAAGCGTATGGGCTTTCGCAAACTCTATTTGTTTTTCAAGCCGCTCATAATCGTTAGACCATCCTCCTGCCAGCCTTTTAAATTCAATGGGGTGGGGCGTAATAATACTGTTGGCAGGCACCAGGTTCAGCCAATCGGGATGTTCGCTCAATATATTCAGCGCGTCGGCGTCCAGCACAGCCGGCCTGGCTAAGCTTGGCAGTAGTTGCCGAAAAGTGGCTGCTGTTTTTTCGTCGGTACCCAACCCGGGCCCGAGGGCTATTGCACTGTACTTATCAAGTTGTGTGGTGGGTACACTTGTTACAATGTCTTCACCTTCGTCTACCTCTATCATCGACTCCGGCAAAGATGCGTGAAGCGGAAGCGTGGCACACCCGGGGGCATGTACAGTTACCAACCCGGCGCCTGTTCGCAGACAAGCGCGAGCAGTCAAAATTATCGCACCAACTTTACCTTTGCTCCCCCCAATTATTAGTACCCTGCCTGCGTCGCCTTTGTGCATAAATTTGGCTCTATGTGGCAGCTTCAATCCAGGCTCACCCGCCAGCTGATAGTGATACGGCGTGTTCAGCGAGCTGATGAAGTCAGTAGAAAGCCCAATATCTACAATTTTCCATTCTCCCAGCCACCGGTAGTTTTCAGGCATAAAAAAGGCGAGTTTTGGTGTTTGGAAAGAGATTGTGAGGTGTGCTTGAATTGCAGGCGCAGTGCCCTGAGGTTTGTCGCAAAAAAGCCCCGAGGGCACATCTACGGCTACTCTTATTGCCGGAAGTGCATTCAGCTCGCTAATGAGCACTGCGAGCTTACCTTCTACCGGCCGTGAGAGGCCCGTGCCAAATAATGCATCCACTATTACGGCGTCGCTGGGAAGCGGCAAATTGTCCCAAGTCCCGTCTGTCACTCCCAACTGTTTTAGCCGCTGGTAGTTCTTAGAAAAGTCTGCCGACCCTTTCTCTTTGTCTCCTGCTACAAACACCTTTACACTATAGCCCTCCTGAAGCAGCAAACGGGCTATTCCCAATCCATCGCCGCCGTTATTCCCAATTCCACAAAACACATACACCGGGTATGTGGCGTCGAAGCGCTTTACAAACTCTGTCACAAAGGCCCGACAAGCCCGCTCCATCAGGTCAATAGAAGCGATAGGTTCATTGTCTATTGTATATTGATCCGCCTTTCTTACCTGGGCAGCGTAGAGAACTTTCATTTACATAGTTTTTTAAAAAACAATGGGGCAACTCATCCTGTTATCAATTTTAATTTGAAAGCTGAGCGTTCACTCAGTAGATTTACTTTTTGGAGGGCAAATTTTTAGCAAACCCTACCATTTGACTTATTTTAAACCAAAATTTAGTAAAATCTTTTATTATGATCGACTATAATCCCAAATCGTGGGTCTCTCTTACCTTCGACGTGTACAGCAGATACGTCATGAAGTCGCTTTTTCCCCTGTTGGCTTTCATGATTTTTTATTCCACCGTCCTAACTTATTTCCTTGTCGACATTTTTGAAATACATACTTTTTTCGAAGGTGCGGTTATCTTTCACTCGTTGCTGGGGGTGGTGCTGGGCCTTTTTCTTGTACTTAGAACCAACACAGCTTACGATCGCTGGTGGGAAGGACGCCGCCTGTGGGGTATGCTGGTAAACGACACCCGAAGCCTGGCAATGAAAATAAATGCTTTCCTTCCGGCTAACTCCAGAAACGATCGGGCTTTTTTCGAGCATATGATTCCCAATTTTGCCTACGCAATGAAGGAACATCTTCGCCATGGAGTAAAAATGGAGGAGCTCGATTTTATAACCGAAGAAGACGAAGATGCAGTGAGAAAGAGTGACCATAAACCGAATAAAATTAATGCGATGCTTTATCAAAAAGCATTCGAGCTCTTTAAGCGAGGCGATATTGATGGAGACCAGCTTATTATTCTTGATAAAGAAATGAAGGCATTTGCCGATCATATGGGTGCTTGCGAGCGAATAAAGTCTACTCCTATCCCTTATTCCTATAGTACTTATATTAAAAAGTTCTTGTTCATCTACACCATGACGTTGCCGCTGGCATTTGTTGGGGAGTTTCAGTATTGGACTGTAATACTGGTAACGCTGATTTTCTACATTCTGGTGAGTATCGAACTGATAGCGGAGGAAATAGAAGACCCATTTGGAAAGGACATTAACGATTTGCCAACGGAGCGGATCTCAATGAACATCAAGCGTGCAGTGAAAGAAATTATTGTAGTAGATACGCCCGCAAAATAAAAGTGCGGGCCATCTTGCGCGGAGGAGATTCTTCTGTGGGCATGTGTGCATCGCGGATTGCAAACAGAAAAAGGGGTGGCCTGAACGATAGCTACCCCTTTTTTGGCTTGTTCGCCCTTCCGGATTAAATGGGAACGTTCACGTGCCTTTCGGCGTGGTAACTTGATCTCACCAGCGGACCGGACTCTACATACTTTAAACCTCGCTTCAAGCCCTCCTCCCGGTACATATCAAATACCTCGGGATGAATAAACTCCGCCACTTCAATGTGCAATTTTGTGGGTTGCAGGTACTGGCCCAGCGTTAAAATATCCAGCCCATTAGCAGCCAGGTCGTCCATGGCTTTCAGTACCTCGTCGCGGGTCTCGCCAAGGCCCAGCATTATTCCCGACTTGGTTCTTTTGCCCAAAGCTTTGGTGCGCTGCGTTTGCTCCAGGCTGCGCTCATATTTAGCCTGCGGCCTCACCCTCTTGTACAGCCTTTCTACAGTTTCCATGTTGTGCGACACAACCTCCTGCCCACCTTCTACCATTCGCACGAGGGCGTCCCAGTTGCCCTTCACGTCGGGAATCAGCGTTTCAATGGTCGTGCCCGGGCTTATTTGTTTGGTTTGCACCACTGTTTGATACCAAACCTCTGCACCACGATCTTTCAGTTCGTCGCGGTTTACCGAGGTAATTACGGCGTGTTTCACGCCCATCAGCTTAATAGCTTCAGCCACTCTGCGGGGCTCGTCTTCATCGTACTCAGGCGGCCTTCCGGTAGCCACGGCACAAAAGGTGCAGCTTCGGGTACACACATTTCCGAGGATCATAAACGTGGCAGTGCCGGCACCCCAGCACTCACCCATATTCGGGCAATTGCCGCTTTCACAAATTGTATGCAGCTTATGGCTGTCTACAAGCTGACGAACCTTTGCATATTCTTTTCCTACAGGCAACTTTACTCTAAGCCAGTCAGGCTTTTTTGCCCGCCTGTTTGTATCCTCTCCGATTACGGGTAGTTCTATCATTATTACTTGTTCCTACAGACAGTATACTACAAAATAATACGGTGAGCCGTTCACAACCAAGAAGAAACCGAAAAGCTTTGGGATGGAGCTTTAACGACGGGTACCGTAGTACAGCGTAAAAAATGCGGAGGTAAACACCGCGTAGTTTTTGGTGGTGGGGATGATGATAATTTCTCGCGTAAACCCTTCTGCCATTACGCCAATTTCGAAGCCTGTGACATTACTTTTAAAGGTGCCGAATTCGAAGCTCAAAGCTGCCTTGACATTCGCTCCGGGGGCCAGCTTCGACTCGCCGAGCCCCTGAAATATCCGGCCGGTGCCCAACACCGCCGGAACCTGGTGCTTGCTGGGATCAAACTGCTCGACTGTATATGAGCTGGCGCCTGTGGGGTATTTGATGTAATACGGCGCTTCTACGCCAAGGGTAGGGCCCGCAGCCCACACGGCGTTGATCTGTACGCCCTGCTGTGGTGCCTTTTTAAAAACCAGGTAGTCTCTGCCATACTGAAAACGGATGGAATAAAGGTAATTTTGCTTGGCCCCAACAAACGGATTGCCGTAGTCCGACACATACCGGTATTCCTTTGGATGCTTCACATTGATAAACTCCAGCCCATAGGTTTGAAACGTTCGGTTGTTCATCGCCTGAGAGTACTTCAGCACCACGCCGCCAATGAGCCCGCTATTGGTATTTTTATTTATTCCCCAAAGGTATTCTCTGGAGTATTCATAGTTGCCGTTGTCCTGGGCGTGCACGAAAGAAGCCATAAGCAAAAAAGTGAAAACGCTTATATTTCTTCTGATTATCAGTGTCATAGAAGGACCTGTTCTTTTTAGTAAAAATAATTATTTTTAGAATAACGATAAACTATAAGATTAAATTTGATAGGAACGATCTCTGGCGAGGTTATTGGCTGCGAGTCACCTTTATAACAACGCTGGGCAACAGTGTCCCTATTCCTGGGGTTAATCGAATACCACTGTTTTGTTTTTATAAACCAGGCATTTGCGCATCAAGTGATGCCACACAGCTCGTGCCAGCACAATTTTCTCGAGGTCCTGCCCTTTTCTTACAAGCGTCTCAATTGAATCTTTGTGCGATATTTATACGATATCCTGTTCAATAATTGGGCCTTCGTCCAGGTCTCTGTTGGCGATAAAGCAAAAAATAACCCCTCCACTAATAAGCGAAGGGGTCTATAAAAGGCAGATTTAAAACAATATTTTACCCGCTACATGCTTCGCACGAATCCGGGTCGTCGAGTGAGCAAGCCATGTCCGACTGGTTTTGCAATTTCTGCGACTCTTCGGCGGCTTTAATGGCTGCTGCCGTTGGAGCTTTTGCTTTTTGCTTTTCAACCGTAAACTTGATGGCATCGGTGGCAGCTTTAGTGCGCAGGTAGTACATGCCGGTTTTCAAGCCGAGCTTCCATGCAGTAAAGTGCATAGAGGTGAGCTTGCCAAAGTTGGGATTCAGCATATGAACATTCAGGCTTTGGCTTTGGCAGATATATGCGCCACGGTCGGCAGCCATTTCAATAACCGACTTTTGAGAGATTTCCCAAACAGTGCGGTAAAGCTCCTTAATGTCGTCAGGTATACCCGGTATGTTCTGAATGGAACCGTTTTCGCCCATCAGCTGATTTTTCATTTCCTCGTTCCAGAGGTTCAGCCGGATCAGGTCCTTGAGCAGGTGCTTATTTACCACTATAAACTCGCCCGATAGCACCCTCCTCGTATAAATGTTCGAGGTATACGGTTCGAAACACTCGTTGTTGCCAAGTATCTGCGAAGTAGAAGCTGTTGGCATGGGAGCAACCAGTAGAGAATTGCGTATGCCGTTTTTCTTCACTTCCTGTTTCAGCTTGTCCCAGTTCCACCTGCCGGAGTCGGGAGTTACACCCCACATATCGAATTGGAAAATGCCTTTGGATGCAGGCGACCCCTTAAAGGTTTCGTAGGCCCCATCTCTTTTTGCCAACTCCATAGACGACTCCATAGCAGCAAAGTAGATGGTTTCGAATATCTCTTTGTTGAGTTTACGTGCTTCCGGCGAATCGAACGGATAACGCATTAATATAAAGGCGTCGGCAAGCCCCTGCACACCCAACCCGATTGGGCGATGACGCAGGTTTGAAGTGCGAGCCTCAGGAATGGGATAATAGTTTACGTCAATTACCTTGTTGAGATTGCGGGTAACCACCTTTGTAATCTCATAAAGCTTCTGGTGATCAAACTTACCGTCTTCGGTTACAAACTTTGGCAGCGATAGCGACGCCAGGTTACAAACGGCAACCTCATCAGGCGAAGTGTACTCTAATATTTCTGTACAAAGGTTGGAAGACTTAATAGTGCCAAGGTTTTTCTGGTTCGACTTCCTGTTGGCGGCGTCTTTAAACAGCATATATGGCACGCCCGTTTCTATTTGCGCCTCCAGTACTTCAAACCAAAGCTCCTGTGCCTTCACAGTTTTTCTGGCTTTGCCTTCTTTTTCGTATTTTTCATACAACCGCTCAAATTCCTCTCCCCAGCATTCGTGCAGGCCGGGCGCCTCATTAGGATCAAAAAGAGACCAGTCGCTATTGCTCTCTACCCGTTTCATAAACAGGTCGGGAATCCACAGTGCATAAAAGAGGTCACGTGCCCGAAGCTCTTCCTTACCGTGGTTTTTCTTTAGTTGAAGAAAATCGAAAATATCTGCATGCCATGGCTCAAGGTAAATTGCAAAGCTGCCCTTGCGCTTTCCGCCTCCCTGGTCCACATAGCGGGCCGTCATGTCAAAGTTCCTCAGCATGGGTATTATGCCATTGGAAACACCGTTGGTTCCGCGGATGTAAGAGCCGGTAGCCCGTACGTTGTGAATGCTAAGCCCTATACCGCCCGCCGACTGCGAAATTTTAGCGCATTGCTTCAATGTATCATAAATACCATCGATACTGTCGTCCTTCATTTGCAGCAGGAAGCAGGAAGAAAGCTGTGGCTTGGGAGTGCCCGCATTGAAAAGTGTAGGTGTGGCATGTGTAAACCACTTTTCCGACAACAGGTGGTAGGTTTCAATTACCGAGTCAATATCGTCCATGTGTATGCCTACCGCCACTCTCATCAGCATGTGCTGGGGGCGCTCTACTACTTGTCCATCGAGGCGGATGAGGTAAGATCTTTCCAGGGTTTTGAAGCCAAAGTAGTCGTAGCCGAAGTCACGATCATATATAATAGAGGAGTCGAGTAATGCTGCATTCTCCTTTATTACTTTCCAGGCCTCTTTCGAAATAAGCGGGGCATTCTCACCTGTTTTCGGATCTACGTAGGTGTAGAGCCGTTTCATGGTGTTGGAAAACGATTTGCTTGTAACCTTGTGCAGATTACTGATAGCGATACGAGCCGCCAGTATCGCGTAGTCCGGGTGCTTTGTCGCCATGGTAGCAGCGGTTTCGGCAGCCAGGTTGTCTAATTGCTGGGTTGAAACGCCATCGTAGAGGCCATTAATAACTTTCATGGCTACTTCTACAGGGCTAATGTAATCCGGATTTAAACCGTAGCAAAGCTTCTCGATTCGGGCGGTAATCTTATCGAACTTTACTGATTCACGGTGTCCGTCTCTTTTTATAACTAGCATAGCTTATTGTGAGGGGTTAAAGGTATTCGGTGATGTTAAAATTCTTCGTCTAGTGAAAACTTATTGGATCCTTTATCATTATTCATTACGCCGGCTTTCTGATACTCCGCTACCCGCTTCTCAAAGAAATTGGTTTTGCCCTGTAGCGAAATCATTTCCATAAAGTCGAACGGATTTGTTGAATTATACAGCTTAGGGCAATTCAACTCCGCTAGTAACCGGTCGGCCACAAACTCGATGTACTGGCACATAAGGTCAGCATTCATACCAATGAGCTTCACGGGTAGTGCATCGGTCACAAATTCTTTCTCAATAGCAACGGCATCGGCTATAATTTCTTGTACCGTAGCTGGCGACAGCTTATTTATAATGTGATTGTTGTACAGCAGGCAGGCAAAATCGCAATGCAAGCCCTCGTCACGCGAAATAAGTTCGTTTGAAAAGCTAAGACCCGGCATGAGTCCTCTTTTCTTCAGCCAGAAAATAGAGCAGAAGCTGCCTGAGAAGAAAATGCCTTCTACCGCAGCAAATGCAATCAAACGCTCCTGAAACGATCCTTTGTCGATCCATCTTAGTGCCCAGTCAGCTTTCTTCTTCACGCAATCCATCGTATCGATAGCGTTGAAAAGCCGGTCCTTCTCCCGGGTATCCTTTACGTAAGTATCTATAAGGAGCGAGTAAGTTTCCGAATGGATGTTCTCGATGGCAATCTGGAAGCCGTAGAAAAACTTTGCTTCGGTATACTGAACTTCGGATACAAAATTTTCCGCCAGGTTCTCGTTTACTATGCCGTCGCTTGCCGCGAAAAACGCCAGCACATGTTTTATAAAATGCTGCTCGCCTTCGTTCATGCTCACCCAATCCTTCAGGTCCTGGCTAAGGTCTATCTCTTCAGCTGTCCAGAAGCTCGCCTCTGCTTTTTTATAAAACTCCCATATATCATGGTGTTTGATAGGGAAAAGCACAAACCTCCCATTATCCTCCTTTAATATTGGTTCCTCGCTGGCTGCGGACGTAGACATTTTACTCATAGTTTAACTTCTTCTGTACTGCTTTTTCCGGGTCTGCTGGTTTTGTACGGCCTGCTCCGAAAACAAAAAAACCTTATTACCAATTCCATAGGGCACCAGCACCATCATGCAGGCGATATATTGGAATTGTACTATTTTAGGTTTTAGTGCGAAAGGCCGGGCTGAATAAGCCTTGTGAGACTGAAAGAGCCTCAAAAACAAGCATTACAAATATGTGAAATCAGATGTAAAAATCAAAAGTCATTTTGTGGCGGAAGATGAGCTATTAAAATAATACAAAAAATGGTATAACTTACTGAAAATTAAAAGCTTATGATGCATGTTTAAAACTACCACTTCATTTTATTTTGGCAGAAATGGCGGTTGAAAATATTTAAAATAATTTTCCACATCGCGTCTCGGCTCTTCTCTTCACACGGCTCTTGTATTATATATAATATAGTCATACATTTGCAATCCTTTTTGCAAAATAAAAGTTTAACACAACGGATATGTACGCTATCGTAGACATCGCCGGCAAGCAGTTCAAAGTAACAAAAGACCAATTCGTTTATGCTCCGAAAATGGAGGGCGAAGAAGGCGCTTCCGTCGAATTTCAAAATGTTCTCCTTGTCGATAATGACGGCAAGGTAGAAGTGGGTACTCCTACCGTAAAAGGAGTGAAAGTTTCAGGGAAAATCCTGGGGCATGTAAAAGGTGACAAGGTGGTGGTATTCAGAAAGAAGCGCCGCAAAGGTTACAGAAAAAGAAACGGTCACCGCCAGCAGTTTACAAAGGTTTTAATTGAAAACATCAAATAAAGAAACACCATGGCACATAAGAAAGGCGTTGGTAGTTCCAGAAACGGCCGTGAATCGCACAGCAAAAGATTAGGTGTAAAAATATTTGGCGGGCAGTTTGCCAAGGCCGGTAATATACTTGTACGCCAGAGAGGTACTCAGCATCATCCCGGTGCAAACGTAGGGTTGGGTAAAGACCACACGTTGTTTGCCTTGGTGGATGGTACCGTGACCTTCAAAAAAGGATACAAAGACAGATCATTTGTGTCTGTTGAAGCGGCGAAGTAAAGAAACGTAGCCTTGTTGGCTGTGCTCCGCCTGAAGAAATAGCCCTGGCAGTGATGCCGGGGTTTTTTGTGTCTTATCTTGCCTGATAACGGGAGCCACTCTGCCCTGAAAGAACCTGCGGGAATTGTCCTGGGTGCTGCCTGTGAATAGCTGCGATTTTGTCCGGTGCTTGCATATTTTGTGCTTTTACCAAGAATACATTGGACATTTCGTATAATTATAAAGATAGCTGATTCCTTACCTTTCCGATTTTTATCTTTAATTTGCATTAAAGCTTTAGCCTACATGCGTTTGTTTAAAATTAAGGCTTGCGCCTACATACTGCTTTTATGTTTGCCCCTCCATTTAATGGCTTACCCGGATAGAAGCCAAATTGATGCCTATGCTTTTTCAGCCTCGGAACCATCTGGTGAAGCCTTCACCCCGGTTGGTGCTGAGGGGCCGGGCAAAAGAATGAAGAAAGCGCGGCATAAGGCCAAGCGCAAGCGCATGGGTAATCATAAAAACATGTCGGATAGAGCCAACGGGGGTATTTTTGGAAAGGGTAAAAAAAAGGACGGCACCGGACAAAATATTATGTTCCTGATTGTGCCGGCAGTGGCCGTGGCGGGCTTAGCTGTTTTGTTTGTGACCAACACTAACAAGAAAAACTCCGAGCCCGTTCCAGACCCAACCGGGACCAATTAAAGCAGGAAGGAATACGCCGTCGCTTGTTATATTTTGTTGACTGCCCGACTACTTCAGCCGCTTTTCGACCTACATCCCCCGGGCTCCGCACTTATCAAACCGGCATACAAATAGCAGTAGCCTAACCTCCCCGAGTCCCGTATCCCAACCTGTCCGGTAGAGGCTTCCCAAAATGACGACCGGCTTAGAGAACTCTGCAGAAATAATTACTTTCGGTCCTCAAAAATTGTGAGAATGAAAAAGTACGCCCTTTCAATTGTATTGGTTTTATGCACCGGAGTAGTTGCTTTAGCCCAAAGAAAGATTACTACCGAAGACTTTACGCTTAAAAACACCTTTAATACACGCTCTGTGAGTAGTGTGAACTGGATGAAGGACGGGCGCTACTACACCGCATTGGAAGACAATAAGGTGATAAAGTATGATGTAACCACCGGCAGCGCCGTAGAAACGCTGGTGAATGGGAACTTGCTAACACCGGCAGTAGCAATAGGCGACTATACCTTTAGCGACGACGAAAAGAAGATGCTGCTGATGACCGACCGTACTGCCGTTTTCAGGAGGTCTTACACCGCCGTTTTTTATGTTTACGACGTCGTCACGAAAGTCCATACAAAGCTGGCCGAGGGCAGGCAGGCTTACGGCACTTTTTCGCCCGACGGTACCAAGGTTGCCTTTACCCGTAACAACAACCTGTTTTGGAAAAACCTCGCCTCGGGGGAGGAGTTTCAGGTGACCACCGATGGTGAGTGGAACAAGATCATCAACGGCAGTGCAGACTGGGTTTACGAAGAGGAGCTCTATTTGACCAAAGCATTCGATTGGGCACCCGACGGAAAAAAAATTGCTTATTACCGGTTCGACGAAAGCGGGGTGCGGGAATACAACCTCCAACTGTGGCACGAGGGGCAGCTGTATCCGGAAGACTACCGGTACAAATACCCAAAGGCCGGGGAACGCAATTCGATAGTAACCGTTTTTGTTCATGACCTGCAAACGGCAACGAGTGTGAAAGTAGACACCGGTGAGGAAACCGACGTTTACATCGCCCGCATCAAGTGGACAAAAAACCCGTCAATATTGTCTATTCAGCGGCTGAACCGGCTGCAAAACCAGCTTGACGTGCTGCATGCGGAAGCAGCCAGCGGAAAGACACAGATCATTCTGACAGAAAAATCCGACACTTACATCGACCTTACCTACTGCGACGACCTCACCTATTTAAACGACGGTCAGAGCTTTCTTTATTCGAGCGAAAAGAGCGGCTTTAAACACTTTTACCATTACGATATGCAGGGAAAGCTTTTGAACCAGGTAACCAGCGGCGAATGGGAAGCTGAAACCCTTTCCGGCATCGATCAAAGTTCTAAAACACCCATACTCTATTACGTTTCTACGGAGGAATCGCCCATGGAACGGTACTTTTACAGGGTAGATCTGAAAGGGAAGAACAAGGCAAAGCTGAGTACAGATGCCGGTTGGAACAGCGTGGTAATGAGCCCCGATACCCGGTACTACATCAACTATCACTCAAGCGCCACACAACCGCTGAAGGTAGGCCTGTACCAAAGCAAAGGCAACCGCCTTATAAAAGTGCTTGAAGATAATGCCGCGTTTGCCAAAACTGCGTCGGCCTATGGTTTTGTTCCAAAGGAATTCTTTACTGTAACTACTGCTGCGGGAACCGAACTCAATGGTTTCTATTTAAAGCCCGCCGATTTCGACGCTAGTAAAAAGTATCCGGTGCTGCTGTTTCAATACAGCGGCCCTGGCTCCCAAAATGTAACTAATGCCTGGGGAGGAGGCCATTTTTACTGGCACCAGCAGCTAACCCAGCAGGGCTACATAGTGGCCGTAGTAGACCCCCGTGGTACAGGTGGGCGTGGTGCCGCGTTTAAGAAAATGACTTACGGGCAGTTGGGAAAGTATGAGACTGAAGACCATATTGAGGTGGCCAGGTACCTGGGAAGACAGCCCTATGTAGATGCCTCCCGTATTGGTATATGGGGGTGGAGTTATGGTGGCTACATGAGCTCGCTGGTGCTTTTTAAGGGGGCTGAGCTTTTTAAGGCGGCCATAGCCGTAGCACCGGTTACTACCTGGCGGTTTTACGATACCATTTACACCGAGCGCTACTTGATGCGCCCCCAGGATAATCCGCAGGGATACGATGACAACTCTCCGCTGTCGCACGTGGCCAAACTCAAAGGGAATTTCCTGCTCGTTCACGGAACAGGCGACGACAATGTTCATTTTCAAAACTCGGTAACGCTGCAGGATGCGCTCATAAACGCAGGCAAAAAGTTTGAGTCGTTTTACTACCCCGACAAAACCCACGGCATTGGCGGAGGCAAAACCCGTTATCACCTTTATACCATGATGACCGATTTTTTAATTAACAACCTTTAAGCAATGAAGAGAAAATTGCTGGTGATGGTAAATCCTGCTGCCGGGTATGGGAAAGGTGCGAAGATAGTAGGTGAGGTAGAGAAATTTTTAAGGACGAACGAGCTAAACTATGAATCGTTCTTCACAAAAAAGGGGCAAAATGCTCGTGCTATTGTTAAGCGAAGGCTGAACGAAACGTTTACCGACCTGCTGGTAATAGGTGGCGATGGTACTTTAAATGAAGCGGTAAACGGCATTGGGGAAAACAAGCACGTGGTGCTAAATGTGATTTCTACCGGTACGGGCAACGACTTTGTAAAAGCTATCGACGTTGGCACAACACTAATGCAGCAGTTCGATACAGTACTGCATGGTGTAGAAAAAACGATTGACCTCGGCCAGTGCAACGACAGAATTTTTCTCAACGGCGTGGGAATAGGCTTCGACGGGCAAATTGTGGCCGACATGAAGCAAAAGAAAAAGCCATGGCTTCTGTGGGGCTATGGGGCGTATCTGTATCGGGTGCTTCGCATTTTGAGTTCTTACAAGGAAAAGCAATTAACTTTCACTATCGACGGCAAGCAGTACACCAAAAAGGTATTGCTGCTGACAATCGCTAACGGCACCACCTTTGGTGGCGGCTTTAAAATAACACCGCATGCGTTGCCCGACGACGGTCTGTTGGAGGTGTGCCTCATCGAAAAGCTGTCGCCGCTGAAGCGGTTTTTCAACATCAGCAAAATGGGTGCTGGCAATCACGGCTCGCTGCGCGAAGTGAGCTTCTATAAATGCAGGGAGGTTAATATTGTGGCAGACGAAAAATCCGGCCGGCGTTCAGCAAATAAACAGTGGATGCACATAGACGGTGAGCTGATGGGGCACCCCCCCTTTAACGTAAAAATTTTGCCTGAGGCCCTGAAGGTAAGGGTCAGGGCTTAGTTTTTATTTTCGCGACGGTCGCCGTGTATTTGTTCTTTTTCCAGAACCAGTAGTAGACCATTGCCACCACTGCAATAAGCACCAGCGATATAAACTGGGAATGCGAAAGGAGATCTTCAATGATGAAACCCCGTCTGATATCGCCACGGAAAATTTCCGTAACCGAGCGGCCCAATGCATAAAGCATGATGTAGATTAAAAAAAGCTGCCCTTCAAAACGTTTGTGGCGCTTAAACATCAGCAGCGTAATTAAAATGCTCCCGATTAAAATTATCTCATAAAGTTGCGTTGGGTGTAGCGCCGTATGTAGCGGTTTTGCCATTGAGAGTTCGTCGGTAAAAGTAACACCCCACGGCATATCGGTAGGGAGCCCGTAGCAACAACCTGCAAAAAAACAGCCCATTCGGCCAAACATGTGCACAATACAACCCGTGATCGCCAGCCGGTCCATCATAGGCCAAAATGGCATCTTATGTTTTTTGAAGTACCAGATTACGGTAGGTATAACAAAAATAAGCGAGCCGTAGAATACGAAGCCTGTGCGAAAATTTTTAAGCATATTGGCCGGTGTGCCAAAGTAGTAGGAAGGATCTTCGAAATAGAAAAAAAGCTTGCCGCCGACAAAAGCGGCTACAATCGCCCACCTGGCAAGGCCCTGTATAACCTCCGGCTCGATATTCAGCTCTCTTTTGGCCACACGGGCCAGGTAGAAATATCCGGCGGTGGCTCCAAGAGCAATCAATACCCCGTAAAAGTGGAGAGTGATTGGCCTACCGAATAATTCGAACGATATAAATTCAGGGTTCATATTGGCAAAATTATCAAATTGTCGACACTATCCGGTTATGAATTAGCGTCCGCAACCAACTGCTGATTGAGCAAGAGCCGGCTACGAACGGGCTACGAACGGGCTACAACGAGCTACCGACACAAGCAGGTTCTGACGTGGCATTTAGAAATTGAAGTTGGGCGGCAAGCCTGTCGGACCGGAGAAGCTCACTTTCTGCCAGATATTTACGATCGGGGTAAAATATCAGCAAGCTGGTTCTGTCTTTAATAGTGTCGATTATCTGTTTGTGAATCCCCATCGATACAGACGGGCAGCCCAAACTTCTACCCAACCGGCCATGCTTTTTTATGAAGTCTCCGCTCACGTAGTCGGCTCCGTGCATTACAATGGCTCGCTCACGAGCCTTTTCGTTAAAGCTTTTCTCCTGCCCGTCGAGGTACAGCGAAAGGCCATGCTTTCCAAGGTAAGTCTGGTCGGTCACATAAAAACCAATGCTGCTGGAATTAGAGTTGGGGGTGTTCGAAAACTTTTCGGCGTACAAATCTCCGGTATTTCTTCCATGTGCTACCAACGTGTGGAAAAGCACTGTCTTAGAAGCAAGGTCAATTACCCATAGCCTTTTTTGCGTAGAGGGTTTCCTGAAATCAATTATTGTAACAATGTCTTTGGCGCCTAGCTTTTCTTTTTCCCTCAGGTTAAGATGCCCCGTTAACGCAAGTTTAAACAGATCGAAGTCGGGCAAAGGTGAGCTTTTGTCAAACAACTCGTAAAATTCGTAGAGAGATCGTGTCGGAGATTCATCCTTTTCGCCGTCGATAGCGACGGCTACGGATGTTGAAGCAAAAAATAAAAAAAGAAACGCCCGGTATTTCATGCGAAAAACAACTTCTACAAACAAACCTATTTCATTCAGCACCGCGCACATTGCCTCGTGTACTGTGCTTAGACGGATTTGAACCCTAATAAAAGTAGGAAGTAATTCTTTTAGTTCCTTCAGGAGCTCCAACAATTTATATTTGCACTCCATTGTGGTGTGGCACAAATCTTAGTACCCGTAAAAGAAGAATATGCTTATTCGAAGACCCAGAAGAAACAGGAAATCGGCAGTAATCAGGGAGATGGTGGAAGAAACACGCCTTTCAACCAGGGATTTTATTTACCCACTCTTTTTAATTGAGGGGCACGGCAAAACAGTTGAAGTAAAATCGATGCCGGGAATCTTTCGGTTTTCGCAGGATTTGCTTTTGAAGGAGATAGACGAGTGCCTTTCACTGGGCATCAGAACCTTCGCCCTTTTCCCGGCTATTAACGACAGCAAAAAAGATAAATATGCCACCGAAAGCACCAATGCAGAGGGGCTGTATCTTCAAACGATACGTTCGGTTAAATCGCGGGTGCCCGAGGCATGTGTGATGACCGACGTAGCCATGGACCCCTACAGTAGCGATGGGCATGACGGCCTTGTAGTAAATGGCGAAATTGTAAATGACGAAACGCTTGACATACTGGCCAAAATGGCGGTAGCCCAGGCGGAGGCCGGTGCCGATATCATTGGCCCGTCCGACATGATGGACGGGCGAATTGGCTACATAAGAGCTTCGCTGGATGACGCCGGCTACAGCAAAACGTCGATTCTGGCATACACAGCTAAATATGCCAGCGCTTTTTACGGCCCTTTTCGCGATGCATTGGATTCGGCTCCAAAATCGGGCGACAAAAAAACGTATCAGATGGACCCGGCTAACCGCACAGAGGCTATGGTGGAAGCGGAGCTGGATTATGAAGAAGGTGCCGATATGCTGATGGTAAAGCCAGCCCTTGCCTACCTGGATGTGATCCGGCAGCTAAAAGATAACTTCCCCCTGCCTATAGCCGCCTATAACGTAAGCGGTGAATATGCCATGATAAAAGCTGCTGCCCAAAATGGCTGGCTCGATGGCGAGAAAGCAATGCTGGAGTCGCTGCTAAGTATTAAAAGAGCAGGCGCCAGTATTATATTAAGCTACTTTGCCAAAGAGTTTGCCATGCTGCAGAAAAAATAGCCGCTACATTTTTTCGAGGGTTCGGTAAAGTATTTTTCTTGCGTTGGATTTTCGCAGCTCCTGTTGTATGTCGGCAATCATGCCCATATGCACCGCTTCGTCGGCCTTTAGCACAATTATCAGCTGATCTTTGTAGGCTTCAGGCAAGGTGGCCTTTTGCTGGTGTACCCATTGTACCAGGTCTTCGACTTCAATAAATTTGTTTCCGGTTGAAATCAAGGGAGCTCGGCCCATAGAGGGATTCACGGGCTTGCCCACCTGGAGTTCCCTTATCAGCGTTTTCATTTCAGCTTTGCTGAGTTGCACGGCCGCTGGCACCTTGTATTCCACAATTTTCTCGTCGGTCCTGATAACCGCCGTCACCATAAAGAAAAACAGCAGCAGAAAAACAATGTCGGGCAAAGATGCCGTGGAGATATGCGCTTCAAGCGGCGACTTTCTCTTAAATGCGTTCATGGCTAGTTCATTTGTTAGGTTCAGCTATCGAAATATTCATCGGAATGTCTTTTTTTCCGTCCTCATAAAGTCTTCTGTGTTGTGGATTGTCGAGGTCGAGTTGCCGGTACGAGTCGCCGGATAAACCCACTCTTTCACCATAAATTTCGTAGTAGGCTCCCTTTAGCTCGTCGAGCACCGCGATAAAAGCGGCGTATTCCGTGCCCCGGTTGGTTTTTACCGAAACCACGGCCTTGCCCGGGTTATCAGAGAGGTTTGGGTTTCGGCCGTAGTTGAGCACAAAGGCTTTTACCTCCTCCTTTAGGCCGGCGAGTGTTTCACGGGGCTCATCCTGTATCAGGAATTGGTTTTTTGAATTGATGCTTACCTTAAACAGGTTTTTTTCATTAACCGGCATTACCGGCTGATCCTCCGCATCGGGAGGCAGGCTCATCATCAGCCCTTTTTCCTGGATAATGGTGGTGGTAGTTAGAAAGAAAATGAGCAGCAGGAAGGCAATGTCTGCCATGGATCCTGTGTTTACTGCCTCTGGGTGTGGTTTACGAAGAAGTTTCATGGCTTTTCTCTTATAATCGGCCATCGACAGAAAAGTCACACGAACCCCTTCTTACCAAACGAAAAAATCGTGCTATATCAGGTTGTTGGCGTAGGCAAACTTGATAAGCCCTACCAGGCTGCTCGTCTTGGTTTTTCTGAATATGTTCTTTCGGTGGGTTTCCACTGTACGCTCGCTTATAAAAAGCTCTTCGGCAATATCTCTGTTCGTGTATTCGCGGGCAATTAGTTTCAAGATCTCCCTTTCTCTTTCGGTAAGCAATTTGCCTTCGTCGGGGTTTTGAAGGTTTTCGATCAGCAGGCTGTTTATTTCGTTGCTGAGGTATACCCGGCCGGCCCGCACCTGCTGCAGCGCACTGATCAATTCTTTAGTAGAGTCCTTTTTTAGAAGATATCCTTTTATGCCTTCTTTTAGTATTTCCTTTACCAGGTGAGACTCGTCGTGCATGCTCATAATAATGATTTTCAGGTCGGGCTTTATCCGCTGAAGCACCCGTACCAGTCCCAGGCCATCCATGCCCGGCAGGCTATAATCGGAGATGAGAATTTCCACCTCATTGTTCTGTAGATACACCAGGGCCTCTTCGGCCGTTGAGGCGGAGCCTGCAACTTCATACTCGTCGGTAGCGTTCAAAAGTGACCGTACGCCATCGAGCAATATTGCATGATCATCGACAAGGAACACTTTGATTTTTTCCATCTTGACTGTGCGGCTAAACGTGCGAACCAAATTAGAAGAAAAATCGCTCAATAGTTTCATGCAGGAAAATTAACCTGCTACGTGCTGCCGTTAAATCCCCTGTAAAGGTGATTTTACCCTCCGTGCCGCACGGTATTTACGATACTCCGAAAGTAGTAGGCTGACTGTTTGCAGCATCTTCCCTTGCGGTAACTGCACGAGTGCCGGTTAGCGGCACATTCACCGTAAGCATGTTGCCTCTTCTACCTTCGGTTGTATCAACCTCAATTGCGCCTTTCATCAAATTGGTCCGTGTCTGTAGATTCTTCCAGCCGTTTCTGCGTCCCTGTTTCAAAAGTTGTTCATCAAATCCCATCCCGTTATCTTCAATGGTAAGCGTAATCTCTTCGTCATCTTTCGTTACCTGAACCGCGATATGAGAGGCGCTGGAATATTTCAGGATGTTGTTTGTCCATTCCTGCACTATCCGGTACAAAGAAATTTCCTGCACATCGGCCAGGCGTTGGTCCAGCTCGAAAAAGGAGCAGTCAAACTTTACTTTACCGCTTGCTTCAATTCTTGATGCAAGCTCTCTAATCGCCGCAGGCAAGCCATATTGGATCAGGGTTTTCGGCATCAGGTTGAAGCAAATATTTTTCAGTTCGGTGTGCATGTCGCTCAGCACTGTCTCAGAGCTTTTGAATATGTGGTGCCGTTCTTCAGTCGCTGGAGCAGGTAGGTTTTCCAAGCGTTTTATGTTCATATTCAGAACGGAAATCATTTGACCGAAGCCATCGTGAAGGTCTCTCGCAAAACGGGTCCGTTCCTTTTCTTCGGTAGAAATGGCTGCCGAAATGAGCGCTTCCTTCAACCCGAGCTCTGTCTCTTTTCTATTTAGCTCCCGTCGTTTCAAAGCCCTGTTGCGTAGCAAAGCGCCGATGAGCAGCGCAAAAATTAATACCAGACCCAGGGCAGCAAGCAAGATCATATTGCGTTGGATTTGGGCTTGCTGGCCTTCGATCTCCGCCTTTTGAAGTGCTATTTGCTGTTCCTTTTCTCTTGTTTCGTATTTTGTTTGCATATCGGCCAGCAATTCCCGGTTTTCTTTTGCGGAAAGGCTGTCTTCATATGCCCGCTGCATTTCCAGCGCAAGAAACGATCCCTCGAAGTCACGCACGGACCGGGCCAGCTCTACCTTCGATTTGTAGATGTTTACGAGATGAAGGTAAAGTTTTTCTTGTTGCGCTATTTCCAGGGCCGAATCGAGAAATGCCTGCCCGCGAGCTGTGGAATGTAAAACCGACGCCGGTTTTGCTGCATTAATGTAAGCGTATATCAGGTTCTCGGTATCGTCTATGGCGCGGGATGTCTGTACCGCCCGGGAGGCATACAACAGAGATTTCTCGTATTCATGCTGGTCGGCATACAGCCCGCTCAGATTTACGTAGCAAAAATTCAAACCACCGGGATTATTAATGGCACTGTAGAGATTGCTGGCTTTTTCAAGAAAAAAAATACAGCTGTCGAAAGCTTGTTTTGCCCAGTACGTGCCCGCCAGGTTGTTGTAAGTATTTGCCAGGAACAGAGTATCGCCCTGCTGCAGATAAACAGGAATAACCTTTTTATACCATTTAGCGGCTTCGTCAGGCTCCCCTGAGTTCATGTACACCATGCCGAGGTTGTTTTGGGCATTAAGGCAATGTATGCCGGGCACCGAATCGCACAACAGCAACGCCTGTAGCAGGAAATATTTCGCAGAATCGAGCTTTCCCAGGCGTGAAAACACCAGACCAATATTGCTGTACATCGCCGTCCCTTTTTCAACATTTCCAACTTTGAAGTACAGTTCTCTGGCTTTTGAGAAGGCCTTAATCGACTCTGCCAGCCGATTGGAGCCACTGTAGGCCAACCCCAGGTTTTGCACTGCTTTTGCCACGTAAGCTTCATTGCCTTGCTTTTCATAAAGTTGCCGGGCGAGTGTATATTGCTCAACTGCGGAATCGAACTCCAATTTTTGCAGTTCATAATGTTCGCCAAGCCTTAGATGCAAATCTCCTGCTGCCAGAAGATCCCCTTTCGCAGCGAGCGACGAAGCGGTTTTTTGTACGTACTGCCTTGCCTCGTAGTCTTTGGTTTGCAGTATAGCCTCAAGGTTGTCTTTCTCGGTTTGAGACCACCCATTGTTGAAAAATATGCAACATAACAGGAACAGAAGGCTTTTTTTCATAGCAGCAGTGGTTGTTGCCTTTGCGGAGTTTTACAACAAAAATAAACTAAATATGCTGCGGAACGGCAGCATTGAAAACAGACGAAACAGCCGGCACATTTACGGTTAGCATATTACCTCGCCGCCCTGGCTGTGTATCCAGCTCAATCACCCCTTTCATCAGGTTTGTTCTCGACTGCAGATTTTTCCAACCATTTCCGTTTCCATATTTGAGCAGCGAATCGTCGAATCCCATCCCGTCGTCTTCAATTGTGAGGGTTATTTCCTGCTCGTCGCGGGTGATTTGAATTGAAAGCTGTTGTGCATCCGAATACTTCAGCACGTTACTTGTCCATTCCTGCACGATCCGGTACATCGATATTTCCTGTATGTCCTCCAATCTCTCGTCGAGGTCAAAAAATGCGCAGCTTGCGTTCAGTCGGCCTGAGTGGTTTACTTTTGCCACCAGCTCTTCTATGGCCTTTGCCAGCCCGTGCTGAATCAACGTTTTGGGCATCAGGTTAAAGCACACATTTTTTAGCTCGCCGTACATTTCGTTCAGCACGTCCACCGACTGATCGAATATCCGTTGCCGTTGAACCGGGGAAGCTGCGTTGCCGGAAAGGGAGTCGACATTCATTTTCAAAATTGAGATCAATTGGCCAAAGCTGTCGTGCAGGTCTTCGGAAAAGCGCTTTCTTTCACCTTCAACGGAGCTTATCACCGCCCGCAAGAGCTCCTCTTGCCGGATAAGCTTTTCGGCCTCCAGCTTTTTCTGAAACCTCAGCTTAAGCCTCGCACGTACCAGCAACCCCCCAACGATTAAAAAAAGCACGGTGCCGCCCAACCCGAGCTGAGTAATTCTGCTTTTTTGCAATTCCAGGTCTTTTTCTATCAGCGCCATCCGTTGGGCAGCCAACGCCCGGTCCTTCTTTTCCGATTCGTATTTTGCTTCCAGTTCAAACACGATCTTCGTTTTTTCCTCTTCAAAGGCTTTGTCCTTCAATTCGTTATACTTTTGCTGAAAGGCAAATGCCTTTTTGAAATCGTCTTGATGCAACGCACATTTTGTAAGTATCACCAGCGACTGCTGTAAAATATCAGCCGCTTTTATTTCCTCGGCTAGCTGTTTTGCCTCAAGAGCATATTTTCCGGCCAGGCTGGGGTCGCCCCACTTCAATTCGTGATTGGCCAGGTTTTTTAAGGTAAATGCTACTTCGATCAAATTTTCGTTCTCCCGATGTAGCGCAAGTGCCTGGTTGAAAAATTCCGCTGCTTCATGCTGCTGCCCCAGGCTGTCGTAAGCGATGCCCAGGTTGCCCAGTGGATACGCCATCAACCGGTTATAGTTGAGGGTTTTGTATCCCTCGTAAGCTGTTAGCGAATAGTTGATGGATTCTTCATACCTGTTGAGCTTTAGAAGCACAGCACCAATATTTCCGTTTACCACAGAAATGCCGAAGGGCGAAGACTCCGCTTCATAAATGGAAAGAGCCTTGCGGTAGTACGTTATCGTTTTTTCAAAAGCCTTCTGCTTTTTGTACACTATGCCAATGTTGGTAAGCACCATTGCCTGCGAGAGGGGATCGCTGAGGTGTTCAAACATCGCGAGTGCACGAAAGTAGTTTTCCAGTGCTTTATCGTCGTTGCCCAGTTGGTCGTGCACCATGCCCATCCCGTTGTAAGTTGAGGCAATGCCCGCAGAGTCGGCCAATTCGGTTTTGAGAGCCAAAGCCTCGCCAAAGCTGATAAGGGCGCTGTCGTATCTGCCGGTTACCTCGTATAGATCGCCCAGGCGGGCAACGGATGCAGCAATTCCACGTTTGTCCATGGCCTCGGAGGAAAGGCGGATCGCTTCCCTTGTAGCAGCAAACGCCTTTTCAATATTGCTTTGCCTGTAGTGCCAGGCAATGGCAATAAGGGTGTGCACTTTGTCTGCATTTTTTTGTCCCGGTAAAATGTGCTCCAGGCTATCGAGTTCCCGGTTTTGGGCATAAAGAAAATTGGAGGCGGCGACCACCGAAATGAAAAGCGAAAAAAGTCTCATGGCAGAGTTGGCTGATAACAAGCCGAAAAATACCGAAGAAGTCACCGGAATGAAATCGCCCAAATGGGGTATTTACAAAACAGCTATTACCTGTGTTTTTTCAGCACAACCTGCTTACCCTCTTTTAAATCCAGCACATCGTCGCTTAGATCACGAGGATCTTTTCCATGTGCTTTTCCTGTCTTTGCTGGACATGCTTTACCTCCCGAAGTTCATTCACAAAAATATCCTGCTTCAGGACCATTTCGGTTAGTAATTCTATAATCCTCTTCATTTTTCATTTTAGTCAGTTGTAAAAAACAACCCTAAAACTTCGAAATTACCTTTTCAATTATGTCACAGCACTCATGAAGTTGCTCCTCAGTCATTACCAGTGGGGGAGCGAAACGTATAATGTTGCCGTGAGTGGGCTTGGCCAGCAAGCCGTTGTTTTTCAGCTCCACGCAAATATCCCATGCCGTGCTGCTTTCAGGGCTGTCGTTTATTACAATGGCGTTCAATAGGCCTTTTCCGCGCACCAGCTTCACCCGGTCACTTTTTTCGATCAATTTGGTCATTCGCTCTCTGAAGATCTTTCCAAGGCGGCGGGCATTCTGAGCCAATTTTTCTTCAGCCACTACATCAAGCGCCGCCATAGCTACTTTGCAGGCCAGCGGATTGCCACCAAACGTAGACCCGTGGGTACCCGGTGTAAGCACGTCCATTATATGGTCGTCGGCCAGCACTACCGATACCGGGTACACCCCGCCCGACATCGCCTTACCCAGAATCAGAATATCGGGCCTTGTATAGGTGGCCGGCTGTCGCTCGCAATTTGATTCGCAGTTGCAATTGCCGCACACAGCCAGCAAGCTTCCGGTTCTTGCTATGCCAGTTTGAATTTCATCAGCAATAAAAAGCACATTGTGGGCCCGGCATACCTCGGCGGCTTCTCTTACGTAAGAATCGGCAGGGGTATAAACACCTGCTTCGCCCTGAATGGGCTCAACCAGAAACCCGGCTACATTTGTATCTTTTAAAGCCTCCTTCAGCGCAGCAATGTCATTATAAGCTATGCGGACAAAACCGGGAGTAAGCGGTCCAAAGTTCTTTCTTGAGCCTTCGTCGCTTGAAAAAGAAACGATGGTGGTAGTGCGGCCATGGAAGTTCTGCTCGCATACTACTATTTTAGCCTGATCGGCCGGAATACCTTTCTTCTCGTACCCCCACTTTCTGCAAATTTTCAGTGCCGTTTCTACCCCTTCGGCGCCGGAGTTCATAGGGAGCACCCGCTGGTAGCCGAAATATTCGGTTACATATTGTTGAAAAACTCCCAGGGCGTCGTTGTAAAACGCCCGTGACGTCAGCGTCAGCGTTTCAGCCTGTTGCTTAAGCGCGCCGATAATTTTTGGGTGACAATGCCCCTGATTGACAGCCGAGTAGGCCGACAGGAAATCGTAGTAACGTTTCCCTTCCACATCCCACACGTAAACGCCTTCTCCCCTTGAAAGCACCACAGGAAGCGGGTGATAGTTGTGTGCTCCGTATTTGTTTTCAAGCGCAATCGCTTCCTCGCTACTCATTGTCTTAATCATATTAACTTACTTTAGGGGTTGAACAATTGTCATACACACGGGGTTTCAAAGGTAACTAAAAGGGCTAAACGGGAAAAACGCATGGCGAAAGATTCTGACAAGAAGGTAGTTAAGGCTTTGGCAACAGAAGACTACTATTATACACCCGAAGGCTTTTTGGTTTTTACCGAAAAGTACCACTTGAAAAGGGGCTATTGCTGCCAGAACGGCTGCCGGCACTGCCCGTACGGTTTTCTCCAGAAGGCTATTTAAACTTTCGGGAAAGCGGTGAAGAGATTAATTGCATTTATATTTTTGTGCTCTTTTGTTATTCAATATCTTTTTCAGATATTTGCAGACCCATTTCAAAAGTAGAAATTTTAAGACAATGGCGAGAGTTTGTCAGATAACCGGAAAAAGGCCTCAGGTGGGAAACAACGTTTCTCATGCTAACAATAAAACCAAGCGCAAGTTCTACCCTAACTTGCACACAAAGCGCTTTTTTATTCCTGAAGAGAATAAGTGGGTGACTTTGAAGGTTTCTTCTACTGCCCTAAGAACTATCAACAAGAATGGTATTTCTGCAGTATTAAAAAAGGCTAAGGCCAACGGAAACATAGTATTATAAGCTGAATTGATATAGTCATGGCTAAAAAAGGAAGCAGAGTTCAGGTAATTTTGGAGTGCACCGAGCACAAAACCAGTGGGCAGCCTGGTACATCGCGCCACATTACCACTAAGAACAGGAAGAACACCCCTGAGAGACTTGAATTGAAAAAATACAATCCAATTCTCCGCAAGTATACTATTCACAAAGAAATTAAGTAAGAGATGGCAAAGAAAGTAGTTGCAACCCTGAAGAAAGAAGGCGGCGGCAAAACCTTCGCTAAGGTAATTAAGGCCGTTAAGTCAGAAAAAACCGGTGCTTATACTTTCCGTGAGGAAATGGTGCCAGTAGACCTTGTTAAAGACGCTCTGGCGAAGTAAAAATCAGCAATTAGAATTTTGGTTTATACGAAAAGTCCCTGGTAGGGACTTTTTTCGTTATATTACTTCCAGTGGTAGAGATTGAACCAGAAAATTCGATACAATAAAAACTTAATTCTTGTTTCTATATGGCGCTATTTGGATGGATGTCTGGCGAAAAAAAGGTGGAGGCGGAAAAGTCACTCGACAAAGGGCTTGAGAAAACAAAAGAAAACTTTTTCTCAAAACTCGGAAAAGCTGTTGCGGGTAAAGCTACCGTGGATGTGGAGGTGCTGGATGAACTCGAAGAAGTGCTGGTGTCTTCTGATGTAGGTATTGAGACTACAGTAAAAATAATCGACAGGATTGAAAAGCGGGTAGCGAGAGACAAATACCTGGGCACTGCAGAACTTAACAAAATACTAAGGGAGGAGATAGCCGGGCTGCTTTCGGAAAATAATACAGAAGATGTGGAGGACTTTTCGTTGCCGAAAGACAGAAAGCCTTACGTGATTTTGGTAGTGGGAGTAAATGGTGTTGGAAAAACAACCACTATTGGCAAACTGGCCTGGCAGTTTAAGCAACGTGGCCATAAGGTAGTGCTTGGCGCAGCCGATACCTTTCGAGCAGCGGCGGTAGACCAGATAAAGCTTTGGGGCGAGCGTGTGGGTGTGCCTGTGGTTTCTCACGGCATGAACACCGACCCGGCGTCAGTTGCGTTTGATGCCGTTAAGCAAGGGGTGGAAGAACAGGCCGACCTGGTAATAATTGACACAGCGGGCCGTTTGCATACCAAAGTAAACCTGATGAATGAATTGTCGAAGATAAAGAAGGTCATTCAAAAGTTTATACCCGAAGCGCCGCATGAAGTGATGCTGGTGCTGGATGGAAGCACCGGCCAAAACGCTTTCATTCAGGCGCGGGAATTTACCAAAGCAACTGATGTTACGTCTTTGGCAATTACAAAATTGGACGGCACTGCCAAAGGCGGGGTTGTAATTGGCATTTCCGACCAATTTAAGATCCCGGTAAAATACATCGGGGTGGGAGAAAAAATGGACGAGCTCCAGGTTTTTAACAAGCAAACGTTCGTAGAATCTTTCTTCAAATGAGTTTGACGGGATAGTCGGTTCGCTGACTACCAGGCAATTTGGGTCGCAGTATTCAGGCCACACCTTTTGCCGGATTTTTCCTGTTTCCACAAAAAATTCTCGTTAGGTCTCAAAATCCCATTCTAATTTTTGTACATTTTAGAATGGTTGATGAAATCACACTCACAAACCTCCTTCATCATATCTCACACAATCATGAAAACCTGTGCTGGGAGTTGCGCACCAGATTTTCCGACGGCCTCGATGTAACCCTTATGGAAATAACTTTTTATGAGTTTCTTCCCAGAAGAAAAAAGGGGCAGATCTGTTTTCAGCTTGAGACAGGAGAGGTGAAAAATTTGCGCTACCCGGGTTTACCGGCACCAGCGCTTCCACTTCATATTTACGAAATCCTTCGCAACGTGGAAACGCTGGAGAGGCGGTAGTCAACGCCGGCCGCAGCTTACCAGGCCGGCGTAGAGTGATGAAATTTCCAGCAGATTTCGCGACGTCGTCAGTCTGCCGCCCACCGCCAATCGCCCTGAATCTGGAGCTTCAGCTTTAATCCCTGCGCTTCCAGCAACTTGCGGGTGCTTTCGCTGTCCAGCTTTTGTGCGGGTAGCTCCTGCGCACGGTCAAGCTCGTATAGCATCATGCTGCAAAAGCGCACGTTATTTACCAGGTGCTCTTCATTTACGAGTTCAATTCCATCGCAGTCGGCGTGGTAGCACTTGTAAACATCGGGGTCGAGATTACCTACGGGCCCCATTACAGGCACGCCTTCGAGCATAAACGGCTGATGGTCGCTGTGGAGCCCGGCCCTGTTCATAAATTTATTGGTAAAGGTGCTGTCGACTGCTCTTATGCGTTCGCCGGCTTCAACAAAGAATTTTTCGGCCTCCAATCTACCACCGGCGCTAAAACCGATTGCGTTGGCCGAACCGTCGAGGTTGAATACATATTTCAGTTTTTCAATTTCGCCCGATTCTTTCAGCGCCCGCACATAATGCCTCGACCCCAAAAGGCCCTGCTCTTCGCCCATCCACATTACAAATTTGAGCGTGCGGCGTGGCTGTATGTTCAACGCCTTAAAGGTACGTGCAATGTCAATTACCGAAAACGAGCCGATTCCATTGTCGATTGCTCCGGTAGCCAGGTCCCACGAATCGAGGTGCCCCCCTGTAAGAATTACTTCCTCTGCTTTGTCGCTGCCGGGGATAGTGGCGATAATGTTGCGGGCTTTAATTACATCGCTCACGTTTTCCATTTCAATTTTGGCGCTCACTTTTCCAGCCTTTAGTCTTTCTTTTAGAGCCAGCCCATCTTCGTAGCCGATGCAAACAGCCGGAATGGGTATAAGGCTACCGGTAACTGAAGCCGTGCCCGTAAGCAACACGCCGCCTTCTACCTGGTTGAAGAAGATGATGCCTGCAGCCCCGTTGTCGATGGCCAGCTGGGTTTTCTCCGAGCGGTGCAAGTTTTTCGACTTGTCTACTGTTTCAGGCAGAATGTCAATGTATACAAACACAATTTTACCATTGGCAGCTCCCGGGTTGGCTGCATAATCTTCTTCAATGCCATTTCCCATGTCTACAATTTCCTGCTCCAGGTTTACCTTTACAGGTGAGTGAGCCAGGCTTACCGACGAAACCTCCTGCCAGGCGGAGCCATCACCAAGCTGTGTCTTTACATTGCCTCTTGTCCACGTTTCAACTTCAAACGGGTAATATTCAACGTCGATCCCGTACGACTTGAAAAGGTTGTAGGTATAGTCCTCAGCTTTTGCCGCATTTTCAGTACCGGTGAGCCGGTGACCGATAGTTTCCATGCAATCTTTGAGGCTGGAGTAGACTTTCGAATTGGCGAGCGTTTCTTTGTTGATTTCCTCGAGCATGTTTACCGGCTTGCGTGGATTGCACGCTTGAGTGGCCACAATAATGAGAGCAAAAAGCAGTAGTTTTTTCATTTCGAATAGTTGTTCATTTATCGACACGATGATAACCCAAAAAATTAAATATTCCTGCTATTTTGTTAAAACGCCTATATGAGAAATTGGCAAC
>CBFGTI010000044.1:0-35382 GCA_965651695.1 uncultured Imperialibacter sp. | reverse complement strand
GGCACTATCTCGGATTTGTAGTCAATGGCAGGCTTACACAGTTCGTTTATTGCCTTTTTCAACACATAGTCATGCTCGTCGGCGTACTTCAACCCCGGTATGGAGCCGTCGTCGCCAATGCCCACCAGCAAATAGCCACCGTCGGTATTGGCAAAGGCAACTATCTCCCGCACTATCTTGTCGGGGTGAGCCACCTTTCGCTTAAATTCTACCTGCTGGTTTTCTCCCAACCGCACAAGCCTTTTGATGTCCTGAATTGTTACTGACAAAGTATGCCAACTTTTAAGGTCTGATAAGGATAACGAACAACGGGTTGAGCCCGGAAATTTGGCCGGCTATTTATATTTATATTGCTGCCGGTTCAAAAAAAATCATTTAAAATCTTCGTCGTCATCATCCGCCTCACCGGGGCCGGGCATGGTAAACATGCTGCTTAGCAAATCTTTAAAAGACGTGCCTGTGCTAAGGTTGTGTTTCGAGAGCTGGCTAAATTCGGCCAAACCATGCAGGGCAAACTCCATAAAAAAGTACTTCTGCTTGTCATCTGCCTGCTTCTGGTATTGCTTCACCAGGTCCTTCAACCCGGGAATACCCTCCAGCGTTTTTCTGTAGTCTTTTTCAGCCGCGTCGTGAAAAATATCAACTGTATTTCCCTCGCCAAACCAGTCGGTTATCACCTTGTACGGATTGGGGAGGTTTCGCTTCTTCCGCAACTCTTCAGGGTTTGGGAAGTATTTCAAAAATTGCGTCCGTATGGCTTTTCCCACAAGGTTTTGAGCCACAATGCCCGGCCCTTCCTGCTCGCCTTCATACACCAGCTCTACCTTGCCCGTAATAGACGGCAGCACGCCGGTAAAATCTCCAATCCGTATAGCTACCGCCTTCTCTCCATTAATAAGCGACCGGCGTTCAGCAGCGCTAAACATATTTTCGTAGGCTGAAATGGTAAGCCTTGCAGACACCCCACTTTTCGCATCCACATATTCGCTGCCCCGTGCTTCAAAAGCAATCTGCTCTATCAGGTCTTTGGCGAGCTCATTGGCAGTCACAATTTCCGACTGAACTTTAGGTATTTTGGCCTCCTGCCGGGTTATTTTGCGGCCCACTTCTATCGACTTCGGGTAGTGGGTAATTATCTGGCTGTCGATCCTGTCTTTCAATGGCGTTACAATGCTTCCCCGGTTTGTATAATCTTCCGGGTTAGCTGTAAACACAAACTGAATCTCCAGCGGAAGCCTCAGCTTAAATCCTCTGATCTGAATATCCCCTTCCTGCAATATGTTAAACAGCGCCACCTGAATACGTGCCTGCAGATCGGGCAGCTCGTTGATTACAAAAATGCCACGGTGCGATCTCGGCACCAGGCCATAGTGAATTACCCGCTCATCGGAATATGGCAATTTTAAAGAAGCAGCTTTTATAGGATCTACATCTCCTATCAGGTCCGCAATGGTAACGTCGGGCGTAGCCAGTTTCTCGGTATACCGGTCGTTTCTATGCAGCCAGCCAATGGCGGTTTTGTCGCCATGTTCCCACACAACGTCCCGCGCAAACCGCGATATAGGATGCAAAGGATCATCGTTAAGCTCCGAATCCTTCACCACCGGCACATATTCATCCAGCAGCTCCACCATCTGCCGTGCCATCCTGGTTTTCGCCTGCCCGCGCAGGCCTAAAAAGTTGATGTTGTGGCGCGACAATATTGCCCGCTCTACATCGGGAATTACCGTTTGCTCATAGCCCCATATACCCTCAAAAACATTTTCTTTGCGTTGCAGCTTGTGTATCAGGTTTCGTCGCAGCTCGTCTTTTACTGGCTCGGGCTTATATCCTGTGGCCTTCAATTCGCCCAACGTGTGTATCTTTATTAATTGTGAGGCAGGAATTTCCCTGTAGTTCATTCTCTTCTTTAGGTTTCGGGTTTTTAAAAACGTTTCTTCTTATTCCGCTTGTAGTCTTCAAAAATCAGCTCCCCCAGCCCTTTCAGGCTGCTGTAGTAGGCATTGCCATTGTTTACCTGGGTAAACTCCCGCACAAACTGCTTCAAATACGGGTCGGAAGCTATCATAAAAGTGGTAATCGGAATACCCAGCTTCCGGCACTGTGCGGCCAGATCCAGGGTTTTGTTCAAAATCTTCGGATCAAGGCCAAAGCTGTTCTTGTAGTATTTAATTCCCTGTTTGATGCACGTGGGCTTGCCGTCGGTAATCATAAATATTTGCTTGTTCTTATTCTTGCGTCTTCTAAGCAAGTCCATGGCCAGCTCAAGCCCAGCCACCGTATTGGTATGGTACGGGCCCACATTCAAATAAGGCAAGTCTTTAATGTCGATCTGCCATGCGTCGTTTCCAAACACAAGCACGTCCAGCGTGTCTTTTTTATACTTGCGCATGATCAACTCCGATAGCGCCATGGCCACTTTTTTGGCGGGCGTAATCCGATCCTCACCGTACAATATCATCGAGTGGCTAATGTCTATCATCAACACAGTGCTCGTCTGTGTTTTATATTCCGTCTCAATAATCTCCAGGTCATCCTCAGTCATGGTAAAGTCCGCGAACCCATGGTTAATCTGAGCGTTCTTCAGCGAGTCAGTAAGCGAAATCTGCTCGAGCGTATCACCAAACTGGAACTCCCTCCTGTCGGTACCCGGCTCTTCGCCCTGCCCGGGCAGCGGCGTGGGGTGGCTGCCTTTACCCGATTTTTTCAGTTTCCCAAATATCTCGTCAAGTGCACTTCTGCGAATAGACATCTCGCTTTTGGCCGTAAGTTTAAACTCCCCGTCGGGCGTCTTATCTGAAATGTACCCCTTCTCCTTCAATTCCTCTATAAAGTTTCCGATACCATAATTGGGCGTGGTCATGCTGTACTGCTTATCCAGATTGGTAAGCCAGCTTAGCGCCTCGGCAACATCGCCGGAGGTAATTACCAGTAGCTGAAGGAAAATCGTGAGCAGGTTCTCAAATTCAGAGTTTTGCTGCTCCTTTGGAGGGATGTAGTCTGTAAAACGATAGCCAATCATAAATGTAAATTATAATGAAATAGCCACATTAGGAATCCGAATGAAAATGAATGGTGCTGCAGGCAATACAAATCTTCATTTCCAATACGCAGAGTCAGGCAATGTGGCAGCCGAAAAACCAATATATACACATGAATAACTAACGAGGCCGCTTTTAGATTCAGACTACTGCAAAAAAACGGACGCAGGTTTGCAATGTCCTCAATTCTGATACTTTTTAAGGAAAGACTGGTATTTTTTAAACAATCTGCGTATAACGGCTACGGTTTAGTTTTATTTTCAAATTCTATTTGCTAAATTTTATCTCATTAACTAATGAGCATTGTGTTATGAAAGGCAGAAGAAGGTTTTTTTACACTTTGATTCGTGATCTCCTGTACAAGCTTTTGCTGGAACCTGCAAAAGGAAAATCCAGAAAGCCACAAGTACAGCACTAGCGGATATCCGGCGTCGTGTTCATCTTATTGGCAAAAAATGGAAAAGGCCGAATTAACGGCCTTTGATTATTTTTTTGGTAGCGTGCGGAACACAAAATCCCAAAAAGGAGTGGACACGCCAAATCCGCGCTCATCATCTTTGTAGTGGTGTATTCCGTGGTTCACCCACAGCACCTTCAAAAAATTCTTTGGAGGCTGGTAGGCGTGAATAGCATAGTGCATAAATGCATAGGTAACATACCCCATCAAAAACCCCGGCACAAAAGCAAATGCATATTTCTGCATGGGTATCCAAAATATCAAAAACAAAATGCTCCCGATTAAAAGCGCCCCAGCCGGTGGCATTATAATCCTGCTTTTATCTTTAGGATATTCATGATGTACGCCATGCAACGTATACTGTATCGCCGACTTTATCTTATTGTCGGGTGCCATGTGAAACACAAAACGGTGCAATACATATTCAGCCAGCGTCCAGCTGAAGTATCCGACAACAAAAAGCCCAATAATCCAACTGACTGAAAACTGGATTTCTGTTGCCGACCAATACACCAAAAATCCCGAAATCACTGTTAAAATACTCAGCGTTACGGAGTAATGTGAACGGGTAAGTTTTTCAAGGACCGGATTTTGAAATATAGTAGTAGTACCGGTGTTATTTGGTTTAACTCTTGTTCTTACACTAGTCGCCATTTTTCGTCGAACTTATAGTTTTTTACAAAGTTAAAGTACACGAGCAAGAATTGCTCCGTTTTATAACACTATTAACAATTTTTTAAATCCAATGGCAGCAAATTTTTAAGACACCATACTAACTTTAAAAGAATCCACAATTTTATTATAGAATGCCTCGTACATGGGCAGTATATTGCTTATGTCAAATTCCTTTGCACGTGTCAATGCGCCGTCTTTGAACTCCGGCAAATTCGCGTCACTCAGTACAAATAAGGCCTTTTCTGTCATCGACGTTACATCACCCACGTCGCAGGTGAATCCCGAGAGCCCGTCAATGTTCAACTCCGGCAGTCCACCGGTATTTGACGAGATCACAGGCACCTCGCATGCCATTGCTTCAAGTGCCGCTAAGCCAAAGCTCTCTTTTTCAGAAGGCATCACAAATAAGTCAGCAACTGACAAAACTTCCTCAATTGCGTCTAGTTTTCCCAAAAACCTTACATCATCAAATGCACAAGTTTCCCGGCATAGTGCCTCTGCTTTGCTACGCTCGGGACCGTCGCCCACCATTAATAACTTGGCCGGCATTACTTTTCGTATCCCGATGAAAATTCTTATTACATCTTCGACCCGCTTCACCTTCCTAAAGTTGGACGTATGTACAATCAATTTTTCATCGTAGGGGCAAATCGCCTTTTTAAAGTGATCTTTTTTCTGCTTTTTAAACCTCTCCAGGTCTATAAAGTTGGGGATCACCTCTATGTCTTTGGTTATCTCAAAAAGGTCGTAGGTATCTTTTCTCAGCGAGCTCGATACTGCAGTTACCCCGTCCGACTGGTTGATGGAGAAGGTAACCACAGGTTCGTAAGAAGGGTCTCTGCCTACTAAAGTGATGTCGGTGCCGTGCAGGGTGGTTATTACCGGTATTTCTATTCCCTTAGTGCGAAGTATTTGCTTGGCCATAAAAGCAGCCGAAGCATGCGGTATGGCGTAGTGCACATGCAGCAGGTCAAGCTTTTCAAACTGCACCACCTCTACCATCTTACTTGCCAGCGCCAGCTCGTAAGGCGGGTATTGAAAGAGCGGGTACGACTGAATGTCGACCTCGTGGTAGTAAAGGTTTTCATTGAAAAAATCGAGGCGAGTGGGCTGCGAATAAGTAATAAAGTGTATTCTGTGGCCTTCTTTCGCAAGGGCCTTGCCAAGCTCCGTGGCAACTACCCCACTACCACCAAAGGTAGGATAGCAAACAATTCCTATATTCATATACCGGGTTAATCGCCCGAGGTAACGCTTCCTTTCGAAGCTGCCGCGGTATCCCCCACGGGCTGTTCAAGTAGCTCCTCCAACGACTGATAAATTACGTCCTGAATCCTTGTACGTAGATTAGACTCTACAAGTTTGTAATTATTTGCATCCGGGTGAACCCTGTTGGAAAGGAAGATGTAAATCAGCTCCTCTGAAGGATCAACCCAAGCTGCCGTACCAGTAAACCCCGTGTGGCCATAAGTGGTTTCAGAGCTGTAAAAAGAAACATTCTTCCTTTCGTTTGTAGGATCTTTCAGGTCCCATCCCAACGCCCGCTGGTCCTGGTCTTCCATCCGCCTCGTAAACAGGTCGATAGTTTCAGGGTTGTAGTACCTGCGGCCGCCGTAGTAGCCCTTTTGCAAATGCATCTGCAACAAAACGGCAAGCGAATTGGCAGTGCCAAAAAGGCCGGCATGGCCCGCTACGCCACCCATCAAAGCCGCATTCTGATCGTGTACTGTCCCCCAGATCATATCTTTCCTGAAATAGTAGTCGAGTTCTGTAGGAGCTATATCGTTGAATGAATAATTGCACAAAGGCTGGAAACACATCTCGTCGATTCCCAGTGGCTTGTAAATGCGGTTCACAACAAACTCGTCCAGCGTGCTTTGGCCCACACTTTCCACCAGCCGGTGAATAATAATAAAACCGAGGTCGCTGTACTTATAGTTGTATTTGCTCTTTCCGGCTGGTAATTCCATCAGGTCCGATTTCAGCGTCCAGTGCCACACCGAATCCTTAAGGGAAGATGATGAGTACATGCCAGGCAAAATTTCAACCGGGTATTCGTCGGCTTCCGCCTGAGCATAAATCATCGGGTTCAAAATATTTTTCTTCCTGTTTTGAAATGTATATTCCCAAAAAGGAATGTAAGGCTTAAGGCCGGCCCTGTGAAGCAGCACATCGCTGATAACAAGATTCTCCTTATTTGTACCCACTGTTTCCGGCAGGTAAGCCGCCAACGGTGCACTCAGGTCAATCTTTTTCTCCTCCACCAGCTTCATCATCATCTGCAGTGTGGCACTTACTTTTGTGAGTGAAGCGAGATCATAAAGCGTATTGTCTGTCACGGGCATGAGGCTATCGTAGCTCAGGTACCCGAAGGATTTTTCATACAGCACAGTCCCTCCCCTGGCCACCAGCACCTGGCAGCCCGGTATTGCTTTATTTTTTATCGCATCCTGCACAAGCGAGTCTATTTTACTCAACCGCGAAAGGTTTACGTTTTGCATCCACGGTTCCTCGTACCGTAGCCTGGCAATGGCTTGCGTGCTATGCGAATTGCCAAACATGTCGGAAGGCCCCGTCCATGTACCCGCATAGGAATAAGCTCCAAAAAGCAGCTGGGGCGCCAATGCATAGCTTTCCTCATTGTTTACCGGATGGTAGCTTATGCTTTTCAGTCCGCTAAATGCCGGCACAAGGGCTATATCTCCAAAAAGAACTGCCACCACGCGGGTGTTCTGTTTTTCCAGCCGGTACAGCATACTTTTAAAAACAATTTGCTCTTCAGCAGGCAGCTGGGTAAACCAACCAAGGTCTATAGCGGCCACGTATACGTCGAAGTGGTTGATACGGGCTTCATTTGCCATAAAGCTGCCCATATCGCCAGTCCAGCCATAGTGAGTAAGCGGGGCGTATTTGGCCATTATAGAACTAAACTTACTGCCAGCGGGCTCGCCGGCGGGCTCACCAAAAAAAGAAACCGCAAACGACTTTCGGTCCAGATCGCGGAAGGGCACCAGAGAATCGGTATTGTTAAGCAGAATGGCCGATTCTCTCGCCAACTGCCGCGCTATCACCCTTTCGGTTGTGCCTTTTTGCTTGTAATCGGTATTGGCTTTTACCAACTCGCTCATTTTATGCTGAGCGATTCTCACCACAGTTAATGCCTGCTTCTTCTTGTTTATTCGTCTTTTTTCGAAAACACCCTCCACCTGCCTCAGCGACGAAACCAGGAGGAAGTCGCTCAGCGGGCTCTTCAAATCTGTGTCAAGCCCCTTTTCGTCGGGCCATGGCGACATCGTAAGCTGCTCAAATTTGTTTGATCGCAACACCTTGTTTACGCCTTTGGCATCCGATATACCAGCCGCGGGGTGAGTTACCAGCGAGCGGGTATCGAGTGCCATTACGCCCAGATCATTTAAAAGCCGTAGTTCTTCCGACAGGGCCATGCGCTCAGCGGTTGGGGTCATTTTAACCACTACATTTATTCCACCCGCCTTTAGTCCTTCAATATAAGCCGAAGCAGCCTTTACCGCCTCGGATTGGCGCACACCAAACCCGCGGGTGTGCGATAACCAGAAAGGGTCCATAATAAGCAGGTGAATGCCGCTTTTCCTCAGGGTGCTTGCATGCCGTTCTGCCGCTGTTTCTATTAGCAATTGGTTTTGCGTGGCGGCCAAAGCAGCCCATGAGGCCATAATGCCCAACACGTCGCCACTAATATTGTCATGGGTAACGTCGAGCCCAATCAGAAGTGGCGTAGAGGCAATGCGCTGTAGCTCCCGCTGGTGGCCTGCAATGGTGGCCAGGTCAATACCCGCACCGTAAACTACGCCGCCGGGGTTATATTGCAACACAAATGCCCTGAGTGAATCTGCGTAAGTTTTGTTGCTCAGGTTTTTAACCTCAATAAGCCAGCGTTGGGGAATTTGTTTGGTAATAGAATGTGTTTCACTACTGCTGGCATCTGCTGCTACAAGGTATGGCAGAAGAACAATCGCAAAAAATAAAAAGCGAATACAAAGATTTCGAAACATAGCAACAGCGCCCTGTATTAATCGTAAAATATAAGTAACTTTGTTTTAAATCAGAAAGTTTAGAGAGTAGCGGTTTTTCACCAGCAAAAGTGGTTCCAATAATTGAAGAACGGAAGACCAGTATAGTTATTATGATCAGAGTTCCCTCGATAATCCGACTGCCAAAGTACAAAAACTTTGAATATACTCCGCGGCATTACGACCCCGTAAAAGAAGAAATAGATGAAAGAACCCGTCGCATACAACGGGAGCTGAACGATGCTGAAGCTGAACCCGGGCGTGCGTCTGCCATTGCCGGGTCTTTCAAAAGAAAAACCAACGCCTCCTATCTTGGCAACAACTACTCCTCTTCTGTGCTGCAGCTGCTTATCGCTATATTGCTACTCGGCGGCTTTGTAGGTTACATGTTTTACGGAAACCAGATTTTTTACTTCCTGCTACTCGGGGTACCTGTATATCTTTACTTTCGTGTAAAGGGTATACTAGCAAAACGAGCATCTAAATGAGTGATATTATACGTCTCCTTCCAGAGTCGTTAGCCAATCAGATAGCCGCAGGAGAAGTAGTACAGAGGCCAGCCTCGGCGGTAAAGGAACTTCTTGAAAACAGCGTTGATGCCGCAGCCTCCACTATACAACTCATTGTAAAAGAGGCAGGGAAACAGCTGATACAGGTGATAGATGACGGCACGGGCATGTCGGACACCGACGCCCGCATGAGCTTCGAAAGACACGCCACCTCCAAAATCACCTCTTCCGAAGATCTGTTCAAGATTGTCACAAAAGGCTTCAGAGGCGAGGCGCTCGCTTCCATTGCAGCTGTAGCGCAGGTGGAGCTTAAAAGCCGAAAACGAGGGAACGAACTGGGCACCTTTATTTCCATTGAGGGCTCCGAAGTAAACAGACAGGAGCCATGTGCCACACCCGAAGGTACGTGCATTTCTGTTAAGAACCTTTTTTACAACGTTCCCGCCCGGCGCAACTTTCTGAAGTCGAACCCAGTGGAAATGCGCCATATCGTCGACGAGTTTCAGCGTGTTGCCCTGGCCCATCCTGAAATTTCCTTCACGCTGCACCAAAACGACCTCCCCCTTTACCAGCTGGAAGGCGGCAAGCTGTCGCAGCGAATTGTGGGCCTTTTTGGCAAAAACTACAGGGAACAGCTAGTGCCGGTTGATGAAAAAACCGACCAGATACAGATACAGGGATACATCGGCAAACCCGAGTTCAGTAAAAAAACCAGGGGCGAGCAGTTCTTCTTCATCAACAACCGCTACATAAAAAATAGCTACCTCAACCATGCGCTTACCTCCGCATTTGAAGGGCTGGTTTCTGCCGACACTCATCCATTCTATGTACTGTTTATTACAATGGACCCCGGCAAAATCGACATCAACGTACATCCTACCAAAACGGAAGTGAAGTTTGAAGATGAAAGGTTGATTTACGGGGTAATGAAAGCCGCTGTAAAACAGGCCTTGGGCACGCACAACATTGCCCCGCCACTCGACTTTAGCTACGATGTAAATTTTGAGGCTATTACAGGCTCAAAGCTCAACTTCGATGAAATTACCCGCCAGGCAACCCAGCCTTTCCCTGGCAAACCAACAGGTGCGGCCCCGCATGAGAATAGAAACAACCTCCAAAACTGGCAGAGACTATACGAAGATGCACATATAGAGGGGCAGTATTCTTTCGACGATATAAAAAAGGAGGCGGAACCTGGAGAAAATGCTTATGTGGAAACATTCCCGAGCCATGCCACCACAGCAGCAAAGCCCGGCCCTACAGATACTGAAATTTCGGCGCCTTTTCAACTTCACAAAAAATACATTTGCAAACAGGTAAAATCAGGCCTGCTCATTATTCACCAGCAATACGCCCACGAGCGCATATTGTATGAGCGTTTCATTTCGCATCTCACCAAAGGGCAGGGCGCATCGCAGCAGTTTCTGTTTCCTCAACAAATAAACCTAAACCCGGCCGACTATCAGCTGGTAACGGAAATGGAGGAAGAAATGAAAGCACTGGGCTTTGTTTTCAGTATATTCGGGCAAAATACACTGGTAATAAACGGTGTACCGGCCGAAATAGCGGGGATGAATGAAAAAGAGGTGCTGGAAGGATTAATAGAACAATTTAAACTTTATAAATCGGAATTGAGTATAAGCCGTAAGGAAAACCTGGCAAGGTCTATGGCGAAGCGTTCGGGAATAAAAAGCGGCAAACATCTTTCGGGAGAGGAAATGCTCTCTCTTATCGATCAGCTTTTTGCCTGTGAGCAGCCAAATTACACTCCGGGGGGAGTAGCCGGCGGCCAACCGACTATGTACATTCTGGGCCTTGACCGTTTCTCAAATTTCTTTAACGAATAACTATGTTTAACCTGACGCCAATGGTGCGAAATCTCCTGCTGATTAATGTGGGGATTTTTTTGATAGAAAACATGCTCAGAATGGACTTTGCCAATGCCTTTGGCCTCAGGTACATACTGGCTGACTCATTCGCTCCTTACCAGTTTGTTACCTACATGTTTGTGCACGGCAATTTTATGCATTTGTTCGGCAACATGTTTGCGCTGCTCATATTTGGCAATATGCTGGAGCGCTTTTGGGGACCGCAGCGGTTTCTCATATTCTACATGGCTACAGGTATAGGAGCCGGTATCTTATATGCCGGCATTGACTTCATCGAAACCCGTGCAGTGGAACGGGACGCGATCACATACATAGCCAATCCCGACCCTGAATCATTCAACCGCTTTATCGTTCAACATGGTAGCCGTTACTACGAGGGTTTGATCGGATTTATTGATGCTTATGTAGAAAGTCCTTCAAATCCCGAATACATCGCTCAGAGCCGGAGTTTTGTGCAGGATTTGTTCCAGCGAATCGAAAACGTGCCCATGGTGGGAGCTTCCGGCGCTGTTTTCGGCATACTCATGGCATTTGGAATGTTGTTTCCTAATACACAGCTATTTCTATTATTTCCGCCAATTCCCATAAAAGCAAAATATTTGGTATTTTTCTATGGCGCTTACGAGTTGTATGCCGAGCTGAATCGTTCTCAAGGAGATAACGTTGCTCACCTCGCACACCTGGGTGGAATGCTAATCGCCTTCATACTCATTAAATACTGGCAAAAAAATTCAAGGAATTTCTTTTAATATGTACGGAAACGGAGGATTGTTCGACGACTTTAAGCACGCCTGGAGCAGGCCCAACAATGGCCTGGTACAGCTGATAATCATTAACGCTATCGTCTTTTTAGCCCTTATCATCTTTAGGGTGGTGCTGGTTATTTCCGATAATGGTGAAATTTACGATGCAATCCTGAGGCAGTTGATGCTGCCAGCTTCGATAGAACGCTTTATACTGAAGCCGTGGACGCTACTAACGTACTTTTTTACGCATGAAGGATTTTTTCACATCATCTTCAACATGTTATTCCTGTATTGGTTCGGCAAGATCATCGTGGAATACCTGGGCGACCAGCGCGCCATTAGCATGTATGTGATCGGCGGTATCGTTGGCGGGTTGTTCTACATCCTCATCTACAACATCATACCCTTTTATCACGACCGCATTGCCGGCTCGCTCATGTTGGGGGCTTCGGCTGGTGTATACGCTGTAGTGGTGGGAGCGGCTACTTTTATGCCCAACTATACCTTTTTCCTGCTGTTCCTTGGCCCTGTTAAAATAAAATACATTGCTATTTTCTATGTAGTGTTGTCGTTTTCCCAAACCATCGGAACCAACGCCGGTGGCGAGCTGGCCCACCTTGGCGGCGCATTGATGGGCTTTGTTTTTATTCGCCAGTTGCAGCGCGGCAACGACATCGGCACACCTGTAGTAAGCGTAATGGAATGGTTCAAAAGCCTTTTCAGGCCCCGGCCCAAAATACGGGTAACACACAAAAGCACAAAATTTACGGGCAGTAAGAAAACCGGCAATGCCAAAGCCACCCGCACCGAGCAAGACGAAATAGACGCTATTCTCGACAAAATCTCGCACTCAGGCTACGAAAGCCTCTCCAAAGAGGAAAAGCAGAAGCTGTTTAACGCGAGTAAGAAGTAGGGTAGTTCTGAGTTTTTGAGTTGGAGGTTCGAGGTTGGAGGCTGGAGTTTCAGCCCTTGTCCTTAATAGCCAGCTGGCCACAGGCCGCGTCAATGTCTTTGCCACGGCTCCTGCGCACATTTACCACCACACCCTGCTTGTCGAGGTAGGCCGAAAACTTGTCGAGTGCCTCGGGGTCGGCATTTCGGTAGTTAGCCTCCGAAATCGGATTGTACTCTATTATGTTGACCTTGCAGGGAACGTGCTTCGTAAAACGGTAAAGCTCTTCAGCGTCTTGCAGCGTGTCGTTAAAGCTGTAGAACATGATGTACTCGAAGGTGATCTTGTTCTTCGTTTTTTGGTAAAAGTACTGCAATGCCTCCCTGAGCGCCTCAAGACTGTTGGATTCATTGATAGGCATTATCTGGTTGCGCTTTACGTCGTTGGCGGCGTGCAGCGACAAAGCGAGATTAAACTTCACCCCGTCGTCGCCCAGCTTCTTTATCATTTTGGCAATGCCCGCCGTGGAAACGGTAATGCGCTTGGGCGACATGCCCAATCCTGCCGGCGAGGTAATGTACTCGATAGACTTTAGCACGTTGGCATAATTGAGCAACGGCTCCCCCATTCCCATATACACTATGTTGGTGAGCGGCGTATTGTAAGCTTCCCTGGCTTGCTTGTCTATCAGCACCACCTGGTCGTAAATTTCTGCCGGATCGAGATTGCGTTTGCGCTCCATGTAACCTGTAGCGCAAAACTTGCAGGTAAGGGAGCAACCCACCTGCGACGACACGCAGGCGGTCATGCGATCATCGGCGGGGATCAGCACCCCCTCAATCATGTGGCCATCGTGCAGCCTGAACCCCGACTTAATTGTGCCATCGGCAGCTATTTGTTTCGTGTCGGTGCCAACCGGCAAAATGCTGTATTTGCGACTGAGCAGCTCTCGTGTGCCGAGTGAGAGATTGGTCATTTCCGCAAAGGAAGTTGCCGACTTTTTCCACAACCACTCATGCACCTGCTTTGCCCTGAAAGAAGGTTCACCCGCCTCTTTAAAAAAGGAGGTGAGCTCATCTACAGATACTTTTCTAATGTCGGTCACCGGTATGGAGATTTTTGCAAATGTACGGCTATAAATTCATTAGCCGTAAAAAATTAGAATTCATCTGTCGCATTAAAAGTTTCAGAAAAACGAAGAGTGGCGATAAATATGTGCCGGATCCTTGACATATATCTAAAAATGATGCAGTTTTGGAGACATTTTTTTGCACTTTGACATTAAAAGTTTAGAAAATACCTAGAAATAGGTATAGCGACGGTCAAATGCTTTTTTTAGGTTTACAACCCGATAATTTTTTACGACCTGAGAAACCAATTCTTAACTATATATATTCTTATGAGAATTTTTGTTTCACGCTTACGGCGTTTACGAAGCACCCACCTCATTTTTCTTCTGTGTGGGTTGTGGGTCCATGATGCATCCGCGCAGGATGCCGGATTTGATGCCTTCAACCCACTGCGTATTGGGGCGAAGGTTGGTGCCAATTTAAATCAGTTCAGCCAGACAGGAATGTTGATCGACGTAAACGGTGGTGCAATGGTGCATTACCAGGTTACCAATCTGATTGCCGTACAAGGCGAGCTGCTTTACATGGGTATTGGTGGTGGTGTAGAGAACCGTACGATCGACTTTTCAGGATCAGAAGGTACTGTGTCATCAACCACTTATATGAACCGCTCTTTCTATGTGAAGAATGTTGAGCTGCCCGTATCGGTAAAGCTGAGTATTCCCACAGAGGGCGGTGCGGTTGCTCCAAAAGTTATGCTGGGAGGCAGCTATGCCTACTCCGTAGCTACATTTGAGGAGCACGACAAGCTGGTGCAGTTTTCTGATGGTATGTTCGGGCAGTTTTCCAACGCCATCGACAACATCAGCAGCAGCATTCAACCTCATCAGTTTGCCATACATGGCGCTGTTGCCATGGAGTACGACCTGGGCGGAGGAAAAGTCTTTTACCAGGAACTGCGCTATCGCAGGGGAATCAACAACATCAACATTTACCGGGGCATCCCAGGCACGGGCGGCAAACTTTTTCCGTCTACCATCAGCCTGAACTTCGGCCTATTTTTTTAATGACCTAAAACATAATCTTTCATAAAATCATGAAAACGAACAAATTTTACTATCTGCTTTTAATTCTGACGTTGGGCATGTTCGCCTTTTCGTCTTGTGAAGATGAATTTACAGAAGAGGATTTCCTCAGACTGCAGGCAGAGCTCAGCCAGCAAAATGCAATTGAACAACTAATGCTGGAAGCCGAGCTTGCCAGAAGCAACGACTCTGCAAGGCAAGCCCTGCAGCAGGCAATTCTCGACTACCAGAAAGAAGGAAATGCCGAAGCACTTCGCCAGGCAGGTCTGTTGCTGTCGTACACTGTGCGGGTTGAAAATGATGGCAATCCTGTATCGGGGGCTACCATTTCAGTGAGTAACTCTGCCACAGGCGGTAGAACACTGGCGGCAGTATCTGATGCTTCAGGAAATGCGACCCTTACTGAAGTACCCGTTGGAGAAAACGTAATCATGTTTTCTGCCGATGGCTACTATTCTGTGAGAGGTGTTGTCGATTTCGATCCTATCGCTTATGGTGTCGACTATATCCAGGTTGGCTCTGTTATTTATCCTTTGGGCAGAAGCGAGTCTTCCACACTCGAAGTATTTGCAAGCGGAGCAGCAGGTTCAACTGCAACTGTTACAGGTACAGTAACAATCGAAACGGATGTTACTAATTCAACTCCTGAAATTCCAGCAGGGTTGACAGTAGAGGCTATTCTGGACAACAGCGAAGATATTGGCAACTCCGGCGTGTACATCGAAGATATTACTTTCGTGTCGGATAACATCGGAACTGCGCCAGTCGACCCCGCCACAGGCGTTTACACTTTAACTTTACCTGCGAGACAATCGGGTATTGATTACGATCTTGTTTTCCGTCGTATCGAAACCACCCAGAGAATTGCTATCTCATCCAGAAATGGTGAAGATCTTGCTACTTTTGAGTATGCCAACGTAGCAACGTCATTCGGTCCGGCCGCAAGCGGTGTAGTAACCAGCGGTGCATTGACCGTAAGAGGCGCCAAAATTGAGTTTCCTGCACCTCCCGCAGCCGGCCAGGGCCTGAAAGCCACAGCACCTACTACAAGACCAAAAAGTTTCAATCCAGGATCCGTGACCTTTGACGAGTCAAATGAAGTTTTGGCAGCAGACAATATAGCTTTTAGAATGAATAATGCAGGCGCGGTTACCCGTGTACCAACTGTAACCGTTAGCGGCGGAGGTGCAACCACATCTGCCGAAGCAACTGCCACTATCAGAGGCTACCTAGCTGCTGCCAATATCACTAACGGCGGTGCCGATTTTGGTGCTGATACTGATGTTATCATCAACTTTACGCAAAGAGATGCCGACGATAATATTGTAGGGCCAAACCCGCTGTTTACCCTTACAGTAACTGCCAATGCAAATGGTGTACTGCCAACCGGAGCTATCAACGTGGCAGGTGCTAACCCTACCGGAGACGGTTATGATAAAGACAACCCATTCACTTTCGACTCAGATATTGTGTCCCTTGTTGGCGAAGCGCAGGGTGCCGGAACAGGCGCAGTGATTTCAGTTACCTACACCGGCTATCTGCTGTCATTGAACTTCGAAACAGCCGGCGAAAACCTGACATCAATTCCTACCATCGCATTTGCTAACGGCGGTACCGGAGCTACTCTGCCGAACGTTACTATTCCAGCTATGGGCTTTACGTATGAATTTGCACTCGACAATAGCGAAAATACAGTTGAGTACGCTATACTTCCCGCAGACGTTGAGGTTTTGAGAGGTGCTAGCTATGAGCCGAATGAAGGTATTCAAACCTCAACAACGGACGTTGTTACCCGCGTATTCAATGGAGGTCAGACCGGCATAACGTTTCTTGGTGATCTAGCCGTATCTGGCGGCAGCGTTGTTCCCAAGGCCCCCGGCACCACCTACAGAATTTTCAGCTGGGGTGTGCCAAGCCTGGTGGTTACGCCATCTACTTCAGTGAGAGCATCAGCCCTTGCTATAATCGGCGAGGAAGGTGACGATGACGAAGGCCAGCTAACCAACCTTGATGATGTCGAGGTAGGCTCAGGATATGCCGGTATTTTTGGAGCAACTGTAGTAGTTCCTGCGGGAGCACCTGGTGCTGGCGCAGTAATTACCTTAACAGGATTTACTACCACTGCTTCGGGAGAATTCGAGTGGGATGGCAGCTTTGTTATTACTAATCCTGGTGCTAACTATTTACCCAATTTGAACCCCGCGTTTGACGATGGAAACGTGCCCTTCTCTGGCTCAACAAATATCACAGTGAGAACAGGAGATAACATTACAAACAATGTTAAGTACGGTACCGGTGAGAGAAAAGAAGAAGTTGGCGGCGATCCGGTATTAGTGCTTGCGCTAGACTGAATACGATAAGACTTCTTAATCACTTAGCAAAAAACCCCGGCTGCTTGCCGGGGTTTTTTTTATGCTTTCCGCCGCAGGAATTGCCTTCTCTGAAGAAAAACCTATCTTTCGCAGATCATCTACTGCTTGTTGATTGGATAGGGCCTGCCCTGCCTAACTGACCGTCGGTGAAAACTATATTTGCAGATGCCAATGCTCACCACCCTATCAAAAAAGCTGGACAGCCTAAACGAAGCCACAGGCACGGCTGTTTCGTGGCTTACGTCTGTTCTGGTAGTCCTTTTTTGTGCCGATGTAGCCTTGCGCTATATTTTCAATATCAGCTATGCCGCAGTATTCGAGTTGGAGTGGCACCTTTTTGCAGTTATTTTCCTACTGGGAGCCGGTTACACGCTGAAACACGATAAACATGTGCGGGTAGATGTGATCTACAGCAAGTTTAATGAAAAACAACAAGCTTGGGTAAATCTGCTGGGCGTGCTCCTGTTTTTATTACCGCTTTGCGTAGTCATTATCAAAACCTCTCTCCTGTTCGTGTATAATTCCTGGATCATCAACGAAGGATCTCCCGACCCCGGTGGATTGCCGTACCGTTACATCATAAAATCTGCCATTCCCCTGGGGTTTTCATTGCTGCTCCTTCAGGGCATTTCGCTTGGCCTTAAATCGCTGGTTGTAATTCTAAACAAGCACAGTTCCCATGAATGAGATACTGGCGCTGGTCCTGTTCGGGCTCATCTTCATTTTTATTCTCGCTGGATTTCCGGTGGCATTTACCCTTGGAGGCATTTCGGTCATCTTCGGCCTGATCTTGTTCGACGCCGACTTCTTTTACCTGGTGGCGTTGCGAATTTTTGGCACCATGAACAACTTTGTGCTGATAGCCGTGCCGCTTTTCGTATACATGGGCATCATGCTGGAGAAATCAGGCCTGGCCGAAAGCCTGCTGGAAACCATGGCGCTGCTGTTTGGCAAGTTTAAAGGCGGGCTGGCCGTAGCTGTGATAATTGTGGGTGCTATGCTTGCGGCCTCAACGGGGATAGTTGGCGCCACGGTAATTACCATGGGTTTAATTAGCCTGCCCACCATGCTCAAGAGAGGCTTTAGCCCCGAGCTTGCCACTGGCACCATTGCGTCGGCAGGTACGCTGGGTCAAATAATACCGCCGTCGGTAGTGCTGGTGCTTCTCGGCAGTGTGTTAAATGTGTCGGTTGGCGACCTCTTCACAGCGGCCATCGTGCCCGGCGTGATGCTGGTGTTGTGCTATCTGGTCTATATTGTAGGAGTTGCCTTGTTCAAACCTCACCTGGCGCCCGGCATGCCCGCTAGTGAAGTAGCCGACTTCAGAAAAAAGGGAATGACATGGCAGGTGCTGAAAGCATTTGTCCTCCCACTCCTGCTCATAGTAGCAGTGTTGGGGTCGATATTTGCCGGCATCGCTTCCCCTACCGAGGCGGCGGGCGTGGGGGCTTTTGGTGCTACTGCGCTAACAATCGTCGCCGGTAAATTTAACCTCCGGGTGCTTAAAGATGTGATGAAGGAAACAACACACCTTACTACTATGGTTTTTACCATTCTGATAGGTGCTACGGCGTTTTCCCTTGTTTTCAGAGCGCTTGGCGGCGACCGCTACCTGATCGAAATCATCGAAGGCTCCAACTTATCGGCAAATGGCTTTTTGTTTGTTGTAATGCTGGCCGTTTTTGTTGCCGGCTTTTTCATCGACTTTATCGAGATCATTTTTATTATTGTGCCTGTTGTAGCTCCGATATTTTCCAAACTCGGAATTGACCTGGTTTGGGTGGGTATTCTGATTGCGCTTAACCTCCAAACTTCCTTTTTAACCCCTCCTTTCGGCTTTTCGCTGTTTTACCTGAAGGGTGTTGCACCAAAAGAAATAACTACCGGGCAACTTTATAGGGGCATTGTACCCTTTGTCCTGATACAGCTCATTTTTCTGCTTCTTGTTGCCGTATTTCCCAGTATTGTTACGTTTCTTCCCGACCTACTCCGAAACAAGTAGTACCGGAAGAGTCTCCTGGTCGGCCGGGTCGGTGGCGGCTTCACAATTCCGGAGAGGAATGGACACCCTGAAAAGTGTTCCCTTACCCAGCACACTATAAACTGATATTTTGCCGCCAAGGCGCTCCACCTGGTTTTTTAGCAAAAACAGCCCCATGCCCTTTCCTTCGACATGGGTGTGAAACCGTTTGTAGAGCTTGAACATTTTTTCCTTTACAACCTTCATATCCATACCAAGGCCGTTATCCTTTACCAGCACAATAAGGTCGGAGGTAGTTTGATAAGCCTCAATTTTGAGCATCAGCGAGCGTTCGGGATGCCGGTATTTGATGCCGTTGGTGGCAAGGTTGTAAACTATAGAATGAAAATAGCTTCTGACTGAATGCAGCATTAAATCCTCTGGCCAAACAGTAACTTCTATCTGAGCGTTTGCCCGTTCGATTTGCAGGTGGAACGAGTGGAGCACTTCGTCAATCAGCGCTTTTAAGCCGAAGGTTTGGCGTGACTCCAGCACCGACTCCCGCACCTGCAGCAGCTCATTCAAGTCCGCTATTATCCTGTCGATATTGGTGGCCGACTCCCGCAGGTGGTCAAGCAGCTTGCGGTTGTAGTCTCCCATAGGCTGGCTGTAGTCCAGTATGGAAATGAGTCCCAGGATGTTGGCTACTGGCGCCCGCAGGTTATGAGAAATCACCTGGGTAAACTCCTGGAGGCCCTGGTTTTGCTGTATAACCTGGTTAGTAAGCCGATTTTTCTCGTCCACCGATATTTTGTGGTCGTTGATGTCCTTTACCACGGCCACGAAGAATCCGGGCTGCCGCGCCAGCTCATTTCTCACAGGCGAAACTTCGAGGTTGATCCAAAACGGCTCACCATTCTTTTTGTAAGAAATAATCTCTTCCTCAAAAGACGAATTACTGTTTATTGCATCAAACAGCCTGAGCAGCTTTTTGTTGTCCGTTTTGTGGCCCCGCAAAAGTGCAAGCGGATTGGTACCAAGGGTTTCGCCGGGGCCGAAGCCAGTCATCTTATAAAATGCCTTGTTGGTGAACACCACTCTGAAATTTTCCGGACCCAACCTTTGACCACAATCAATGAGCAGCACCGCTTCGGCCACACTGTCGATTGCCGACTCCATCAACAATTTTTGCCGGTTCACGGCCTCATTGCGGTCGTGAGGGTTACCCAATAATTTGTACACAATCCAGTACAAAAACAGCGTAGCAAGCACCAGAAATGCCCCCTCCTGCACCAGTGTAGCATACAGGTCGCTCACCCCAAGCCGGGCAATCAAATCGCTAAAGAACCAGTGCTTAAAGCCTACCCAGGCCGCTAAAAGACCTGCTAAAAAAAGCACCACCTTTTTTGCAGCGGGCACTGATTCCAAAGAACTATTTTTAAAAATACTGCGCATGATATATACCTCAAACCTCCACGGCTGGCCTTGTATAGAAACAAAAAGAGACTAGAGAGTAGCGCAAAAAAGTAGACCGCAAAATTGGGGAGGAAAAGTGGAACGTAACAGGCCACGGAGTTATATTCGACTAAAAACCAATACAGGCAGACGTACGCACCGAAAAGGCAGACAAGTAGCTGCCATACGGGTGCTAAAATAGGGTGGTACCCGCTTTAAATGTTATGTACAAAAACGTACGGCTCACCTATGAATGAACTACTGCTGAAATTCAGAAATTATAAAGACTACGCACCTTTGTTTATCAGGGTGCTTGCCGGTGTGCGTCTGATATACGGCACGCAGGACAATATCTTGTCATGGCAGCAAATGCTCGAGTTCAGGGATTTTCTTAGCGGCTTCGGCTTTCCTTTGCCGCTCGCAAGTGCGGTGCTGTCGGTATACGCTCAGTTTATTTGCGGGCTTATGTTCATTCTTGGGTTCAAGGTACATTGGGCCGCCGCCGTCATGATCGTCAATTTCACCGTTGCCCTGCTTACAATACATATCGCAGATACCTTCATCGGCTCGTTCCAGGCCCTCACCATGCTGTTTTGCTCGTTCTTTCTGCTGCTAAACGGACCAGGGAAGGCGTCAGTGGGAAGTAAATAGCCGCTTATGACAATTAATGCCGCGTTATGAAACAGGTGCGGCACCGGCAAATAGCCCGGCAATACCGGCTATCTCAAGTCGAGGGTGAGCATTACCTCGTTTTTGTTCATTTTATAAACAAACAGATTTTTGCTCACTCGCAGCTCCATCCCTTTGCTGATGGTTTGCACCTGATCGTTTCCTATGGAGTAAGCAATGTTGTGGTCGGGGGTCCAGTCCAGGAATTTCACGTAGCTAAAACCCTTCAACTCTTCAGAAAGGTCAAAAATGGAAGTGAACAGAAATATCTTTTTAAACATAGCTGATGATTGAAAAAGCTAATATAACCCGTGTTTTCTGTTATTCAGAGTCATGTTGAAAACTTGTGGATTTGTTTTTGGCGTTTCCATCAATGTATTTCCATTTGTCCGGGCAGGGCTATCCGGAAAACCGATCCACTTCCGGGTTTGGATGACACCGAGATGCTACCTTTCAATTTCTCCACAATCTCCTTTGTTACATAAAGTCCGAGCCCGGAGCCTTTAGAAAGAGCAGACCCGCGGAAAAACATTTCGAAAATCCGTGTATGTAGTTTGGGGTCGATGCCGACTCCATTATCCGCTATTTCGATGATAAGCTTTGAGCCTTCACCGGAAACCCGAACCTCTACATAGGGTTGCCTGGTATAGGGGTTATAGAAGACAACGGCGTTTGAAATAAGATTATTTAAAACAATCCTCAGCCTTTTGGTGTCGCTCCGGATAGCGTTTGGCAGCGAAATAAAAATTCTTTTATCTATACAAGATGCCTGCGGCAGGTAGTTTATCTTCTCGAAACTTTCTTCAATTAATTGCCGGATGTCTATTGCTTCGGACTCCAGTTTTGTGCTGGCGTTGTAAGAGTAATCGGTAATTTCGTGGATAACCGCATCCAGCTTTAGTACTGTCCGCTCCATCATTTCCAATACCCGTGGATGCTCCGGATTATTCGGCATCTTCAGCAAGTCTATTAGCCCCAGCATGCTGGTAAGAGGCGATCGCAGGTCGTGCGAAGCCCTGTATACGAATTGGTCCAGCTCTTCTTTGGTTTTGCGCAGATTCTGCTCGTGTTCCTTCTGGCTGCTTATGTCTACTATCGCTATGTCTAACCACTGGTTGCCAGCGTTGCCATTTGTTAACCGGGCACTAACCAACCCCCAAAATGTAGTGCCATTTTTTCGCTTAAAAGGAATTTCCATTCCCTTTAAAGACCGCGCGGTTTGTACGTAGTCCCAAAGGTTGTCTCTGTCTTCTTTCCTGGCGAATAAGCTTCTGGCCGACACGTTCATCAAATCCTCTTCAGTAGAAATACCAAAGATCTCCCTGAAAGTCTTGTTCGCGAAAAGCACTTTGCCCTCCGGCGTGCTTCTATAAATGGCCTCCTGAAGATTTTCGAACATTGCCGGCGAAAAATCGGATCCATCTGCGGAAGCCCCCAACCCTCTGCCGGTATCAAGGCTGAATGTAAATGCAGCGGGCATCGTTGCTGAGCCGTTATGTTCATTGATTCGATCGGCCGCTCCGCCTGATGTATGTTCCCTGGGCAAAAAATGCCCTGGTATTACATTGGTTTCGGGAAGAATCATCCCCCAATGCATATACATATACGGATGCTGCTGCAGAACAGAATGTATATTCCGGGTCATAGCTACTAAGTTTTCAATAGATCGGTTAAAACTTATCTCTTCAGCCTGTGGCAATCGCCACTTTACATCTGAATGCTTCTGACTAAAAATCGATGGTGGGAACCTTGTCTCTACTACTGGTAACAACTACCAGCAGATACGCAATCAGGTCATCAAGGTTTGATGATTTTACCTGAAAAAGCTGCTAAAACCAAATGGACGGACCTGCGTTTCGATGAAGAGTTTCTGTCGTTCGATGAACAAGATATATACGCCCATAGAAATTTGGGGTCACTGCCGGTAATGTAAAAGGTCAAATTCTGCTCCCCCAAACATTTCACGATGCGAACTCTATTGCATAAATTGCTGTAGAATTACCTTACGCAATATTTGGCCAGGGCAATCGCATTTAAAACAGATCCGTCAAATAAAATTTCAAAGCCGTTTATTTACCCCGTTCCACGTCGGCTGCCCTGAAGGGTGAAACGGCTTTGAAATTCTTCTTTTGCCTTTAGGGGTAGGCCCGACGTGGAACGGGCCGCCCGGCAGGGTAAAAAAAGAAGAATTTCGAAGAAAAATTTGAATGCGATTGCCCCGATATTTAGCGTAAACATGAGCATATGTCCGTCGTATTACTTTTCTTGCCGGACCCTTACTTAGCGATCTGGAAACATATATTAAACTCCACTGTTATGATGATTAGAAGTTGTAGTTGACCGAATACACTTGAACCATGAGAAAAAGTAAGCACAGTAAAGACAAAAAAGAAATTGATGAGCCGGGAAACACATCCTTCGAAAGGAACAAGCTCACCAACCCGGTTTACAAGATTTTAGGAAGCAAGTCTAAAACCCGACAGAAAAAAGAATGGGGTGACGAAAGTGGGGCTGACGAAGAAGAGTAAACCGGCCCAAGAGCCTGCTGCCACTATTACAGAGAAGTTTTTCCACAATTTTCTACAACTGCCAGCCCGTAAGTATAGTTAGTGCCATTCTGCCGTGCCTTCTGCTTCAGGCATGATATTTCTTTTCAAGAAAACAGAAATATCTTACTTAATGTAGCATAACAGATGGCACAACATCAGGAAATAGCAGAACTCAACCAGAAAAGGACTGTCAATGTAACACCGCTTGAGCGTATCGCTTCAATAGCAGCAGGTTCGCTTTTTATATACAACAGTGTGCGGCAGGGCACCCTGGGCGTTTTTGGAGCCTTAGCGGGCGGCTACCTTCTTTTTCGTGGCGGCACAGGGCACTGCACGGTTTACTCGCTGATTGGGAAAAGAGAACTGCCCGACCCGGTAAAGAATGTGAACATACGCACCAGCCTGAAGGTAAACAGGCCGAGGCACGAAGTGTATGCCTTTTGGAGGCACCTCGAAAATATGCCAAAGTTTATGAGCCACCTCGAGAGCGTGAGGGCAATTGACGAAACGCACTCGGAATGGAAAGCCAAAGGCCCCGGCGGCATTGGCACGGTAGAATGGAGAGCGGAAATTGTAAAAGACGAACCCGGCGAATTGTTAGGATGGTCGTCTGTGCCGGAAGCGGATATTCAGAATGCCGGAAAAGTGGAATTTCACGACGGCCCTGACAACACCACGAGGCTTGATATTACGATCAGCTACAGACCTCCACTGCGCGAGGTCGGGGAAACGATAGCTAAGCTGCTAAACCCCATGTTTGAAAAGATGGTGAAGGATGATGTCGGCAATTTCAAGGTATATATGGAAACAGGAAAGCTCCCTTCAGGAAGTATAAACTCCTTCCAGCCTTAGGTCTTTCGAAGGCTTACGATAAATTCGGAGCCCTCGCCCGGTCTGCTGTTTACGGTAAGCGTGCCGTTGTTGTACTCCACAAATTGCCTGGTAAGAATAAGGCCGAGGCCCGTGCCCTGCTCCTGCTCTGTGCCAAGATCGGTCACTCTTTTGCCAGTGGTGGTTTGTATTGCCTTCAGCCTTTGCTTATCCATGCCCACTCCCGAATCTTTTATGTGCACCGAAAAATACTCGTCGCTATCCATGTAAAAAATATCAATTACGCCCTCTTTGTGTGTAAACTTGATGGCATTGCTGATCAGGTTCTGCAGTATGATGCGAAGCTGAGAGGGGTCGGCCTGTACTTGGGGAGGCAATTGTGGTGGCCTATGATTAATTGCGATCGCCTTCTCCTTTAGCCGGTGGTCGAATACGACCAGCAGCTCCGCAACTACATCAGAAATTACCACAGGCTCGAAGTTAGCTTTTAAGCCGGTAAACTGGCTGCCCGCCCAATTGAGCAGGCCGTTCATCATGCTGGCAATGCTGTTGACCCGTTTTTCAAGCTCACCAAAAATTTCCTTTTGGTCCGTGGCCGAGATGTTTCCTTCTTTGAAAAAATGCATCATCGACTGGATAGAGGCTATCGGGCTTCGCAAATCGTGGCTGATGATGGAAAGAATAAGCGCATTTGTTTTGTTGAGGTTAGCAAGCTTCTCGTTTTGCTCCTCTATAAGTCCCTTCTGTCGGCGTATGTCATCATTTTTTTGCTGCAGGCTTTTGTTAAGCTTTTCCTTAACCCGGCTGCTACGAATGAGGATTAACCCAATAACAGTAAATGAAGCCAGCGCCACGGCCGAAATAATATTGATTAAGCGATTCTGGCGAAGTTGCTCCCCCTTCAGTTCATTTTCCCTTAAAAGGTCCTGGTTTTCCGTCTCCTTCTGTTTCAAAAACAGGTAATTAATCTCCGTCTCCTTCTCTTCATTAAACAGCGAGTCGCTATAAGCCTTATAAAGCTTGTGCGTGAGAAATGCATTTTCAAAGTCATTTTCCCGGGCATAGGCTTCCGCCAAAATACCCAAGGCACGTTCGATATCCCACTTGGCACCTACTCGTTTGCCGTATTCCACGGCGTGCTCACCTGCCTCCACTGCCTTTTTGTAGTTGCCCAGCTCAATGTAGGTTTGGGCCAACCCGGCATAAGCAAAAGTCGTTTCCCAGTTGCTTTGGAAATATTCCGCGTCCAGCACTTCCTGGTACTGCTGCAGCGCCTCCCCGTATCTTTTCTGCCGAAACAGCGTCTCAGCCACCCTGTTGTTAATCATCAGCTTTGTACGAAAGTTGCCGGCGATGTCGGCCGTGGTTTCCGCCAACTCCAGGTAATGATGAGCGCTGTCGAACTGCTCGAGGTGGTCGTAGGCAATCCCCATGTTAAAGTAATTGTTGGCAAGGAGGCTGTGGTTGCCGCTGCTTGTGTTGAGAGCGCTAGCTTGCCGAAAATAAGGAATAGCTCTCAGAAGATCTTCCTGCCCCAGGTATACGAGCCCTATGCCATTGTAGCTCAACGCCATTCCGTTGCTGCTACCCGTTTGCTTGTGGATTTCCAGCGCTCGGGTATGTGCGGTAAGCGAATGATCGTAGTTGCCCATAATGTAGTACCCGATTCCTTTGGCGGTTAGCGCATCGCCCATTCCCTTGGGAAACTCAAGCCGCCCGGAATACTCTTCGGCCTTGATAGCATAAAAAACCGCGCTGTCGGTATTATCGAATTTATAAGCAGCGGAGATATCGAGTAGCAGCCTTACCGTTACGGTGTCCGCCGGCTGATTTTTGCGAAGACGCCATTCCGACATCAACGAGTCGAAGGGCGTCTGAGCTGCGGCAAAAAAGGGGACTAAAAATTGGAAAAATAAAAGTAATCGGACCATCACAAACCTCACCTAGCACGGAAAAAATACCATGCAGCATAAATATCCAAATTATCTGGCACTGTCAACCTGATTTTGATCAGAAGTTGAGGTGAGGGTATCAAACAACAGCGACCGACTGCGGGGCAGCAGCTATCTTGCTCCTTCTTTTTTTGATGGCTGGTCGGCTTCGGGTCAGCGCCACACAAATGAACAGGTTATTCATGCCTCAGGGAGTTAACCGGGTTGGAAAACGCTGTCTTAAGGGTTTGGAAGCTAACGGTAATAAGGGCTACAAAAAGTGCCAGACTAACAGAAACCGCTGCAATACTCCACCCAATTGAAATGTGGAAATGAAAAAATTCCAACCAGTGATGCATGGCCCACATAGCCAGCGGAATCCCAAGCAGGGAGCTGATCGCCACCATCCACACTATTTCTTTGTTTAGCAGGCTGAGGATATCCAGTATACCGGCGCCAAACACCTTGCGGATACCTATTTCCTTTGTTCTGTTTTGGGTGATAATCCGGGCTAGCCCAAACAAGCCGAGACAGCCTATGAACATTGCAAAACCCGTGGCATATTGCATGTAGGCAATCCACTGGCGGTACGACCGATATTGGTTCTGAAGGTTTTCTTCGAGAAATGACCATGACAAAGGCGCAGTTGGATACAGCCCTTTCCATACTTCCTCAATTGAAGCAATAACTGGCGCTGGATCGCCCGGTGCCAGCTTGATCATGGTATAAAGAAAGGGCTCCATTTCAGGCTGCATAAAAAGGAACATGGGCTCGACGTCATTTTCCAATGAGAGGAAATGATAATCCTCCACCATTCCGATTACACGGATTGGCTTGTCGGTTTCATACCAGTTAATTTCCTGCCCAATGGGGTCCTTCCACCCGTGCCGCCGCGCAAGCGCCTCGTTGACAATCACACTATATTTTTGATCCAACTCGCTGCCCGCCAAAAAATTTCGACCTTTCACCAGCTCAATATCCAGCATGGCAAGGTAATCCTCGTCGGCCAGGTACGTTAAAGCTCCGAATTCGATACCATTTACTTTGTAACTGTACATCGACCAACCCGAAGAAAAAGGGGCATTGGTACCCGTGATCTTCACTACACCAGGCAGCTGGAGCAGTTCGTTTTTTATCGTTGTATAATGCTGCCACGGACTGGCGGCACTCCTGACCTGGGCTGTATAAAGCACGAGTACGTTTTCCTTGTCGAAGCCCAGGTCTTTTTCGGAAACATACTTCATCTGCCGCATCATTGTAAAGGTGCTGAAAATGAGGATCAAAGAAGTGGTAAACTGCCCCACAACAAGCCACTTGAGCAACCCTTTTTTGATGGTGAACGTGCTGCCCTTTTTTAGCGATGAAGCCGGCAACTGCCTGGCCAGATAGGTAGAAGGATATGCCCCTGATAAAAACCCTATGATTAGCACCAGCAGGATGACTCCGGCCGCAAAAAAGACCTGAAAGGGATAATCGGGAGAAAGGTTTAAACCAGAAAGCTGATTAAAGGTCGGCAGAAGCAGCTCCATAAGCCCAAAGCTTAAAAGGACAGAAATGAATACGTAGAGAAATGACTCTGTCTGAAACTGCCAGAAAAGTTCGCTTTTTTTTGCGCCCATCACCTTTCGTATGCCTACTTCCATCCGGCGGGCACCTGATTTGGATATGCTTAGGATTACAAAATTAAGGCAGGCAATGGTGAGGATAAGGACGCCAATAATTAACAAGATGAGATTATACATGGGATTTTGGTGACGCTGAAATCCGATGTCCACGGAGTGGTGCACCCATTGCAAAGGGTAAAGATTGAATTCGAGTACACGGTCGTCCCCGCTCAGTTTATTCGATGTTCTCCTCCTTTCTATTGAGTTAGCATACCGTTCGCCGGCAAACGCGGTTAATTTTTCATTCACCGCTTTCACGTCAGCCCCTACTTTTAATTTTACCAGCAGCGGGCAATTAAATGAGTTCCAGTTTTCCTTGTGAAATTTAAAGTAGGGCCGGTTTTCCATCCGGGTAACGCAGTCAAAAGCAAAGGTGGTGTTCGGCGGCGGGTCTTTCACGACGCCGGTAATTGTAAAAGTTGCCGACTGCTCTCCCAAGTCAGCCCTTATAGTTCTGCCCAGCACATTAACGTCTCCAAAAAAGCTGGCGGCTGCAGATTGCGTAACGACCAACCCGTGCAATTCATCGAGAGCGGAGCCCGCATCCCCTTCTATAAATTGAAACGAGAGTACATCAAAAAACCCAGAGTCAGCAAAATGAATCTCTTTTGAAAGAGGGCCCTTTTCGAGCTGAAAGATGCCGTTCCATGAGCTGAATCTTGATGAAGCGGCTACTTCAGGCAGGTTGTTAGCAATAGCAGGACCCAGCGGCGTGGGCATGTAGGCCGATTTAGATATTCCCTGTTGCGGAGAAATACGGAAACGTTTCTGTGAATCAACTACCCCGGGCTCGGTGTAATCCGCCTCGTAAACCAAATATACCCTATCGCCCTCTTCAAACCAGGTATCGAACGACAAGTCGTGATGCAGGTAAAGCAGAATAAGCAGCACTACTGCCAAACCCAGGCTCAGTCCGCTAATATTGATAAAGGAAAATTGAAGGTCCTTCCTGAAGTGCCGGACGAATAACTTGATGTGATTTGCTAGCATGGCCTGCGTATTTAATGATTTCGGAGCTATGGGTTCACAGCCGAAAGTCTGCGCAATGTTAGCGCAGTCTTACGAACCTGCGGATGGCAGGCCAATACAATGCCAGTTATAACATACTGACAAACAATACTTTACGTATTTGTGAATGATGGTGCTTGTCCGAAGTGAAACAGCCCCGTCCGTTTCCGGTCGGTAAAGGACCAACCTCAGATGGCGGATTTTACGAACCACTACATTTGGATGCCGGGGGTTCTCCCCTCTATTTCCTTTACACAACCTGTTTCTGATGCCGGCAGTGGTCCGGCATCCACTAAGTCTCACTTCTAACCCTTACCCTCACTATCCGGCTATCGGTCTATACCGCTCTCTTCCGGCTCACACCCCAGATTACTATCAGCCCGGCCAATACCATCGGTATTGAAAGTATCTGCCCCATGTTGATGGGTAGCGGATTAGAAAACTCCTCCTGCCATTCCTTAAAAAATTCGACAAAAAAACGAAAGCCGAACAGCAGCGACAGAAAGACACCAAAAATATACCCCTGAGGCAGGGTCGCACGCTTGTTTTTCCAAAGCAGATAAAGCAGCACAAACAGGATCAGGCAAAAGGCCGACTCGTACAGCTGCGCCGGGTGCCGCACGATGCCGAACGTATAAAACTCGGCGAAGGTAGTCCCTCTCGATTTGTACAGTTCGTACTTCAGCCCGTTGGAAGGATTGTGCCACACGTAGTCTTTCAGGTAAGCATTGTTGCCCAAAATTGTCGGCATTTGCCGCTCATAAAACTGCCGTGCCACCTCTTCGTCTACAGGCACGTCGTTGTATTCTACCAGCACCCCGATTGGAGCTCTGCCGGGCGTATCACTTTCCAGCTTTGTGGTGCCGCTAATGTCGATTTTTTCCGACCTTACTATATACTGTTCAAGCGCATCGGCTATAGGTGTAGCAAATACCACCCCGTAGTTAGATTCCGTAGGTTTACCCAGGATCTCCGAATTCATGTAGTTGCCAAACCGGATAAATGCTCCCGTCAGGGCCGTCACAATAGCCACCCTATCCAATATCCACATGTACGACTGATCTTTCATGCGCCGGCTATACAACCACAACGCGATAAAAATACCAATTGCACCACCATGGCTGGCGAGGCCTCCTTCCCGAAGGTAAAATATTCTGATCGGGTCGCTAAAGTAGTATTCGGGGTTATAGAAAAGAACATGACCCAGCCGGGCGCCTACAATGGTAGCGATCACCATATACAGTGTAAGCGTATCTACATTTTTTTCGTCTTTGCCGTCTGCCTTAAACACCTTGTACATTATTTGCTGGCTCACGATAAAGCCGAGCGCAAAAAGAAGGCCGTACCAGCGTACATCAAAACTTCCAATTTCAAAAATCGAAGGATTAGGATTCCAGATTATATAGGATAACATGTTCATATTGTGGTTGATCCGGCTTCATGCAACAGCACAAGGTTGGGTAACACCGGAAGTTTATCTATGCTTTCTCCAAAAGTAGGGGGTAAATAACATAAGAACGGTAAACAATTCCAACCGGCCTACCAGCATTAAAAACGAAAGTATCCATTTGGCCAGGTCGGGCAGGTGAGCGAAGTTGTTTACAGGCCCAACAGAGCCTACGCCGGGGCCGATATTACCCAAACAAGTTGCCACAGCGCCAACTGCCGTCATAAAATCTACTCCCGTAGCCGCAATTATAATAGAGCCTACTCCAAAAATGCTGAAGTAGATCATGATAAAGGCCAAAATGTTGAAGGTAATATCTCTGCTTACGGCCTTCCCGTTGAAGCGTACGGGAATCACTGCCGAAGGGTGAATTTGACGTTTCAGCTCCAATATGCTGTTTTTCACCAGAATGATGTGCCTCACAATCTTAACCCCACCGGCAGTAGAGCCTGCGGACGCCCCAAAAAACATAAGCATAAAAAACAACACTGTTAAAAACGGCGTCCAGACGGTGTAGTCGGCCGAAACAAAACCAGTAGTAGTAATAATCGACACCACCTGAAAGAGGCCATCCCGAAACGCCTGCTCAAAGCCGTGATCAGTTACAAAGTAGACGGTAAGCCCTACCAGCAGCGAAATGACCACTGTGAAAAGGCAGTAATATTTGAACTCCTCGTTTTCAATTACCTTTTTGAAGTAGCCCTTAAGAATAAAGTAACTCATCGTAAAATTAGTACCCGCCAAAAACATGAATACGATGATCACGTATTGAATAAAAGGAGAATCGAAATAGGCGATGCTCGCATTTTTTGTGGAAAAGCCGCCTGTAGCCATGGTGGTTAAGGCATGATTTATCGCGTCGTAGAAGGTCATGCCGCCCGCCCAGAGGAGCACCATCTCCGCCAGAGTTAGCCCAAGGTAAATATACCATAGCCTTTTTGCGGTTTCTTTTATTCGCGGCTGAAGCTTGTCGGGAGATATGCCGGGCGCTTCTGCCACAAAAAGCTGCATACCCCCGATACCAAGTATGGGCAACACCGCCACGGCCAGCACAATAATGCCCATGCCTCCGATCCATTGCGTTAGGCTTCGCCAGAACAATATCCCTTTATGAACCGCTTCTATATCGGTAAGTGTGGAAGCACCCGTGGTAGAATATCCGGAAATAGTTTCGAAAAACGCATTTGTAAACGAGGGAATGGAGCCACTTAATACGTATGGCAAACAGCCAAAGAGCGACATAAAAATCCAACCAAAGGTTACTATCAGGTAACCGTCCCGCTTCTTTAGCTCCTTGTTTTTATTATTTCGTGTAAAAAACCAGGCTATAAAGCCGATACCGCAGGTAATACCAGCCGAACCAAGAATTGAGTGAAGATCCCCCTCGCCGAAATAAAATGAAAATGGCAGGCTGAGAAACATCAGACCCCCGTTCATGATGAGCAATATGCTCAGGATATTGACGATGACGGGGAAATTGAATTTCATTTAAAAAAACTCTCTACCCTGTGTATGCATTCCGGGCGGCTCAGTACCACTACCCGGTCTTTGGGTTCAAATTTAAAGCTTCCTCTTACGGTGTAGCCCCGCCCTTTGCGGATAACACCACCCACGACGGCCGTTTTAGGAAAATCAAGATTTCTGAGCTCATCGTCCAAGATTTTGCTTTGGCTTTTTACTTCAAACTCGAGGATTTCGGCGTCTACGCCATGAATACTGGTAAGGTTCAGCACCTCCCCCTTGCGGATGTACCTGAATATAAAGTTTGCGGCGATCAGCTTTTTATTAATCATGGTGTCCACACCAATATTCTGCGACAGGTGGATGTAGTCGATGTTTTCAACCAGCGCGATAGTTTTAGCCACGCCGTGGTTTTTTGCGACAAGGCAGGAAATAATATTGGTTTCCGAATTACCCGTAACGGCAATAAAGGCATCCATCTCCTCTATTCCTTCTTCGCTAAGCAAATCCACGTCACGTCCGTCGCCGTTAATAATGAGCGTGTCGGGGAGCATATCGGCCAGCTCAAAGCATTTATCCTTGTCTTTCTCTATCAGCTTTATGTTGTATTTTTTCGAAAGCCTCCGGGCTGTATTGATACCAACTTTAGATCCCCCCAACACCATCACATTCTTTATTTCAGTGCGTTTTTTGCCAGAGAGGTCCATCACTTTATCCACCCCATCGGGTTGGGCGATAAAGTACGCATGGTCGTTGGTCTTAAACTTGTTTTCGCCGTGCGGAATAATGGTCTCATTGTTTCGCAGTATGGCCACCGTGGTGAAGCTGTTGTCGGGGTTGAGATAGGCCGTTTCGCTGAGCGACTTCTCATTCAGTTCGCCGCTTTCGTCTATTGTAATGCCCACCAGCGAAAGCAAACCATTGTCGAAGTCGAATGTGTCGGTAAGGGCCGACTCCCGTAGCAGTCGTTTTATTTCCTTTGCTGCCAGCGACTCGGGGGAGATGATTTCGTCGATACCGATGTTTTTGAGGTCCAGCACATCCTTGTTCAGCAAAAACTCGATATTGCTAATTCTGGCGATGGTTTTTTTGGCCCCCAGGCTTTTGCCGATAATGGCCGTGGTTATGTTGGTTTCTTCAATGGAAGTTACTGCTATGAGCAGGTCGGCCTTGCTCACATTCGCCTCAGTCAATGTGCTGTAAGAGGTAGAACTCCCTCTGATTGTGGCTACATCCAGGTGATTGGCTGCGTATCGCAATTTCTCCTGATCCATATCGATCAGGACAATATCCTGTTCTTCGTAGGCGAGCAGTTTTGCCAAATGGAACCCTACGTCTCCCGCCCCTGCTATAATTATTCTCATTTGATGCTATGACCAAAAAGTGACTGCAAATATAGAAAATAAACGTATTGCTGTATCTTTTCAATCCCTTTCAAAGTCTTTATCCCGTTATACGCTTCTTCAAATACCTGAAAAGGGGTTTAATCGGATGATAATTTTCGTCACATTCTGCTTTAAATATATGATAGTGATAAAAATTAAATTTTTGAACTAAACTATATATTTCCGGAAAGGCGGATAAATAGCGCCAAAAAACAAGAGCTTTGAGCTTCCTTTTCTCGCTATTTCACCCTTTCCATTACCAAACAAACCCTGTTGGGCAAGTATACACTCAGGAAATATTCCCCAAACAAGTTGACAGTGGGGTAGGCCATTTTATCGTCAACTCTGCCGAATCCGCCAAACTCGCTATGGTCACTGTTCAGGATAATTCTGTAATCGCCGCCTTCAGGCACTCTGAACCGATAGTCGGGTACTGAGTTTTGAAAGTGGAAATTGAAAAGAAAAATCAGGTTTTTGCGCTCAAATATGATGGTTTTATTGGTTGTGTCCATGTTCAGTTGCTGGGCTGGCGAGCTGTCGGGTATTCCAAAACGATCCGTCAACTGTATCATGGCCTTGTCGAAGTTGTTCAGGTACTGGTACCTTAGCTCATTGTGGTCAACAAGGCTCCACTGCCGCCTGGCATACTTATAGCTCCAGTTGTTGCCTTCGCGCGGAAAATCGACCCACTCCGGGTGCCCAAACTCATTACCGATAAAATTAAGGTAGCCCTCTCCGCCAAGAGCCAGCGTAAACAACCTCAGCATTTTATGCAGCGCAATGCCCCTGTCTACAATGAGGCTGGGCATTTCTTTATGCATGTGGGTGTACATCTCTTTGTCCATCAACCAAAACGCCAGGCTCTTGTCGCCCACCAGTGCCTGATCGTGCGACTCGGCATAGGCTATATTTTTCTCGCCGTACCTCCTGTTTTGCAAGGTCCCCCACATCTCATAAATATCCCATTCCTCATCGGTTTTGTGTTTCAGCAGCTTAATCCAATAGTCTGGTATGCCCATCGCCAGCCGGTAGTCGAACCCTATGCCACCTTCCTTCGTGGGGCGACACAGCCCCGGCATTCCACTCATGTCTTCCGCTATGGAAATACTGCCCTTCTTCAGCGAGTGAATAACCTCATTGGCCAGCTGAAGATACACCAGCACATCCCAGTCTACGCCTGTTACAAAATACTTATCGTAATGGTCGAAGCTCACGTTTCCATGATGAAAATAGAGCATGGAGGTAATCCCGTCGAACCGGTAGCCATCGAAGTGAAACTCCTCAATCCAGTATTTTACATTCGACAGCAGAAACTGCATTACTTCCCATTTGCCGTAATTAAAAAGCATCGAATCCCACTGCTCGTGAAATCCCCGGCCTCCTTCGTGAAAATACTGTGTTTGGGTGCCGTCAAACATATTGAGTCCTTCGGCAACGTTTTTCACTGCATGCGAATGAACAATATCCATAATAACCGCTATTCCCATTTCATGCGCCGTGTTCACCAGGTAGCGCAGGTCATCAGGTGTGCCAAACCGGCTGCTGGGGGCAAAATAGTTGCTAACATGGTAGCCAAACGACCCGTAGTATGGATGCTCCTGTATAGCCATCATTTGAATGGCGTTGTACCCGAGGTCTTTAATACGGGGTAATACATTATCGGCAAATTCGCGGTAAGTACCCACACCTTCCTTCTCCTGTGCCATACCAACATGGCACTCATATATCAGGGGGCATTTGCTGGCTTTTACCGGCGAAAACTTCTCGTCAGTCCATTTAAATTTCTTTTCAGGGCGATACACACACGCCGAAAAATCGTAGGTCTCCGGATCCTGCACCACGTAGGTGGCATAGGCCGGTATCCTGTCCATAGCGCCTGCCGCCGACTTCACGTGCACTTTAAACTTGGTACCGTTTTGAAATTTTTCTCCTTTTTTCTCTTCAGCAATAAAAATTTCCCATATCCCGTCCTTATTTCTCTTAAGTTGGTGGGCTGTTCGGTCCCATCCGTTAAAGTCGCCGACCACGGCCAGCGATTCTGCAGCTGGGGCCCATTCCCGGTACCACCAGCCTTTGGCTTTGGGGTCGTAGGTAAGCCCGAAGTATTCGTAGGCCGACGCAAATTTATTCAGGGAGCCGGCGGCCTTCTTTATTTCTTCAAGGGCCTTGCTAAAGCGTGAAATCCGGCCGTTTATCTCCTCGGCGTAAGGTTCCAGCCAGGGATCGTTCTTTACAAG
>CBFGTI010000043.1:0-35514 GCA_965651695.1 uncultured Imperialibacter sp. | reverse complement strand
CTTCGCCATACAGGTAAGCGGCATAAGAGCCACCGGTGGTGTGGTTGTGGGCCGCGTCGTAACCAGTATTAGCTGTCTGCTTGCTCTAAAAAGCGGAGAAACTTGAAATTTCGTGGCGGATGCCAAAGGAAAACATCCACAAGATTCCGGGACGAGACGCTTGCGGGACTGGAGGCACGGGCTCTTTGTACTTACGGCTAATGGTACGAGCCTCCGTCCGGGCCACAAGCATCGCACCAGCGGTTCCCTGCTAGTTTTAAATTCAGTTGCTCGGACCAGCGGGGGAGGGCAGAATCAACAAACCGCTACTCGTCTTCGACTACTTTCGTGTTGGATATTCTATCATGCCAACCCTCAGGTCGTCTTGAACAAAATGAAAAAAGCTCTAATAAGAAAAATCTTACAAGTGATCTTACCAACGCTTTTAAAAGGGTCACCCTTTTGCCGTCACTAGCGACTACTCTAGTGCCCGTAAGATATTTACCAATAGTTTTTCCGGTAATAGCTTCAAAAAATGTATAGTAGATGAACATAATAGGCAAAAGCAATACATTAATGCCTATTTCAAACCTATCGATTGTAGGTAAAAGTTTCAGCAAAAAAGGCAAAACACGCAACACTGCAATGAGAAGTAACAGGACACAAACAGTGTCAATTGTAAAGTTTGCCGCCCTTTTTTTCCAGCTTGCTAAATTCATTAAGTTTTTTTTTAGTATCCAAATATTGCCCTAAAAAGAGTGATCATAGGCGTTGGCGGTGCTTTTCCGGTTGCTTGCTGAGCTACTTGATGATTAAAAATTGCTGCCTGGGCCCCAACAATTGCCGGATTCATCCCTATTGACAATTTTGCTGGGCCAGCCGTGGCCCCTATCGCTATGGCAAAATTATCGGGGATGTTGCCTGAAGGCAAGTTTTTTGTTTCAACATTCCAATTGAATGGTACGATAGAACCGGATGCGTTAACTTCAACCTGAGTAACCGGGTTGCTTAACGATGCATTACCACTTAAAAATTTTCCATCTGCATTAACTCCTTCTTTACCAATATTCGCCTCTCCTTTCGCAACACTTCCCTCTGCAGAAAGTTTAAATACAGGTCCAAGCCCAATCTCTCCACTGCCAGTCAATAGATTTCCCTCCGCTTCAACAGATTCCCCACTGTCAGAGGATGACACAGTTCCATTCGCAACTGCTAGTTCTCCATCTACCTTTACAAGAGGTGTTTTGAAAGAACCACCCAAACCCAAATATTTCCAGTCCCAAGAAGGTGAGAACCAAAAGCCCTTTTGGTCAAATACCTTTGAATTTGTCCCATCAGACTTAGCCACCTCTCCATTTTCCGCAACCTCGGCATAGCCTTCGATTGTTTGACTACCATCCGCATTGCGAGTTTGCATACCATCGGGATCTATAAATCTAATCGGATTGTTAAAAGCATAATTGTACGGACTATGCCTCCGCATCGTTTCGGCCAAAGGATCCACCACACCCCATCTTCCCAAATCCGCCATGTACATCCTGGCGCCGTAGTCGCTCCAATTGAGGTCGAGGTCGTCTACCAACTCCTTCCCATTGTATTTCCAGTCGTTTTTCACGCCGGAGACGTAACTTCCGAAGGCCATGCCGAACGGAAAGTAATTCTCATACTGAACCACCGGGTGCTCCGTATGCGTCACCTTCAGGTCGTCGAACCACAGCCGGTCGCCGGGGGTCTCATTGGCTACGTAAATGTAAATATAGCCTTTTCTATCGGCTGTTTTGTTCAGCATCAGCTTTTCCCAGCCAAACTCCTGCGCCGCACTGGTGTTGGCCGCAAAGTTGAAGCCATAGCCCAGCCGGTTATCGAAATAAAGGTTCTCGTCAAAAAAGAGGTAATTGAGCGTGCCGTTGGGTACGCCGTCCGCATCGCCCGAGCCCAGCAAGCCCACCGTCCCCACGGCGCCATTCAGCAGGTCGAACAGCTCCCCTGCCCCTTCAGCACCACCCTGCACGCCACCAAAGGCAGCCGCCACTGCAGCACTTAGGGCGGGCAACGTGGTGCTTTGCCCGTTTACATACTTATACTGCGCCCATACTTCTATATCAATTACGTCGCCTTTGTTTACCTGCAGCATTATACCCGGCCCAACCTTTTTGGCTTCGCCATACAGGTAAGCGGCATAAGAGCCACCGGTGGTGTGGTTGTGGGCCGCATCCAGGTGGGCGGTGGAGAGGTTGTCGAAATGCGGCGCATCGGGTGCACCAGGCTCCATGGTGGCGGTGTAGGTTTGCGGGGTGCCCCGCATGGTAGAGAAGGTGGTGCGCACGTTCCCCAGGTGGTCTTTCAGGTGGTACTGGTAGTCGGGTATCCACTGCCCGGCAGGCAAGCTGTTTTCGCCCGCCAGGTAGTTCACTATCCGGCCTTCGTCGGTAAATATGCTGTGCAGCACGGTTTCCTCGTACAGAAACTGCCCGTTGTAGTACCTGTTCTTTGCCGTGGTGCCTTCCGTTACGGTTTGCTTCAGCTTTTGGCCTGCTGCCGTGTAGGTATTGGTGATCTTTTTGGTGGTGGTGCCGTTGTTCCACTCTATCTCCACGGGCAGGTTCATAAAGTTGTAGCGGATAGCCTTTATGTTTTTGTTCTCGTCTTCGGTTAAATTTCCATTGTCGTCGTAGGCATATTCGTTCTCCGCATTGGCTCCATTCTTAAAGCCTTTGTCGGTATTGCCTGCGTCGTTTACCCGTGTCAGCTTGTTGCCGAAGTACTTGTAGGTGAGGTTGTCGAACACGCCATAGGTATTCACCAGTGTTTGGGGGTTCTGGCTCAGGTCGCCCCGGCGCTCCAGGGCTGTAATATTGCCGTTGTCGTCGTAGCCCAGCAGCTTCAGGCGGTAGGCGTCGGCGTCCTGCGTCCAGGTGGTGGTGGTGCCGTTGGCGGCCACGTAGTCGCCCATCTTTATGCGGTTGAGGTCGTCGTACAAAAAGCCATAGGCCTGCTTTTTGGTGTCGAGCACGTTGCGCCAGGTGGTGCCTGCTATGTTGCCGTTAAACTGCAGCACGTTGAAACCTTTCTGGTAGTGAAGCACCATGCCAAAATAATCGTTGGTGTCATCGTTTGCTCACCTCTATTAACAACGATAATCGGACGGCGGCACTACCGTAGATGCCCACCTTTAACCTACGCCACTCATATCGAGAATGCCGACATTATTAGAGGCAATAACTCCCTTATCAAAGATGTTTTTGTACCCCTCTCCTTCGTTTCCCAACAAATTAGTCCCTTTGGCAAAAATATTACTTTTTACCTCGACTACATCGTTGAAGTGACAATCAAAAAAATTCACAAATTCGTTGAAAATATTTCCAGTAATTGTGATTGGACTGAAATTATGGCCCCCCATTTGATAGTCAACATAATTAAGTACTACAGCATTGGCCAACGTGAACCCCCTGTTAAACCAACAGGAATGGATGTGAAGGTTTTCGATCACACAGTTAATTACTTTAAATCCTGCGTTTAAGTCGAATTTTCCATCTAGATCAATAATTCCAACTATACTGTTCGCGATAATAATATCTTCCTGCCCCTGGAAATCCCTGATTCCAAAAAAGGGAATTCGTTTATTTTCGATTACCATGTTATTTCTCCAACGTTGATGATTGGTCCTTTTGTTGCTCTTTCAGATACCCCAGAATACATATTTATGGATATAATTTTTCCATCTTTTACATATGCTTTAAAAGACTTTGCGATTCCATTTACATTCGCTATGAGAGTGTTGTCACCTGCTTGTAAAAGAGCTTTGTTTTGTTCAATTAGTTTTAGTGTATTTGAGGTCATTGCTTCAACTGTTAGACCTAGATCATTATGCCGGCCCTTCGAAAACGCATGCTTGATAAAATTCTCTGCTACATCGTCGGCGAAAGCCAAAGCTGTTTTTCCAGTTCCACTTGTCATTGCCATCGGGCTGGGAAGAAAGTCGGAGTTTTCGGAAATAGTATGCAAGAAATTCCACGCCGCAGTCGCCATTCTCCCAATTTCAAAAAAGAGGGCTTGAACAGGCTCTTTAAGTGGATGATGGGGATTCTCCTTGCTGACATCCCTATTCTTTTCCTTTTTTCGCTTAAACCCAGGTCCTGTGGTCTTGGCTTCACTATTAGCGCTTCGTTCTGTTGTTCCTACGGTAGTTCCGATAATAATACCCGTTTCATCCGCCCCGGAAAATCCAGCAAAGGTTGTGCTATTGGCGGCTGCTTCTGCCAGAGAACGATGTTCATCTTTCTCGTCCTCAGGAGCTTTTGGAGTTACCACTGCCCTACCGTCCGGGTCAATAAAACGAATAGGATTGTCGAAACAGTAGTTATACGGGCTGTACCTCCTCATTGCCTCTGCTAACGGATCCACCACACCCCACCTTCCAATATCCGCCATGTACATCCTCGCGCCGTAGTCGCTCCAATCTAAGTCGAAGTCGCCCACCAACTCCTTCCCATTGTATTTCCAGTCGTTTTTCACGCCGGAGACGTAACTTCCGAAGGCCATCCCGAACGGAAAGTAGTTCTCATACTGAACCACCGGGTGCTCGGTATGCGTCACCTTCAGGTCGTCGAACCACATCCGGTCGCCGGGGGTCTCATTAGCCACATAAATGTAAATATAACCCTTTCTATCTGCCGTTTTATTCAGCACCAGCTTTTCCCAGCCAAACTCCTGCGCCGCACTGGTATTGGCCGCAAAGTTGAAGCCATAGCCCAGCCGGTTGTCGAAATACAAGTTCTCATCGAAGAAGAGGTAATTGAGCGTGCCGTTGGGTACGCCGTCCGCATCGCCCGAGCCCAGCAAGCCCACCGTCCCCACGGCGCCATTCAGCAGGTCGAACAGCTCCCCTGCCCCTTCAGCACCACCCTGCACGCCACCAAAGGCAGCCGCCACTGCAGCACTTAGGGCGGGCAACGTGGTGCTTTGCCCGTTTACATACTTATACTGCGCCCATACTTCTATATCAATTACGTCGCCTTTGTTTACCTGCAGCATTATACCCGGCCCAACCTTTTTGGCTTCGCCATACAGGTAAGCGGCATAAGAGCCACCGGTGGTGTGGTTGTGCGCCGCATCGAGGTGGGCGGTGCTCAGGTTATCGAAGTGCGGCGCATCGGGTGCACCCGGCTCCATGGTGGCGGTGTAGGTTTGCGGGGTGCCCCGCATGGTGGAGAAGGTGGTGCGCACGTTGCCCAGGTGGTCTTTCAGGTGGTACTGGTAGTCGGGTATCCACTGCCCGGAAGGCAGGCTGTTTTCGCCGGCAAGGTAGTTCACTATCCGGCCTTCGTCGGTAAATATGCTGTGCAGTATGGCTTCCTCGTACAGAAACTGGCCATTGTAGTACCTGTTTTTTGCCGTGGTACCTTCGGTTACCGTTTGCTTCAGCTTTTGCCCGGCTGCCGTGTAGGTATTGGTTATCTTTTTGGTGGTGCTGCCGTTGTTCCATTCTATCTCCACGGGCAGGTTCATATAGTTGTAGCGGATCTTCTTTATGTTTTTGTTCTCGTCTTCGGTCAGGTTGCCGTTGTCGTCGTAGGCATATTCGTTCTCCGCGTTGGCTCCATTCTTAAAGCCTTTGTCGGTATTGCCTGCGTCGTTTACCCGTGTCAGCTTGTTGCCGAAGTACTTGTAGGTGAGGTTGTCGAACACGCCATAGGTATTCACCAGTGTTTGGGGGTTCTGGCTCAGGTCGCCCCGGCGCTCCAGGGCTGTAATATTGCCGTTGTCGTCGTAGCCCAGCAGCTTCAGGCGGTAGGCGTCGGCGTCCTGCGTCCAGGTGGTGGTGGTGCCGTTGGCCGCCACGTAGTCGCCCATCTTTATGCGGTTCAGGTCGTCGTACAAAAAGCCATAGGCCTGCTTTTTGGTGTCGAGCACATTGCGCCAGGTGGTGCCTGCTATGTTGCCGTTAAACTGCAGCACGTTAAAACCTTTCTGGTAGTGAAGCACCATGCCAAAATAGTCCCCTTCGACAAGCTCAGGATCATCGTCGTTGGTAGTGCCCCCATCGGAGGTCAGGTTGTCGTTGTTGATGGAGGTGAGCCAGCCACGGGCATTGTAGCGGTAGTCGACCGACTGCTTAAAGGTAGTGCCGTCGGTACTGTGCAGCTTTTTGTCTTTTACCTGGCCCAGGTCGTTGTATTCGTTCTTTGCCAGCAGCACCTTGTCGGCCGCATTGTCGCCCAGCTGATGGTGCACCGTAGTGGGCCGGTTGGCATGGTCGTAGGCTATTTCCCGGGTTACCCGCTGCTCGGTGGCCGCGGCAGTACGTTTGTGTGCCGATAAGCTCCTGGTTACGTTGCCGCTGAAGTCGTAAAACATCGTTTCCACATCCTTTCCCCCTTGCAGATTGGTGCTTACCACCTGTAGGGGCCGGTAGCGGTACTCGTAGTAGGTGGCCATGTCGAGCCAGGTGCTTTCGGTTGCCACAGGGTTCAGCACACGTGTTTTTGTGCCCGTTACCTGCCCTTTGGGGGTGCTGAGCCGCTCAGCGGTGGTGTATCCGCGGGTGGCATCGAAGGAAACAGTTGTGGGTACATAAATATAATCGTCGTAGTAGGTAATGGTAAGGAGGTCGGCTTCAACAACCCCGGCCGGGTAGCCCTCGCCGATCTGATAACCGAGCGTATGGCCTGTACCCCCTTTGGCAACATTGCGCACCGCAGAAGCTTTTACCGCACTTCGTATACTAGCCAGTGTTCCGCTTATCACCTTCACGCCCGTGAGCACCGGCCTGTTCAGCAGGTCATATTTGGTAAACAGCCATTTATTCTCCTTGCGCAGGTTGCCGTCTTGTGTGAGCACCAGGCGGTCCCATTTATCGTACACCATGTACACCCAATCGGCCCCCGGCACCTTTTTAGCGGTCTGCCGCCCCTGCCCGTCGTATTCATAAAAATACACCAGGTCGGTCAGTACCTTGTTGTTTACCTCGTCGCTGTTGATGTACCCGGCTGTAAAGGTGTTGCCGTTTTCGGCTTTGAAGCTGAAGCCGGGTTTCAGTATCAGCTTGCTTCCCTGCTGTATGAGGAAGGACCGGTTCTGGTAGGCAGTGGCGTTGTGATCGGCCGTAAGTATTTCGTATTTGTCGCTCACCACCACATCGGTGAAAGGAATGGTGCCGATAATGTCGTGAAGTTTGGAGGCCTCGGGCGGAAGCACCAGGCGCAGCCGGCCCACATGGTCGTGCACATAGTAGGTATCGAGCGCCCGGTTGGCATCGAAGTTTCTCTTCAAAATTACCCTACCCAGCTTGTCTGTGTATTCAATAGCCCTTGCGCCATTTTCATCCTCTACTTCATTTACCGCCAGCGCGCCTTCGGCGTAGTATCCCGTCACTTTAAAAAGCGGCCGGTCCGTAGTTCCTGCCGGCGGTTCCTCCACCACGTGTATACGAATGGCTCCATCCACAGCCGTAAGGTTACTGCGGGAAACGGAAGACTGCGTTTTGCGGGTGGTGAGGCTCCAGTTTTCGCCGGCTGCTTCGCCACCAGGATACCAGGCGGCACCCGGGGCTGCCTTTTCCAGCACGCGGTTCAGGGGAGAATTGTCGTAGCGCACGCTGCCCCAAGGCACCTTGTCGCGCACCACTCCGGAGGGGCCCGACTGGTAAAAAGCATACTGCTCGTTCAGGGCATTGGGCCGGAAGACCCCGGTGCCCACATCCGTTTTTACGTACGGCAGGTACTCACGCACCGTTCTGCCGTAAGCGTCGTAGTCCGTGACAGAAACCATGTCTTTCATGGCAGGCGAAGCGCCCCGGGCCACTGTCTGCATTTCACGCCCAAGGCCATCGATGTAGGTAGTGCTCACGGCCACATCTTCGATCGCTGCGTTCATCGTAAGGTTGGCCTCTGTCAGCCCCGGGTCACGGGCGGTGTAGGTTCTTACATAGTTGGGATCGAGCGGTATGGAAGCAACGGTAGGCGGCGTAAGTGTCGGAATAGTGGGCGTGGGGTCGCTGGCGCTGTTGGGCCGGTTGGCCCAGGTGAAAACGGATGCAACGTTGGTTTCGGTTTCCACACCGTTTGGCAACACAATTTTGGCGTGGTAGCGGCCCGAGGTGCTTACCGACAGCGAGGTGCCGGTTTGGCCGGACTGCACCACGCCGTTTTTATACCAGGTAATGGCCGGAAAGCTTCCATTGAGACTGAGCGTGGTACTGCCCGAAGTGAGGTATTGCTGGGTTTGCGTGAGCAAGGGAAGCTCATACACGTAAGCAGATACATTTCGAAAGTTCTGGCTCAGGCAGCCGTTTGCATTTATTGCTTTCACTTTAAACTGCGTTACCGGGTCCGAAACATTTACGGTAAAGCTGCTGCCGCCTGCTTGCTCGAGACTACCGGCGGCATCATACCAGTTGTAGTCAACCGCTCCGGAAGCCGTAAAAGTAACCGGACCGGCACCAAACCTGTGCGTATTGGCAGCAGCAGGCAGCGCTGGCAAAGGTAAACCCACGGAAGTATGCGACACTGCCGTACCCCATACGCCGCTGTTGTTTGAGCGCAGGTGAATCTGCGTGCCGCGGGGCACCAGCTTACTGGCTGTGTTGTCATCTGTCGACTGGCCGGAAGCACTCGTTTGCCAGTACCAGTTGGTTTTGCTGGCCGGTTTGGTGAGGATGTCTCCTTCGCAGGCTGGCTCCACCGTAAAGCTCACTGCTTCCACCGCTACAAGATTAATTACAAATGTCTTTTCAAGCTGGAAGGTCTCACAAACGGTGGTGTGCGAATTGGTGGCTTTGTAGGTGCCGCTCACCGCAGGCACATAGGCAGCTACCTGGTTGTCGGGGATTTGTGTGCCCGAGGGTGTAAACCATTTGAGGGTGCCATTGCCTCCGCTGGAGGTGAGTTCAATAGGCGTGCCATTGCCCACCGACCTTGCCCCGGTGTAGAGGATCCCGTCTATGCTTACCGTAAGTGCATCCGCCACGGGGCGGGGGAAAATGGTGGCAGTCACAGTTTTGGTCTCTCCTTCGCAGTTGCTTCTAATGGCCGCCACTTTAAATTGCTTGCTGTCTTCGGTGGTACTGCTAAAGTAGCTGGAGGCAGGTTTAAAGGTAGACTTATACACACCCGCAGGGCTTTCGGTAGCTGTAATTCCCGCGTTGATGGCTACCCCGGCTGCCGTATACCACCGGTGCTTTACCACCAGCCCAGGGGTGGTAACGGTGGTTACCTGGAAGGAAGGCAACGAGCTGTAGCCGCAGTAGGTGGAAACGTCGTTTACGGTGGGCAGGTCTGGTTTTGGTTTAAGATTGACTGTTTTAGGTGGGGCAGATTCCGAATTGCAATAACCCACAGCGGTAACATTTACCGTGGCCGAAATCTCGGAGCCGTTGTTCCAGATGATGTTGATTGCGTTTCCGGAGCCGGAGATAGTGCCGGCGCTGCTTGGGGTGATGCTCCAGTTGTAGGTGTGCGCTACAGAAGCAGGAACCGAATAGGCCTCTGTAACCGTGCCAGATGCATAGCATACCTGGCCAGCCCCGGTTATTGAGCTAATAGCCGGTACGAGGGGGTTGACCTGCACCTGTATGCTTGTGGACGACCCGGTTGACCCGCATTGGCTGGATACATTGCCGGAAAGTGTATAGGTGGTGGTTTGGGTAGGGTTCACAAGTATCTGGCCGCTGGCTGCCTCCGATGTGCCCAGCGAAGGGTCTGCCGGTGAGGCTGTCCACGAATAGCCCGAACCACCGCTGGCGGTGAGGGTGATGGGGTCGCCGGGACACAACCCGGTCGGTTGGATGCTTGGTGTGATCAGCAGCGTTGTATAGGTGGGTGTTAGCGTACCGATGGTAATATTGGCGGAGGTCACTGTTGGGCAGCCTGAACGTGTTGCCTTAATGCTATAGGTACCCACGCCGGCGCCGGTCCATTCGATGTCGGACCCGCTCACACTGTATCCTCCCTGCAGGGTAGTGCCTTTGTACAACTGATAGGAAACATCGCTCTCGTACCCGTATACTTTAATGGAGGTAGTGGTGCCTGCACAAATGGAAGTTGATACTGCCCCGTAAGAACTCAGATTGGGGCTGGCCGTTACCTGCACCGTTTTGCTGTTGGATTTGCTGTTGCAATAACCAGTGGCAGTTACGCCGACAGTGGCAGTTCCGGCAAAACCGGCATTCCAGGTGACAGTGGCCGAGGTACCCGAACCGGAAATACTGCCGGCGCCTGCGGGAGACAAACTCCAGGTATAGGTATGCGCAACAGTTGAGCCGATCGAATAAGTGTCGGTTCCACTGCTAATGCATCTTTGGCTTGTACCGGAAATGGCGGTAAGATCTGCCACCAGCGGATTTACCTGCACCTCAATAGAGGTGGAAGTTGTGGTTGAAGTACATTGGTTGGATACCGTGGCGGTTAAGCTATAGGTGGTAGTGGATTGGGGGCTTACCGTTATACTGCTACTTGTACTACCGTTGCTCCACGTATAGCCGGAGCCGCCCACTGCAGTCAACGTAATGGAGGTGCCGGGACAAAGGCCGGTCGGCTGTATCGATGGTGAAATACTCAATGTTCCATAGCTTCCGGGGTCCTTGATGCCAATTTGAATGCTTTGGGATTTGGAGCAGCTGCCTCCCGAGGTGGTGGCCGTTACATAGTACCATCCCGCCGTGGTTTGCAAGGCAAAGCTATGGCCAAAGCCGTCGCCTGTCCATACGTCGAGCTGGTTGGAGTTGCCCTCGCGGTAGAGCCGGTAGGTGGAGTTGGCCGTGGACGAACTGAGCGTAATGGGAGATGCAGAGCCGCCTTCGCAATACAAGCCACCGCCGCCGATGTAAAACTGCTGCGGGCAGGTTTGGGCAAATACCGGCGGAGTACCATATAAGGCCACAAGGACACTAATGATAAAAATTGGCCGGGTGAATATCGCTAACCTGTTGGTCGAAAAAGTAGTCGTCATTGTCGCAGGTATTAGTTGGTGGTGGTATAGTGGTACTCGTACTTCTGAAGCACATTTCCTTTGTCGTCAGTAATGCTATGCAGCCTGCCGAGGTCGTCGTATTTCAGGTGGGTAGTAATATTGTTCTGGTCGGTTGCCGATGTGCGGCCATACAACGGATCATAGGTATAGGTCGTCATTTGGGCATTCGGCGGATGGATACGTATTTCGTCTACATGCCCTGTAAGGCTTAGTGAATAGCTGCCACCACTCACTGTAATGGTGCTGCTTTGCAGCTGCCATACGGCGCTTATTTTTTTGAAATAGGTAAGCAGGTAGGTGCCGTTGTCGAGGCTTACCGTAGCTGTGTAGCCGCCAGTTTTGCTAAGGCGGCCGGTGCGGGCGTCGGTGCTGTTGCCATCTTCTTCAAAAGAAGTGTGAAACAACTGTGTGGGTGCGGCATTTATTGCTTCCGCTATGGGCAGGGAGTTGTTGTAGGCCCAAACATAAGCGGTGGGTATGTCGTCGGTCCGTTTCCATTGCAGCAACTTGCCCTGGTTGTCGTGCAGCAGCTCGGCCTTTTTTAAATACCTGTCGTCGATGTCGAATGCGCTCTGGTATACCCGTGAAGGAATGAATGGCGCCGTACCTCCGCTGAGTGCCAGTGGTGTGGCTGGCAGTTCAAGTGCGTAAATGGCCTCGGGCACTACCAGGCTGGTGTTAACCGGGCTTTCGATGTAGGTGGATACCTGCCCGCCAATAAGCTGCTCGGAGCTTCCGTCAAACCGGGTCGTATATTTTTCAATTACCGGCGAAATAATGTGCTGGTTCTGCAGCTTCTTAATACCCCTTAGCTGCCCGGTGGGAGAGGATGGGATGCCGGTGTAATCGAGCGGATATTTAAAGTATTCGATGATCTGCTCGCCGCCCGACCCATAGGTAGTTGTTTTGGCAACCTGCAGGTTGTTGGGGTTATATTCGTATTCTTTCGTCGTGGTAAGCTCTGTCTCCAGTACATAAGGACTATAGTTTACTGTTTCCGTTCTGGCAAGCGACGGCCAGTCCGTTGCAGTATTGTAGAATTTTGCGCCATACAGTAATGGTATGCCCGTGTGGGCTACCTCGGCTATCCCGACCTTCAACCCAGCCGCCATATAAAAAAGGTTTTGGCCAGCTGGTGAAAAGATATCATACTCATTAACACTCTTCTGAACCGGAAGAAGCTGCGAGATGCTGTTTGCGTAATTCACTTCTTCCAACAATGCGCCTCTCCTCCACTCGAAGCTCGCAGGCGGTGCTATGGGAAACGAGTTGTCTGTTGCGTCGGGGTAATCTTCAGCCGTTGTAAAGGTGAACCTCGACGCACCATTTTCGCCATTGGCTCCAAATTTTACTTCTACATTCTTGTAGCCCAGAAATGCCCCCTGGGTTGTAGCCAGTGGATATTGTGTATAGGAATTGTGCACAAGAAAACTACATGAGTAATAAACTACGCTGGTGATGGTCGTTTTCTCATGCCACTCCGTATAATAGGCGCCTAAGTCATAAACCGGAAAAGAGACCAAAGCGCCGCTCGACTTCACCGGGTTGTTGAACTGACCATAATGGAAAGTTCTCACTTTGTCTTTGGAGTGGTTAATCCCATCATAATCCGTAATTTTCTTAATTCTCACGCCTCCCACCAGAAAGTTATGAGGGTCGGTGGGCGCCTCCTGCTGGTACTGGGTATAAAGCAGGCTGATGGCGAAATTGGAGGTGTTGCAGTTGCTGCCGGTGCGTGTCAACCGGATTTTGTAGGTGCCATTGAGCAGGAATATTTCCGCGTCGTGCGCCGGGTTGGTATACACCACCGAACCATCATCGGCCTTTATTATTTCGCGGGTCACTACCAGGTCGGCCGTCACGCAGTCGCCATTTGCTGTGGTGCTTTCATTGTAGTCGATGCCCCCGTCGAACAGAGAAACTTTTACCTTTGCCCCTTTCCCCTGGGCAAATTCTATCTCTGAGAAAACAGTAAAGGCGCTGCTGGTAAACACCTTGCCAATTTCTGTGTTGTTTGAGGCTAAAGTAGCGGGGATTTGCTGCGTTACCGGCGTAAGCAGTACAGGAAACTGCGCCGTACTTTCGCGCGGAACCCGGTTCGATTCGTACTGGAAGCTCGTTTCGCCGCCTGTTGGATATTTTATTTTTATTAAAGTGTATGCCTGCGCGAAGGTTTCGTTAGCGCTTCTATCAGCTCCCGGATACTCAATAATATTCGCTCCTCCGTTTTCCAGAAATGCCAGGGGAACCAATGTAGGCGGGCCGTTGGTGCCCTTTCTGTTATTGAACTTGCCGTTAAAATAGCCCCAATGGTCCTGTGCGTAGCTGTCGGCCGAAGAAGTACTTAAGTCACGGTACCTTGGCGGCATCGCATTGGATTCGTTGTAGGTAAATGTATAGGGGTTTTTTTCTTCATTATTCAGTCCGGTTTCCTTCACGGAATTCAGTTTCAGGCGGTAGAAGGCACCTTCTAGCTGGCCTACCTGATCGGTGGTGCAACTGGTCGGCTGCTGGGTTTTACCTATACCGAGAAAGTAGGTGTAGTTGAAAGCAAAGGTCTTAATGGGGGTGACGCTTGTGCCCTGGAATACCCTGATGTATTCCAACGCCTTCTCCCCGCACACATCATACCTGTCTTTTGTTTGAAATTCGACTTTGCCGTTCAGAAAGTTAATGCGCGATAGTTTTTTGCCCTCGATGGTGTTCCTGGTGAAACAAAAAACACTTCTGCTGGCACATTGCTCCTGATTGCCGTTCATGTCATCCACATTACAGTAGTACTCGGTCTGGTTGCCCAGGTTTCTGAAGTTGAAGTTGTTGGCAGCATACTCGAAAGTCATGGTAAATCCTCGCGGGGACTTTATCTCCACCAGGTACCAGGAAGCGGCAATTTTAAGGGGGGTGGAAAGGGTAGAAGCATCGCCACAGGCACTGTAGGTTTCATTGTATTCTACGCCATTGAGGGCTGAGTTGGCGGCCGACTTTCCAAAAGTGTAGGTGAATCCATTGGGATCGACAATCGTCCATCGGATAATGTTGCTGAGCCCGTCCTTAGTAAAAGTAATTTTAAGCTTTTGTTGCGGAATGGTGTAAACGGTCACGCCGTCTTCTCCTATAAAGAATTTACCACTATTTCCTCCAAAGTTGAAATAGAACAGGTCGGGCTCAGTGTCTCTCTTTCCGTCGGTTATATCCTTTAAAATGTCTTGCTTGCCTTCCTCGTTGGCAGCATTATAGGCGTCGATGTTTTGCTTATAGGTGAGGCCCATGACGTCCTTTTCATCGGCCACCCCTCTCACTGTCCGGGTTATTACCCCGCCCGCATCAAGGCTCCAGCCCAGGCCCACCCAGGAAGCAATCTCTTCCACTTTTACCCCTCCAGCATGGTAGCTCATGGAAACGGGCAAAGAAATGTCGCCGCTTTGGGCTTCGTACAGCGGAATACTTATGTTGGGAATGCCTGTGTAATAGCTCACCGGCACATCGCCGAACTTACCCAGCGAGGCTGCAGTTGGTGGCGGCGGGATTGTTTTGGTATAGGAAGGATTGTCTTCCGGGTTGGAAGACTGCCCCAGGGCAACGGAGCAGATGATAATGAACAAAAAGGTGAGCTTTAATTTATGCATGGTGGTTTCAATAAGTCGGTTTTATACTTGTTCAGGTCATTGCCTCAATTTGACAAGGGGCTTTTGCTGGTCCTAAGGTATTCCCCAAGTTCCAATGCAAACAGCCATAATTAAAATCAGAATTTTTCTCCCAATAAAAGGCTCCGAAGAAAGCCTGTAAAAGAACAATTCAGAACTATATCAAATAAAAAAATGCGGTGTATCAATAGTTGAATAAAAAATATTCTATTGAAAAATCCCCTACACAATATACACTGCGCTATAGGCAAATCATATTAACGGAAACCAAGTTAGAAAAAGTTATTTTGAAAGCAAAAAATTATATATTGTTGAAATTTTTAAAAAAAGATACGGGTTCACTTTCAGACCTGACTGCCGCCGCAATACAATTAATTACTTTTTTTATATGAAACACTTTAAATATGGATTTTTCATTTGCATTGTAACGTTTGGCCATTTTGCCAGCGCTCAGGTATATACCAACGAGGTTCAGGTGATAGAAAACCTGACGGGAGTGGGTATTGGGGTTTCGAATCCTGCAGAGGCACTTCACGTGGCAGGAAATTTCCGGCTCAGCCGTGGCACAACACAAGGAGCTTTTGGCGACAAAATTCAGTGGGGTTGGAACATGGGCCCTTATATTTCATCAGTGATGACAGGTACCGACGCTGACCTCCAGGGACTCGTATTTTATACTCACTCTTCAGGCACGGCTACCAATGCCCCCATTGAGGCCTTGCGTATCACCCACGACAGAAAGGTAGGGTTAGGCACTTCGGCTCCTGTAAGCAACCTCGACGTATTGGGAACAGGCGGTATTTATCAAATCAGGTACTCTGAAGACGCCAACGCTCCCATTTTTCTCGGGAGGAAGTCGAGAGGTACTACCGCTGCTCCTCTCCCTGTTATAGCAGGAGATAACCTGGTATCAGTGTTGGGGCAGGGCGCTACGGATGCGGGAACATTTTCGGGTACAGCTGCCGGCATGTATATGAGCGCTGCAGAGTCCTTTACGGCAACTGCCCGCGGCTCCTATTTGAGATTCCACACCACTGCCATCGGGTCTACCTCCTTGGCCGAAAGAATGCGGATTACCGACGCCGGAAATGTAGGCATTGGTGCTTCAGCTCCGGCAGAAAGGCTCCACGTACAAGCCTCGTCGGCGGTGGACGGTTCTACGCCCGTTACACTGCGGGTGCAGTCGGCTACCAACTCTTCTTCGTGGACTACGGGAGCCGAATACGCCAGGCTGGATTTTGCCTCTTCCGACGTTTCGGGCAATGGGGCAGGCACCAAAATAAGAATAGCGGCGATTTCTGAGAACTCCGCCCTTTCGGCATCTGGGTTGACCTTCTACACCAACAACGGCGCTACTTTCGCCGAAACCATGCGGATTAAAGGCAATGGAAGTGTAGGCATCGGCACTACCGCTCCAACGCAAAAGCTGGATGTAAATGGCAATATCAAATGGGGTACAGGGCTTGGCATCTTAAAAACTGAGCACGGGGGTTCTATTGAATTGGGAGGAAGTGGCATTCCTTACGTTGATTTTTCCAATGACATGGCTTCCGACTACGACATGAGAATCATCCTGGGCGGCGACGATGCACTGAATTTTCATGGGGGCAATGTGTGTATAGGCTATAACCCGCCAACGCATCGCTTTACTGTGGAAGGTGACGCCCGTGCTGTGAGGTTTATTGCCGATAACAACACCTGGTCGGATTTTGTGTTTGAGGATACTTACTCGCTCATGCCGCTGCCGCAGCTCGAAAAGTACGTGAAGGAAAATAAGCATTTGCCTGAGATTCCTACCGAAGCAGAGGTAAAAGCGAACGGAACGGATCTTGCCGCAATCGACGCCAAGCTCTTACAGAAAATTGAGGAGCTGACCCTTTACCTTATCGAACAAAATAAAAAAATAGAAATGCTGCAGGATGAGATTAACCAGCTAAAGAAAAAGTAGGTCCAAATCTTTCCAGGTGCCGGATACATGCTGCTGGCATAACGGTATCAGGATGGAAATCATCGCGTAAGGGCAGTTTCGCAGGGGAGAAGAGTTGATGCAGTGTACTCCACCCTGCAACTGCCTTTTTCGATTTTACGTAGCCCCATCCTTTTATGAAAATAACACAAAAGATGAAATTCACACGCTTCGCTATCCTTTTCAGCCTGCTTGCCAGCGGCAGCTATGCGCAAACCAGCTCCGTCTATATCAGGGGCACAGGCAATAATTATCCGGCCGGCCGGCAGGTTAAACTAAACGACGTTAATTTGGCCGCTCCGGGGAGAGGCCTGTCGCTCACCATCATTGATGCGGCCACGCATACCCATGTTTCTTCCAGCATTTACGACACTTACGGGAGTACAGCAGCATCCGATAATTTGGCCAATGCACTCAATAGTCTCCAAAGAGGGTATGTTGGCATACTAACATCACACGACGCATGGGAGGCGAACGTCACTCCTGCGCTCAGGGAGGCCGCACAGCGCCTGGGCTTGTTCAAGCTTGCCGGCGGGCTTGGTTCGGGATACTCACGGCGGCCTTATGCCGCCATTTTCAGAGGGTCGGGCACACCCACCGACAATGCGGTGCCCAACCATATAACCTACGAAGTAATGCAGTCGGACGACGCCGATGCCGAAAGAGCCATCATTGCCACCATGCTCATTGGCGACGCCTTTATAGGGAATAATCTCAGCAATGCATTGGTAGCGGGAAACGGCGGAATTAAAGGAGCACCTGTTTTTGTGAACCACCTGGGAAACGTAGGAATTGGCACTGTAACACCCGAAAACAAACTTCAGATTTCCGCTTCGGAAAATAATGGAATAACGATCGGCAGGCCAAACGACCCTATGGGATTAAACGGTGGTAGCTACCAGCTAAGGTTTTACGGGTACCGCGATATTGTAGCTAACGTTATCTCGGCAAAAATTTCAGCGGAACGAACCAACTCCTGTTGCGGTTGGCTTCACCAGGGCACAGATTTGGTCTTCTACACCACCAACCTTATACAAAATCCGAATGCTGATAATTCGGTTGAGAAAATGAGGATAACGGGTGCTGGCAACGTAGGCATCGGCACCACCACACCCGACTCCAAATTAACAGTAAAAGGTCTCATCCACGCCGAGGAAGTGAAAGTAGACCTGAATGTGCCGGGTCCGGATTATGTGTTCGACGAAAACTATCCTCTCCTGCCCCTTGAAGAAACCAAAGCCTACGTCGAGCAAAACAAACATCTCCCCGGTATTCCTTCCTCTGCTGAAATGCAGCAAAATGGCGTAAACCTGCTGGAAATGAACATGAAGCTGCTTGAGAAAGTGGAGGAGCTGACGCTGCACCAGATTGAGCTGATGGAACTGCTGGAGGAACAAAGGCAGAGAATACAGGCGCTTGAGCACAAAATTAAAGAACACTAGTTTATCCCCAACTCAAATAAACAGAACCACAATAGAGTAACATATTTCCACCGTTAGACCTTACTAATATGAACTATGAGTCAATTTTACCGTCGTTAAAAAAATCGTTCTTTACTTTTCTATTGTTCCTGGCGTCAGCCTTGTGTTTCGGGCAAGCAGTAGAAGTAATTGAGTCGCATGAAACCCGTACTGTTTATGAAGATAAATCGTACCTTCTAAAGAAAGCAGCTTCTTTAACGTTGGCGCCTAATTTCCACGTGAGTGCCGCTACGAATGGCGGTTTCAATGTTAAAGTACAAACCATTGCATTTTTTCCCCAGGCCAACTCGCTGGCGCAACATAACACCGACATCACCATTACTTTCAGCGATATAATGGACATGACTACCATAGGAAGCGGCATTTATATCCATGGGTCTTATTCGGGTGTTATTACCGGAAGCTGGACCCAAGCCGGCACTAAATTGGTTTTTGACCCCTCTCATGATTTTTTTCCGGGAGAAACGGTTACGGTATCGATCACAGAACAACTTTTAGGTACCACGGGCTTTTGGCACCCATTAGCTACCAGTCATCAGTTTTCCATATCCACGCAGCCGGCACTTGCAGTTTTTTCCGAAGGTCATATCGCTGCCTCATTCCATTCGCCACGAATGTTGGCCCATGCAGATGTTGATGCAGATGGCGATGTAGACATTGTCGCCGCGTCTCCTGCTGATAAAAAAATTACCTTGTTCAGAAACGAGGGGAGTGGTAGGTTTTTCATGCAAAGGATTGCTGCCACCAACTCATGGATGTACGTTGCAATAGCCGACATAAATGGTGACGGAAGATTGGACGTGGTGGGAGCCGCGCAAGACGGAAACTTCAAATGGTTTCAACAAAACGAGTATGGAAGTTACTATGAACGTTTAATCTCAATTACCATAACCGCAATATCTTCAATGGAAACCTCGGATGTAAATGGCGATGGCGCCATAGATATTATAATAGCCCGGGGGTCGAATAATGATATATTCTGGATACAAAATGATGGTTCTGGAAATTTTTCTGCAAGTATTCATTTAATCACTTATTCCCTTGATCACATTCGTTCTGTTAAGTCTGCCGATATAGACGGAGACGGCGACATTGACGTAGTTTCAGCTTCATCAGGCGATAATACCATCAGCTGGTTCTCAAACGACGGAAACGGTAACTTTACAATGAAACCTGTTATTTCAACGTCGGCACTTGGAGCTGAATCGGTTGCTATAGCTGACTTAGACGGTGACGGAGATTTGGATGTGCTTTCTGCATCTTCGGGCGACAATACAATAGCCTGGTATAAAAACAACGGAACAGGAAGCTTTGTTACTATGCCCCCGATCTCCACATCTGCCATGTCTGCCACTGATGTGGCTTCTGAAGACATGGATGCAGATGGTGATATGGATGTTATGTCCGCTTCTTCTTCCGATAATCGGATCGTGTGGTACCAAAATGACGGTGCCGGAAATTTCACTGTTCAGCCCGACGTAACCGATCAGGCACTTGGTGCAGTATATGTTGGAGCAGCGGACGTGGACGATGACGGGAGTCTTGACATTCTTTCGGTTTCTCCTCTCGATCATAAAATTGCATGGTACCCAAACGTTGGTGCCGGAAGTTTTCCTAAACAGATAAATGTGTCGGGCCTTGCCGACGGCGCATTTTCGGTGGCTTCGGCAGACCTTGATAACGATGGCAAGCTTGACGTAATTCTTGGATCGTTTACCGATTCACAAGTATATGTATACTGGTACAAGAATCACGGGATTAGCCTGTTCTCGTCGTACCCCATTACGACGTATAACGAAGCGTCCACTATCTATGAAACCGAGGTCAGCGCAGCTGATTTGGATAATGACGGATATGTGGATATTGTTTTACGAGTAGCGTCTTCCATAAAATGGTTTCGAAACGACGGGATGGGAGTTTTTGGCCCCGAGTCACTTATAGCCTATGGTTTTCACAGCTCCGTCTTCGCTGATGTAAACAATGACGGTTTTGCCGATGCCGTCCTGGCAAAAAAGTCAACTTCGACCGAGCCGCACAAGGTGTCGGTGTTCCTGAATGATGGTACGGGAAATTTTTCCGCCACGTCGTATCTGGCAATGGATGGTAACGTTCGATCATTATCAACAGGCGATTTAAATGGAGACGGTAAAATCGATATAGTTGCGGCCCTCGACCTCTATCCGGGCTACATTGCCATTTTACAAAATGATGGCGACGGACTCTTTTCTCTTCAAGCTCAAATACAGTCGTCGTATCCAAAGAAGGTGCTGATAGAAGACATTGACGGTGATCAAAATTTGGATATCGTTTCGGGTACACATGGCTATAACGCTTTTTCATGGTTTAAAAACGACGGCCTGGGTAATTTCAGCAACCCGACTATTGTGCCGTCACCAGAATACTTTAATCGGTTGCATTCCATATCAGTCTCTGACATTGATGGAGATGGTGACGGAGATGTTGTTTCAGCAACCGATATAAAGATCAGCTCTTCTGGCGATTATGTTGGTGAATACTTTATTTCTATTTATAAGAACAACGGCAATGCTGGGTTTGCCTTCGATTCCTATCTGATGGACGGCGAGCTTCACCCGGGGGTTCAGGCGGTGGATCTTACCGATACAGATGGTGATGGAGATATTGATGTACTAGCAACATTGCAACACTCGAATGAGGTGCGGCTATACTTGAACCTAAATGTTTTGCCTCAGGCAAGACAACTTACGCAGAATCATCCAATCGACCATGCGATCTCAAGCGGAAACCAATTTACTATCTCTACTCCAGATATTTCCATTTACCCCAACCCCGCCTCCGACCATATTACGATTGAAACTGCCGATTTTGCTGATAGTTCGGTGGAGATATACACGCTGTCAGGAAAAAGACTAAAAGAACCGGAAACTCTCACGGGCTCTAAAACGGAAATTTCTCTTCAAGCAATCGAAGAACACATGGTCCTCCTTCACGTCAGGAGACCTGGCAGCATAAAAACTTTCAAACTGCTGCTGACCAGATAGCAGTAGTGTGGAGCTAAAGCTATAGAGATAAACAACTTGATTCTCACCATCGCCAACAATCAAACTCAAAAAAAAGCAGTTCCATATACTTCATATAAAACCTTAACCATTAAATCTATGAAATACATTCTCATTCTAACACTCTTCGTTGCCGGCCTCGAAGCTTTCGGCCAGGGAAGAAACATTGTGCTGGGACAAAATAACGGTTATCCCTCCTATTTAGCCGGTACCCTGCCAAAGACGACGTCTGGCGTTTACCAGAAGCTAAAAATTGAAGTGTTTGGAGGCAACTGGCATAATAGTAATCTCGGGGATGTTACTTACTATATCTCAAGCAGAGATGGAATAAAGATTAATAGAGAGGTTCGGGGCGGGGCTGTAAGCAGATACGAGTTAAGAATTTTTGATAATGGAACCGCCTATGATTTCGTCATTAAAATTTCTGGCGACTGGCCCTCCATTTACGTGAGATCCGTAAAAATAAGCGGCAACAATCTTCCTGCAGATGTTGATATTACCAACTACGACACTACCGGAAAAACAGACATCACTTCTGAAGTAATTGTAAATACCATTTTTACGACGGATAACTCAGGCAACGTAGGCATCGGCACCACCACCCCCGACTCTGAGCTCACTGTAAAAGGCACCATCCACACCCAGGAGGTAAAGGTAGACCTGGCCGGTGCTGTGGCCCCGGATTTCGTTTTTGAGGAAGACTACAGTCTGCCCGGGCTTGCCGAAACAGCCGAATATATCAAAGTCAACAAACACCTGCCGGGCATCCCCTCTGCAGCCGAAATGGAAGAGAACGGCCTGGACCTGAAGGAAATGAACCTGAAGCTGCTGCAGAAGGTGGAGGAGCTGACGCTGTATTTGATAAAAACCACAGAGATGAACATTCAGCAACAAAAAGAAATCGACTACCTGAAATCGAAAATAGATGACTAAGCTATTTGCCTTTACTGTAGCGCTAGTTACCCTGGCGGGTACAGCTAGTGCGCAGGACTGCTCTTGCAACCGGATAGGAAGCACAAGCACCCACGGTTACTTTTACCTTGACGGGGGAACCGCCACCGACGCCAGTTCCTCTCTTCGGGCGGTGAAATGGTATACTGCAAATGCCCATATCGACGTAATGGACGGCAAGAATCTTTACTTCAACTATTATGCTGGGGGGCATGTGTTGTTTGGCAATGCCAACAGTGGTGCGCATAGCGTGATCAGAAAAGATGGTACAATTGGAATAGGCACGGCCAGTCCGTTGCATGCTTTTCACTTCGTCAAAAACCAGGACGCCAGAACACGCCTGCTGGTAGAAAATGTAAACACAGGTGCTAACCAGGAAGCCAGCATTACCGTGCAATCCAACGGCACCGCTATGGATCTGATAACCTATGGCCCCGGCGCAAGCGGTAACATGGGCTGGTCTCCAAAGAAGAACTCAGCTTTCATTCGTACTCACACCGGAAGCCCGGCAGAGCGGCTGGTGATAGCAACTGGCAGTGCTTCGCCGATTCAGTTTGCCCCCAACGACCATGTAAAAATGACGATTCTGCCGACAGGACTGGTGGGCATTTCCACAACATCGCCAAGAGAGGCGCTGGAAGTGAATGGGTCTGCAATTATCAAAGGAAAAAACCTTGACCAGAAGGATATTACTTATATGCAGAACTCGGGATCGTTGCTGATAGGCTGGAACCGGTCGAGGGGGTGGGGCGAAACCAACTTTATCTCGAACAGGGCAGCCGGCTCTTCGGGTGGTTTTGATTTCCGAAACTTCGACAATAACGGCACTGAAACGGTGCTGATGCGAATAAAAGGCGACGGAAACGTAGGCATTGGCACCAGCACCCCCGACTCCAAGCTAACCGTAAAAGGCACCATTCACGCCGAGGAAGTGAAAGTAGACCTGAATGTGCCGGGTCCGGATTATGTGTTCGACGAAAACTATCCTCTCCTGCCCCTTGAAGAAACCAAAGCCTACGTCGAGCAAAACAAACATCTCCCCGGTATTCCTTCCTCTGCTGAAATGCAGCAAAATGGCGTAAACCTGCTGGAAATGAACATGAAGCTGCTTGAGAAGGTGGAGGAGCTGACGCTGTATTTGATTGAGATGGAGCAGCGAAAAAACCAACTTACTGCAGAGAATAAAGAGATTTTAAGACGATTAGAGAAACTAGAAAAACAATGAAGAAGTATCTCCTTTTTTCGCTCGTCCTGCTATGTACCCAATACTCGAAAGGACAGGACTTTTACAACGACAAATTTAGCGCTGGGCCTAATAATGGGTGGTACAAAGTTGCTACGTTTGACCTTAACGGAAATTCAGGATGTTGTAATTCAGTTAACGTGGATTTCGCAGTACATTACGTGAATCCAGATTACTATTTCGACATTGAAGGAAATATAAGATTTCGTCAACACAAGCCAGGGAAAGATGTTGCCGAATGGAGTTACCGGCAAACGAATAGATCCGGTGAATTTTTTAAGTTTAAAAAACTAGGTTCCTACATCTACGAACTGTGGGGGTATTCTCCCATCAATTACGGCCATTTTTCTGTGGAACTTGCCGTTACGAAGGAAAATGGATTTCTACTGGTAACAACCTACAATTCGCCCTTACCGGTAACCGACGGAGGCGAGCTGGATGTCAACCTCAAAGGAGATTATTACTTCCCCCACGGCAATGTAGGCATTGGCACCACCACCCCCGGCACGCGGCTGCAGGTGGATCGTACCAGCCCGGCAACTTCCTTCGAAGCCAATGTCTTTTTGAAGGGCAAAGAAACCACCGGGGCTGCCGAAACGGGAGGAGCGCTGGCATTTTACGGCAACGACGGAAATAACGATCGTGGCTGGGCTTATATTCGTGGTTTGAAAGAAAACAGTACCGTGGGCAACACCGCATCCTATCTTTCATTGGGTACCCGTACGGGTAACGGCTCGATTATCGATGAACGAATGCGAATCACGTCTACCGGCAACGTCGGCATAGGCACCACTTCTCCCGACGCCAAGCTCACCGTAAAGGGCACCATCCACACCCAGGAAGTAAAAGTGGATCTCAATGGGGCAGTGGCACCCGATTATGTTTTTGCCGACGGCTATAAGCTGCCCGAACTACGGGAAACCGAAGCCTATATACAAGCCAACAAGCACCTGCCGGGCATACCTTCCGCAGCAGAAATGGAAGAAGAAGGTATCAATCTGAAAGAGATGAACCTGAAGCTGTTGGAAAAGGTGGAGGAGCTTACGCTGTATTTGATTGAGATGAAAAACGAGAACGAGGTGCAGAAAGAGCTGAATAAAAAGCAACAGGAGCAATTGGAAGCACTGCTGGGAAAAAGCGGCAGGTGACGGATGAACGATGAAGGTTGGCTAAACCCTGAGGAGACATGATAGGTAAAGATATTGTTAGCATCTTGAATATCAACAACATCCCCTCCCTCACAGCTCTGACAACCCAATCCCCGGAAGAGCCGATTAGCTTGAGAAGGATAATGAAGCCCCGGAAGAGAAATGACCATTATTTCTTATAAAATCCCATCCGTACCTGCCACGGGCGGGGGTACAGGGCGGTTTCACGGTCGTAAAGCAGGTCGTACAAAATCATGCAATGGGCACCAATGTTAGACCGCACCTGGAACTTCCGCCCAACGCCTACCATGGCCGAAGGCACCCACACCTTCGCCGGGTCGTTGTCGCCGGGGGTATTGGGCACCGCTTTGGGTTTTGCCAGGTTGTTTTCATAGCCGGCATAAGCAAAAATGGACTTGTAAAGTGTGTAGTGTGTAAACAGCTGGTAGCCCAGCATTTCGTCGGCACCGCGCTTAAAATACCACTTCTTCTGAAAGTTAAACTCCGTCCGGTACTTGCCGCCTACATACACCTCCCACACTTTGTTGATCTTATAGCCAACAAAAGGGCCAAAGTCCAGCGAGTTTTTCAGCCCGAGCACCACATCGAGGTTGCCTCCCCACACAAAGCGCTTATGGAGCGGCTGTTGTTTGAAGATGTTCTTTTCGGGGTGGCCCTTTATCTTTCCGTATTTAAAGTACTTCTGCTTCACTTTATCTACCGAGGGCATGGCGGCCGTAACGGACGTGGCAATGGTGGGCAGCACCTCCATCAGGTCCTTACTCTTGGCTGCTTTTCGGGCGGCCTGCCGCAGGTCCATCATGGCTTTCAGCTTCTCCAGCTCGTCTTTGCTCATACCGCCGCCTGCCAGCTGCGAGGGATCGGGGGTCCCACCGGGGGCTCCGGGCGTCCCACCGGGCGTCCCACCGGGCATCCCACCGGGCACCTCTCCGGCAAGCCCCTGCTTCATGTCGAGGTTGGGTGCCTCGCCCTGGGCGGCTATGGCTTCGGACACTTCCTTCTCCAGCTCCTTCTCTCCGTATTTCAACGCCTCATTGGCCACCGTATCAGCCACATCCCGCATCGTTAGGCTGTCCTCACGCAAGTCTTTCACTTTCGTCCCCAGCTTTTCGGCAGCATCCAGCTCGTCGCTGTATTCGTCCAGCTCCGAAAATTGCTTGTCTATTTGATTGCTCAGCGTGTCTTTAGCAGCCTGCTCGGCCATGCCTTTCAGCCGCTCCGTTTCCTGCTCGGCCTTCTGGTTGGCCAGCGAATCGGCCTCGGCTTTCCGTTCCTTCCTCGATTTCTTTTTCCGCTCTTTTGCCGCCTTCTTTATGCGCTTCACCTTGTCGACCTGGTTTTGCTCCTGGTTGCCCAGGCGGATATTGGGCGTGATTTGGGCATGGGCGGCCGCCGATGCAAAGCATACGAGCGTAATCACCACAAGCCACTTCCAAATCTGCATAAACGGTTAGTAATGAATAAGGGCGATTGCATTTAAAATATTTCCTTTGAATTTCTTCTTTTTTACCCGTTCCACGTCGGCCTGCCCCTAAAGGGAAAGAAGATTTTCAAAGGTGTTGCGACCGGCCAGGCTTGCAGCAAACCGGTTTGTATTACTGCCCACCATACTGGTATTCCACTTTCTGTAAAACGTTATTGTCATTGTCACGCACGATCACCAGCCGGCCCAGCGCATCGTACTCCATCTTTTGGACAATACTGTTGGCGTCGCATTTCGAGGTCATTCCGTAAAGCGGGTTGTAAGTGTAGGTGGTTAGCTGCGCATTGGCAGGATGAGCTCGTACCTCATCAATGATCTGGCCGGCACCGCCTATTGCCACGGACGACACGTTCTCCACTATTTGCGTATTGAGCTCCCATTTGGAAGTAGTGGTGTTGTACTTCATAAAGCTGACTATGTATTTTCCCGTTCCCGGAATTGTGACGTTATAAGAACCCGTATGACTCGACGCCCCTGTATAAGCATAAGTGCTGCTGCCCGGAAAAGCCTCGAAGCTGGTGTAAAAAACCTGTGTTGGTTGTGCGTTACGAATTTCGGCTACAGGAAAGGTATTGTTGTACCCCCACAGGTAAGAAACCCTCACCTGGTCTCTGCCTACGTAGCTTTTCAGGTTTCCGTAGCTATCGTACTGGTCGATGGTCATTTCGAGAGAAAGAGGTGTATTACCCTGGGCAATTTTATACGCTGAGGGGTTGATGCCATTGTACAGCGTTAGTTTGGTACTGGTGAGTGTGGAGTTTACAAAGCTCTTTTCTTCTATTACCGACACCTTTGCCGGGTTGGCCTGGATACCGGAGATCTCCGCTGCCGACAAACCAGAAATGGTGCCGACATCCTGCACGTACTTCATCCGGTTTTCTACCGTTTCGCCCCTGCTGTTGGTGGTAGTGATTTTGGTTGGCTGCAGGTGCAAGGGGTTTTCATAGTCGTAGTGAACGGAGGTTTGCAGGGAGCCGATCTGGTCGTAGGTATAATTAACCTCATCTTCCAGAATCCACCAGCCCGATTGAATACTGTATTGATGGTAGATGTAGTCTGCCAATGTTACCGCTTTATAGCCTGTTTGGCTTTCGAACACTTTTCCAGGCCTAAATCCAATCATCCGGTTATATTGATTACTGCTTGACTGGTTGTACGTCTTTTCCGACTTGCTGATCAATACCTGCATCTCGCCTTCTGACCGGAAGTTTCTGTCCTCAATTAACTGACCTCTTTTCCAGTCCATGTTATTAAGTGGTGGAAAAGGATAATCCTGAGACCCTTCATCAGGATAAGTTTTAGGGCTGGAAAACTTGGCTATTCTGATTCCATTTTCAGCCCCGCCGGAAATAATCGTAACGTATTTGTATCCCACCACATTTCCAGAAGTAGTGGCAATTGGTAAACGGCTGCTTGCGCTTAATGAAACGGCATCAAAGGGGCGGTATGAAGGACCGGGGCCCCCTGAGAAGTTACCCAAATAAACATGGGTTCTGTAATGATAAACTGGCAGGTTGACGACCTCGCCGCTTGAATAATCTCTGTTATCGGGGTTTGTATACAAAAAGGTTTTTGAGATGCAGGGCCCTATTCCGCTACATTCCTCAATAGCTTTTACCCGATGTCCTCCTGCTACAAAGTTTGCGTATGAATCTTCACCACTTGGGGTTGAATTGATGTACAAAAGCTCAGCCGATACGCTTGCTGTTTGACCGCAGTTATATGAATTAATTACTTTGGCATCCAGTGTGTATACCCCGGGTAGAAGAACGAAACTGTCACCAGATCCAATTGCGCCATATATTGGCGAATTCCCCGCCTGCATGTGCTCCTGAGTCACTTGAAAAATTTTTGTCCCACTTCCGTCCCATAAGTAGGCTTCGGCGCTCCCGTCGATACAAGGAAGGTCGATATCAATATTAATTTTAACGCAAGTGTTTCTCGAAATAACTATCGTTTGAGCGTCGTAAACGTCGTCTGTTCCGGTAATCTGCGCCTCAACAGCTGCCAGGCTGGTAAAAGTGCCGCTACATAGGTTGACAGATGTGGAAACTTGGCCAAGGTAATCATTGGCTTCGTATTGTATATTCTTGGTGCCACCCGTTGGGTAAGTCACTTTTTTAAGCAATCCAACACTAGAAGCCCCAGCCTCTGGGGTCCTGTTGTTGCCCGGCAAATTGCCATATTCATATTGAAAAGGGGGCAAAAGTGTGGTAAAACTTTCTGACTTGTAGTAGCCCCAGTGATCCTGCTTCAGTAGAGGCTCCCGGTACCCGATATGGGGAGTTGACCCCTCAAGGTATTCGAATTGCCATGGTGGCTGTTGTAAAGTACCATTAGTTATTTGAACACTGTTCAGCTTTAACCGTGCATTGCTTCCGAAATAATCGTAACTAAACACCGCCTCTTTCAACAACACATTGGCCTGGCCGTAGATTTTAACTTTTGCGAGAGTTTTAGGTACCACTGAGTCCTGGCGTTTCGAGTAATTGGGCCAAGTAGCAGAATTCCAATCCGCTCTTTCTGCCCCCTCCTCAAATTCTATTCTGCCGTTCCTCCATGTAATCGCTTCCAGAACAACCTCATTGATAGCAGAAGTATGGTACTTTGGTCCTTCGTAGTTGTCATCATACTGATAGCTTCCAACCGGTTCTAGCAGTTGCGTGCGAGTTTCCGTAATCGAGGGCGGGAGATCAATAACCCGGGTATCTTTATAGAGGAAATTAATCACATTGTTTTTAGGAGTCGTAATATTTGAGATATACCAGGAATTCGCAAAGTCCTCTGCATCGGGATCGCCAGCCTCTGCGTCAGCCGCCCGCTCCTCCACATTGAATGTGTAAATATTTCCTCTACCATCCTTTAATTCGAATTTTTCAATTATCCCGGGTTTAATATTTCTTATGGCCTCGTAATTGAAGTAGCCGGTTACCTGCAAGTTCTGGGCAGGTATAACCTTTGCTGTCTTAACGGATACATTGCACTGGGTTTCATCGAAAAAAAACTTGCCGCTACCTACACCGGGTATAGAGAAAAAAAACATGTCCGGTTCGGAGTCGCTTTGCCCATGAACTACTACGTCGTTTAGGTAATCTGTAAACCCATTAAACGTTCCGCCATTAATAAAACTAACTACTGTCAGACCAACTTTATCTTTGCCATTGTAGCCTTTGGTGCCTTCATCGGGCACGCCCCGCACCTGCCGGTTGATAACGGCGTTGGCGGTGAGCGTCCAGCCGAGGCCCACCCAACCGGGGTAATCTTCTACCTTCAGGCCGTTGTAGTTGTAGCCGAGAGAAATGGGAAACGAAAAATCGTTGTAACTGATTTCGTAAATAGGCACGCTGAAATCGAGCTGGCCGGTGTAGAGGCTGATATTGGCATCGCCATAGCTGCCCAGCGAGGCGGCATTAGGCGACAAAGGTACGGGGTTTACGCTGGGCTGGGCCGCTGCCAGCGTGGCAACCAATCCGCCAAAGAAAAAAATCGGGGCAAACTTTTTAGTGAAAGATACATTAACAAAAGCTGCCATTTGCCTGGTGAAAAGCAAGTAAAAAATAGACTTCATAGAAAGGTCCAATTAGGTTATTGGTAGAACAAAATACAATATAGGTATTTGGTGATAAAGTTAATGAAAATGACACTTTCTTTTTGCAGAACTATCTGCTTATTTAGTCCGGCTACAAGCCTCTTTTATTTTGTTGTTGCTATTCGGGTTAAAGTATTAAGAAACGGCGATGCAATCGCCAACCTCGCTCCTCCTCGTTGCAAACGAGGAGGATTGCCGCTGCCGCAAAAAGTGCCGGGCTGTGGTAACAACGCCTTCACTAAACCTTTGAGGTTTGGTAAAGGTGCGGCGAGGATTTCCCTCGATTCACGAGATCAGGAGCTCTGCAGGCGATGAAGGATGAGAAAATTTAACAAGCCATGCTCCATCCGGTCCTTTAATTAAGTCGCATTCAACCCGGCCGGCTTTGATGCTACCGTCAAAACCAAACCTCAACCTCGCGGCCTCACGCCCAACGCTCCCGGTAACGAAAAAGCCGTAATCTTCAATAGATGCAAACTTTTGTATGACAAGCGAATCGCTTTCTACATGCCGGGCAGCGGCTGCAAATGCTTCGGAGTTTTTTATTTTACTAAGCGCAACGACGCCCAACACAACTACTACCCCGGCTAAAGCGGCTGACAACATGAAGAAAATAACCGGGAATTTAAAACGACTCATTTTTATTGCCTTTTGAATGATTGTGAGAAACAATTAAAAGACCATCCTCTGCGTTTCCAGGCAGGAGACTATGCCAGGGTGCCGGGAAGCTACAAGCTTTAAGAAAACACGCCACAGGTTACGCTATCGCTAACCATGCAGCAGCGGTGCATTACACGATGACAAATAGAGCAATAGCACTACCAATGTCATCAGCGTAAAAAAGCCTAAAAGCTCTGTAGTAGAAAAAATTCTGTCGTGGAATTTGAGACCCGAATTAATTTTTTCAACTAATCCTCCCCTAAACCCTCCTGCCAACCAGCGAACAGTGGCTCCCAAAACAACTAGAATAAGTACAACAATCTTCCGCTCTGCCAATTATCTACAGCTTATTTATCCACTTTCGCGACAACAACTCCCTATTCTAACGCTTTTCCAGAGACATTACAAGCCCACAGTCGATCATTTATATTAACTAATCTTCCCTCTCGATAACCCGTTCGAAAACAGGAGGTTCAGCGTTGCATTCGGCACCTGGTCGGGGTCCTGGCTGCCGAGTAAGCCTACGGCACCCACCGCACCCGACAGCAGGTCGTACAGCGCACCGGCTGCTTCGCCGCTGCCCTGCACTCCACCAAAGGCCGTAGCCACTGCGGCGGAAAGTGCCGGTAGGCTGTGGTGACAACACCTTTACTAAACCTTCGAGGTTTGGTAAAGGTACTTACCGACCGGAAGGCCCCCTTTTTACCAGGCAGGGAAACACAATCCCCGTGAAAGAAAAGCGGGACCAATACGCCCGATACCTTGCCGAGGTACTACACGATAGCCAAAACCTCTCCGACTACCTGCTGGAAATTGGCGCTGCTAATCTCAGGAAGTAAAAAGACGCATTGCTATAAGGGCTCTTTGTACTTACGGCTAATGGAACCAGGCACAGGCTTCGGACCCAACACTGTTCTGCTAGTTATTAACTTCGGCGGCTCGGACTATCGTCGGCAAAATTCTCACCGTGTCTAATATTTCGAAGCATTGTTGATAATCGGCATCTAATTTTTCGTCCGCTTGCTGGGAGTTTATAGTTAACGTACAAAACAACTTAACATTTTTGAAGCCTGTAATCCACACATACTGAAGCATTTTATCACTAACTAGATCAAGGGCGTAGTGAACAGCTTCGTATTCTGACAGTTGGACAATCTGGGCCGTGGGATGTTTCTTATGCTCTTTTTCAAATTCTTCTCCTAACACAAAAAGTTTTCCGCCAGGATGGAACATAGCGGATACTTGTAACGCACTATTTTCTTCGTATTGGAAAGTATAGATGTTCTCTTGAAAACTGCTTTGCCAGTTTTCAGGTAGTTCTATTTGAAAAAGCTTATGTGTCGAGATAAACGTCTTCACTTTTTATTCACAGATATTATTCGGATCGAAGCATGGGTTAACCTCTTGCCTCGGATCACCTTTTGGAACTACCACCGTAGCATCTTTTTTAACTGAAACTTGATTGCCAAATGCTTTGTTGCCAACTCCCCCTGCAGATTGTTGCAACCTGGTTGCCATACCGCACCCACCTCGCCAAAAGCAGATCGTACAGCGCACCAGCTGCTTCGCCACTATCCTGCACCTTCCATAGTTTTTATAGTACGAGCCACAGTCATCGCACCAGCATTCGCTGCTATTGTCCGGCTTTGCTGCTCGGACAAGCGGGGGCCCTTATCCTAGTAATTTATCCTGATATATTTCAACAGCTCAACTAATGCCTCAGAGGGATAGTCTGCTTCAGGTCCATTAGTGACCGGGCCGTCTGAAATTATTCCAGATGTCAGAGAATGGTTTTCTTTGACTAGAAGAATTTCCTGATAACCCTCAGCAGATTTGGATGGCGATAGTTGCTCGAAGTAACCGTGAATTTCCAAATTTTTATACAAAAGATTCAGACTCTTTACCTCGCTTTTCTCTAATTTTTTAACCTCGCATTGCTGACCAGCAATATTCATTCGATGCCCCTTGCTGTTGTCAAAGGCCAATATTACCATCGTCTGCGATTCATGTCCTAATTCACATCGATTTCGCAGATAAATAAAAAATACGTTGTAGTCCTTCGCAAATTCCGATGTCAAAGTATCAATAGCCAAGAGTGTGTTGTGCTTTCCAATACACCCTTTTAAAAAAATAGCCTCGGAAAACTCGGCCGACCCTGATAACCGCTTTGACTCCTTTATGCTTTGGCTATAAAGACTTGCGCTCCAAAAAATACTCAGAAAAAAAACACTAATCTTCACTGCTTTTTTTGATTTATCTCAGTAGTCACCTTGTCCTCGTATTCAACAGCTTCTTGTTCATGAGATGCTGAACTTTGATCTGGATCATTTTGAGTGCCATTATTTGCACTTTCCATATGAAAAATCTCATGGCTCAAAGCGCCCCAAAAATTAGTTGAGTTGTTAGAGTAGGATTTCCTCATCGAAAATGCTCCTTTGGTATTCTTACTGTGCGCTGCTTCAACCCCCTCAAGATCAATGTACAATGTAGATCCAGTTCCGGTACCATCTGAATTACTCTTATCGGTACTGATTTCATTCTTTTCTTTGGCTCTTAAAGCCTCCTTCCCACTATCACTTATTACTGTTGGATTCGCCCCTACTTCAGTCGCTGCCTGATATTCACGAAAAGAGATCGGCCCAGCTTCATGTTGAGAATACAAATTTGCTCTCTTAGCTTTCCAGTTGTCCAACTTCCTTCCGCCGCTCGGTCTACGCTCAATTTCTTGTATGTAGTGGACTTTTTCAGAGACTTCCAACTGAGTTATGGAAATATGCGCAGTCCCACTATTTTTCTTTAAATAACTCAGATTTCTCTCCATACGACGTTGAAATTTTTTGCTTCCCACATAAACTATCTCATTCCCATCCGGATCAATAAATATTAAAGGATTGTTAATAGCGTAAACATATGGTGAGTACTGATAGTATTTTTCCGCTTTGGCATCAACTTGGTTCCATCGTCCCAGCAACGGATCATACTGTCTCGCATGGTAATCATACCACCCCAAGTCCAACTCATCCTGCAATTCCTTTCCGTTGTACAGGAAGTCATTTTTAACACCTGATGAGTACGAGTTAAAAGTAAGCCCAAAGGGGTAGTAATCATCTGCCTGCACCACCGGGTGCTCGGTATGTATTACCTGCAGGTCGTCAAACCACACCTTGTCCCCAGACGTTTCGCCTGCCGGCCGGGTTAGCTACATAAATGTAAATATACCCTTTTCGGTCGGCTACCCAATCCAGCACCAGTGTTTCCCAATTGGCAAAGCTGGTAGTAGTGGTGGCAGCGGCGGTGGTTACGGCATCAAAGTCGAAGCCCTTGCCCAGTAGGTTTACAAAGTTCAAGTTCTCATCAAAAAAGAGGAAGTTCAGCGTGGCATTCGGCACCTGGTCGGGGTCCTGGCTGCCAAGTAAGCCTACGGCACCCACCGCACCCGACAGCAGGTCGTACAGTGCCCCCGCTGCTTCGACGCTGCCCTCCACTCCACCAAAGGCCGTAGCCACTGCCGCCGAAAGTGCCGGCGGGCTGTTCACAACGCCTTTACTAAACCTTTGAGGTTTGGTAAAGGTATGAACTGAATTTCCGTAACGCCCTACTTTTTCCCCTGCTAAAGGCCGTACAGACCACCGGAGTTTGGTTTGGCTGCAGGCAAACACCACCGAGCATGCGCCTGCAATTTCTATCCGGATTGCAAATCCTGCGATAGGGCTTCGAGAATAATAAATCTCGAAGCGCAGGTCGTAGTCCAAAAAGAAGCATCGGTTTAAGTAAGGTAAATACATTCTTTGATTCTGATACTTCTATCACTTACATTTGAGTAGTTACTCCTGTTGCTGTCTTTTTGCAGATGTTTTAAGTATGACTTTAGGAGAGCATATTACCTTTACGCTAGATGACTGGGTTTTAATAGTTCAAAGGACATACTTCCTGCGACATTATTGGGCGATACGAGCTGAACGAGGAAAAGCCATCTACCGAAGTGGAGGCTAAGAGCTCGATGGAACTACCTGGATAAAAGTACGTTCTAAAACTATTGAAGAAGTGGCCAAACTGCCCTCACACGCCCGTGAGCATATGTATGAATATGGTCATCGATGCTCTAGTGCTGGATTTTAAGGCTACACATGTTTACTCGTAATGAAAAAATTTCTACTTCTAGTAATTGTTGTTACTATTAAGCTTTCTGGATTTTCTCAGTCCTTTGAAGGCACTTTGACATATAAAGTAACTTTCGAGTTCTCTCAAAAAATTAGTCAGGAAATAAAGGACAAAACTTTTGAACACCTTCAAAATAACGGGGAGTATTACGACACTCTTTTTATCACTATCAAGCATGCTGATTATTTGAAAATCGACAATGCGCCCAATGGCAAAAAAACCATCTATAACGCCGCTCAGAATAAACTATATTTTTTTACTAAAGGCTCAAAAATTGTGATGACGACCAGTGCAGACCTTCCATATCCACCGCATATAAACTTGCCAGATCCAAAAATTGAATATGGTAACTCAACTATTCAAATTGGAGCTTATGAATGCAATTACATCTCTCTAGCATGGGAAGGTACTGGAAAGGAAATTTACTACTATAACCCATCTATTGCATCTATCAATCCGGAACTTTTCAAAGATCACGACTATGAATATCTCAGTTTGATTCTTGAAAAGACTAAAGCTTATCCAATCAAAATGGTCAAATCTCTGAACAATTTCATGACGATTAGCATGGAACTCGTTAGTATAGATGATTCAAAAATCGAAAACGATTTCTCACGGGTGCCTAGGTTAAAGAAAGTAAGTAAAAAACAAGTCAATGCGATGGGCTATTTTACCAACTATGATGTAATGATTGTTATTGACTAGGTTCAATTCCTTTCAGTCGCTTATTTAAATAATTCCAGGGGACAAACGAAAGCAACATCAAGACAATGCAACCATAAATATATCTCTCATAAACTGGACTGCCTGGAACATAGAAAAAGTCATTTTTACTATCGTAATAAAGCATTAATTTCCCTCCAATCTCTGCATCAAAGCATTTTTGCTCATAATATTCAATTCGGTAATTATTTCCTTTATGTCTCACCACCACATGTGACCCCCCACGACTTGAGCGACATTGTTTTTCCACAACCTCAAACCCAGAACACACGTGATTATTAATGAGATTGTTCACCTGATTTTGTCTGTGAAAGTTGAATATCAAAAAACACATTACAAACGACCGAAAAAACCATAACAATAGACTATTTCTTCTCATCCTTCGGCGTAATAATCACTGGATCTAATATTCTGACAGTGTCTCCAACTGCATTTCCGGTATTTTCTGCCACAGCCCCC